>DLXW01000238.1:10019-10571 GCA_003448685.1 Cyanothece sp. UBA12306
GCTAAATTGACATAATCATTCTCACTAATCATGGGTGATAATAATCACAGGAAGTAGCTCAAAACTGGATAAAATGAAGGTTATGACTCCATCGAAAGCAATTATGTCCAAAAGATCACTATCGTGTTCCCCTGAAGGGATTGTTCAAGCGAGACAAGCTATTGCTGCTAAAGGTTGGACTCAGGAAGAATTAGCTAGTGCAGTTGGTTTATCGAGTCGTCAATCAATCTGGAAATTTTTGACGGGACGACCAATTAAACGTCAAATCTTTCAAGAAATCTGTTTTACTTTACAACTGAACCTAGAAGAAATTGTTAATCTTCAAGATTATCAAAGTCAATCTCCAAACCCCCTAAATATAGCAAAAAATTCAGGTATTGAAGCATGGGTTGATACTATGCGAGATCAACTACGAGATCTCATTATAAACCAATGTAATAAACTGCAATCGTGTTTTAATTTAACTCAACCCTCTTTGGGTCAAGTTTATGTTGGAGTTAATCTATTGACCAAACCTCAGCATCAAATTTGGTACCAGATTAATACCAGCTA
>DLXW01000012.1:0-541 GCA_003448685.1 Cyanothece sp. UBA12306
AGATAAAATAATTAAGAAGAGTTCTTCTTAATTATTTTTAGAATTTAAGAGAACTTAGATCTATGTCTAATTCTAGAATATTAATTAGTTCAGTGGTAAAGGGACCATCACCCACCACTTTACGCTTAAATAGTTGTAATAAACATTTCGTTGTTATAGCAGTAATGACTGAGAAGAAAACGAAGACTTTTAAATCTTCACCCTTTGAAGATTTAGGTTTTGATCTGGATACTAGATCTTTATCTTGCGTATGTGAATCTAAGAAACTGGTCAAACTACGTAAACCCAGTATTATTCGGATTAATATTTTCTTTAACCATTCTAGAATGGTTTTAAAAGCCTCACTTTTGATAGCTACACTCAGTAACAAAGTTGCTATTAACGCTAGAATAATAATTAACAGACGATCGTACCACTGAAGTTTTCTCCCAAACTTTCTGGCTAGATGATTAAATAGAAGTAACGCGCAACTTGTAAAAACTGCAAACAAACTAAAGTATGGATGTTGCATTATAAGTTTTATTACATACGTTCCAAACTT
>DLXW01000012.1:669-1753 GCA_003448685.1 Cyanothece sp. UBA12306
TTCCAAACTTCTTCAAAGATTGTATAATTAAGTCCCCTATTTTTAAAAATAGGCGCCAAGCTTCTTGACTCATCATTAAAAACAATTTTACAAGTCCTTCTTCTCCACTAACAGGAGCAATGGTGAACGCACAAATCGTGGAAAATTTTTGAAATTTCATCATTTCTTGTTCAGCTTTTAAGACTTTTCGGTTTTTCATTAAACGTTGAAACCGTCTTCTGAAACGTCTATTCTCTCTAAAACCAGAGTTTGGAATTTTTGCAATATAGTCATCTTCTAGTTTACTGGTTTTTAACTTATCTGAATGATGATTTAGATTTCCTTTCATATAAATGTTAATTTTTTTTTTTACGATACACCTATAATTCTAATTTTTCAATACCTAGATTGAATAATGTTGTTTGAAACGTGTTGTTTTCATTCATGCACTTATATTATTAAGGAGATGAACATTGATACAAGTTCGATAATTTCTCTGATGACATTTATAATTATAATTTTGATTATTTTTTAGTTAATCTATTAAAAAAACGGACACTTTTTGAAGGTAAAAATCTTTCATTATCACCTTATTTTTGGGGAAAATAACTTATTTGAGTTAGTGAAATATCTTATCCCCTAATAAGAAAAAAGTGATAAGATATTTCACTAAGTATAAATGCAAAATTATAGCTCTGAACCCTTATGCCTACTATATTTTGATTCTAAAATCAAGAAAACCTAAAGAATAAATTTCGTACCTGTATAACCAGGAAAAAACTAGGTAAATTTGAATGACTCGTTCTGTTAATTTGAGATAAATTTGATGTTTTCTTGAATTCGAATTATGTACGTATAGGCCAATTGTTTGGAATCAAGTTTTGTGACTTTTTCTTCTTTATGATTATTCTTTCTCTTCAGTAAAAAGTATGGTTTAATAAATTTTTTCTTTTTTAATTCCATCAATGCTTCCAACAGATAGGATTTTATAGTTTTCCTTACTTGGTCTGGATATGCTTGAAATCGTTTCAAAATTTTATGAATTGGTATTTCTTTGTAGCAACTTGGCTTATTAAAGATTTTTATAATCATTAGTTTGACGTAC
>DLXW01000012.1:1942-3265 GCA_003448685.1 Cyanothece sp. UBA12306
TTTTAGAATCATTAGTTTGACGTACATGTCATACTTATTGTGCCGCCGAAGAAAATAATCTGAGTGGTAAAATGGATACCGATAACGTAAAATATTTGTGTCAATGGTTAAACTTACCATCAGTCGTTGTTTATACCTCCTAACGGATGATGAGGGAATTTGCACCAAAGATACGAAAGTTTCATCATCGAATTCTTGTAAAATATGTGTTGCAAATGGTAATACTTTGATAAAAGTACTATACTTCTTTCTTTGATGATGACTCAATTCATTGATTCCGGTAAACTTTACAAAATCTAAGAGAGGAAATTCTATGTTAGCAAAATTAACGGGATTGTCTAAATCCTCGAAGATATCGTTTGGTTGTGAAGCTTTTGATGTAGAGTAATTGTCCAATTGTGCGATAAATGCGTGAAGTTGAAGTAAGGTGAACAAAGCTTCGTCATGTGTAAAGTACCATTTCTCAGTCGACTTTGTTTTTCTTTTCATTTGTTGAAAAGCGTCCTCAAAATCATTTTTAGACTGACGCAAGTATGTGCTTAAAAAATTATTATTTGCGGATCTTTCCTGATGGGGAAATATAATCCTAATTTTATGAAGCAACCAATGAGTTTGGATCAGTCTCAGATCGAGTCGCCTAGCAAATTGCCTCACAAAATGCTTGACAAGTTTCTCTTCTAACTCTGGAAAATTACTCTCGAGGAAAAACTCTTGGACATATTTTGTTATTTTTGCTGTTTTGCTGAATTTTTTTAGCTCTAACTCAAATCGTAATCCTGCCTGATTGGGGTAAATTCTATGAAAGTTTACACCTTCTCTTGTTCCTAACGTAAGGACTTTCCCATGCTCATGCTTTTGTAATTTCCCAACGCGATTCCTACTTAGCTGGTTAGCAAAGTAATCTTCAATTTTATCTAGATCATAGACAATTTGAGCAGTCCAAGGTTGCTGATATACTAAATCTATTCGACTTAGTTGGATCCTATCTCTTGGAACTTGAAAGATCCTCCATGGGATTCCTTTTGTTTTGATTTGATTATAGAAGTGCTTGCCTGTCAATCCTGGAAAACAAAGGATACAGCCCTCCCAAGATGGCTTCTTCCAATGTTTCAAAAATATTTTGTTTTCGGTCGAGTAGGAGTGCTTCTCTTTAATTTTCTGCTCTGTTTCTTCATACACTATAGAAGATTCATAGCCGTAATACTTGCGAAAAGCGTCACGGATTTTTTCTATTTTATAATTGTTTGTTAAGTTAACAATTTTAAAGGATATGTAATCCACATTTATTCCTTCAGATTCGAAAGTTAATCTAGTTTCCTGCAT
>DLXW01000074.1 GCA_003448685.1 Cyanothece sp. UBA12306
CAACACCTTGAAAGGGCTGCTCCTATATCTTTACTAATTTTATTCTATAAAGCCCACACTTGAGAGCGTGGGCTAGGTGTCAATTAAGTTGAAACGAATTGTGTCTTAAGCAGCGACTAAGCCATGAGAAGACATCCGCATGATTTCACGAGTACTAAAGCCAATATTGCTTAAAGCATCCCCATAACTAATCATAAAGTCTTCTATCAATGCGTCTCTTTCCATACCTAAAACTTTGGCATCTTTTTCAACTTGATCGAGCATTTTCCAGACAATCGGTAGATTATCTTTGTTTGCTTGTTCTAATTCGGCTTTAGAATCGTCAAAATGTTCTTGAAGCCAAATTTCGCCAAAATTAAGATGGGTATATTCATCTTTAACTACCCCTTCTGTAATTTTGCGAGCAAAAGGATCGGCAACGGGAATATAAATATTGTAAGCAGCGATCGCAAAGGATTCTATAATCAAAGATTGAATCAATAGACAAGTGACGATCTTCCCTTCTGCTTTAGCTTTTTGGAAGTTTCCATGAAGTAGGGAGAAAAATTCCTGAGCATATTGCATATCAGGAATAACACTCAGATTCTTACCACAGGATTGAAAACCCTTTTTGTGGCGGTTTTCCATCTTAGAAAGACGGATTAACTCTTCTTGATGCTCTGGCAGCAGTTGAACCATATCTATATAGTTACTATAGGCTTCGTGCTCACCTTCAATGACAATGGCATTGATACGACTGTAGGCATCTTTATAGGTTTCGCTATTAAAGTCAAGCTCTGAGCGTTGCTGAAGCTCTGGCATAATCTAATTTATCTCCTTTCGTGTATCAATTGACGTTAGTTGCTAAAGTGTATGTCCTTAATGAAATTATGGCTTTTGATGGTCAAGTCTAGCTTAATCATTATTCATAATTATAAATTGTACATTAACAAATAAAAATTTTTGTATTGACATCGTTTATGATACTCTCTCTTACCACACCTCCGAGTCTCCCACACTAAAGATCAAAAATGATTGAAGTTTATACTCAACGAGAACAAACTGAACAATGGTTGCAAAAATATAAACATTATCACCCCATTTTTGCCTGTATTTTAGGATTTACGCAGACGGGATTAATTCCAGGTATTTCTGCGGCTGGAGCAACTCCCGAAGCTCGAAAATATACCGCGATCGCCGATGCAGAATTTTTAATTAAAGGAATTCAATCTCAATCTCAATCTCAATATCCTTTACCTCCTTTAATTAAAGGGGTTTCTCCTGTTTTGATTACTCGCGCTATTATTGAGTCTCTTAATATTCCTGTTTATCTGTTTAACGCTGGTTTAACCTACCCTCCTACTGTCAATCATGTCAATTTAGGGGGTATTCCTGCTAATTGTATTACCACCGGAAATGCCTTACCTCTAGCAACTATTAATCATCTTTTTCAACAGGGCTTACAATGGGGAGCAAAACTTGCTACCAATGCGTCTAATTCCTATCTAATTGTTAGTGAATGTGTCGTGGGGGGAACCACAACCGCTTTGGCTATTCTGACAGGACTAGGAATTGATGCCACCAGAAAAGTCAATAGTAGCCATCCTCTATGTAATCATGAGCAAAAATGGTTAGTTGTGCAAAGTGGACTGACTCAAGCAGGATTTTATCCTATATTGGAGCCGATTGATCCTTTTGCCCTAGTCGCTGCTGTGGGGGACCCTATGCAAATTGTTACTGCGGGAATGGCGATCGCTGCTAGCCATCAAACAGGGGTTCTTTTAGCTGGAGGAACCCAAATGTTAGCGGTTTATGCTCTAATTAAAGCAATTATTAATCAATATCAAGAACCTGCCAAGTTAGAGAGAATTGTCGTGGGAACTACTCGCTGGGTAGCAGAAGATCCCACGGGGGATACGGTGGGCTTAGCCGAAGAGATAGGGGAGGTTGGTCTATTAGCCACCAAATTGAGTTTTAAGCCCTCAGACTACCCTCAATTACGTATTTATGAGGAGGGATACGTTAAAGAAGGTGTGGGTGCTGGAGGCTGCGCGATCGCAGCTAGTCTTTCCTATGGTTGGACTCAAGAACAGTTATTAATTGCGATCGAATCTATCGTCAGTGCTAAAAACATTTAACTAATCTAAAGTTATAGCATTACAAACAATGGTTAGGATACATGGATTCGGGTGTAGGGTGTAGGGTGTGGGGAGAAATTAGAAGACAACTCAAAAAATTTCAAGATAAAGTTGGATTTTGGGACACCTTAAGATTAATAATTGAAAGAACTAAAATAACTAAAAATAAAATTAAACCAATGGTACAAGCATAATTAATATCTAAATCTTGAAATGCCCTTTCATATAGATAATAAACCACCGTTTTAGAACTATTGCGCGGTCCCCCTTGAGTCATAATATAAACTTCTTCAAAAACCTTAGTCGCGGCGATCGCACTAATCACTCCTACTAATAATAAATAGGGACGCATTAGAGGAAGAGTAATATCCCAATGTTTACGCCAACCATCAGAACCGTCAATAGCAGCAGCTTCGTATAATTCCTCAGGAATAGATTGCAGACCTGCTAAGTAAATTACCATATAATAACCTAGTCCTTTCCAGACAGTAACCACCATGACGCTAAAAATAGCTAATTGAGGACTGGTTAACCAAGGTATTCCTGAAGAAATTCCCCATTGTTGCAGCAATTGATTAAACAAACCATTAGAATTATAAAGAGCTTTCCAAGCAATACCAGCAACCACCATAGAAATTACTACAGGTGCATAAAAAGCCATTCTAAATAGACTAATACCTCGTAATTTTTTATTGACTAAAATAGCTAAACCTAGGGGAAATATTATCAAAATAGGAACGACAACTATTAAATACAATAAAGTATTCCTTAGGGTTTGCCAAAAAACTGGATCTTTAGCTAAACGTTGAAAATTTGCTAACCCAATCCATTTGGGAGCTTGGGTTAAATCATAATCATATTGAGTAAAACTTAAAGAAAAAGCTTGTATTGCTGGAAAAAAAACCGTAATTCCTAACACTAAAAGTGCCGGCAATAAGAACAAATAAGGAATAATTTTTTGCGGAATTTTAACACTTGTTTTTAACATATGGCATTGTTAACTATTAACTTAATTTAATAATGGTTTCCTGATTTACGATGATGAATTGCGGTTACTCCATCTTGTAAAACTTGACCTTTTTGAACAACCCCATAAATTACCCAATGATCCCCACATTCCATGCGATCGCTCACTTGACATTCTAGATAGGCTAAGGCATCTTTTAGAATAGGAGAACCATTCTGAGCTGTTTCGATTTCTATTCCCACAAAACGATCTTCTCCTGGGGCAAAAGGTTTGAGAAAATGCTTCATTAAACCTAAATAACTACCATCTTGCAGAATATTGAGGACAAAATAACTGCCGCGATATAATAAAGACTCGATCGCCCGTTCTTTAGCAACCGCTACCGTAAACCCTGGAGGATTAAAAGTTGCTTGGGATACCCAAGAAGCTAACATCGCACCACTAACCTCTTCTTGCTGACAAGTTACGATACATAAAGAGCCTACAATGCGTCCTAGTGCTTGTTCTGTTCGCGCTGTTTGGGACTGATTTACGGAAGGTTTGGGTTGACGGCTTTTTTGGGCTTTTTTCACCGCTTGGGCGAAGTCTGTTCCCGCTTCCTCGCAGGTTTTGAGGATGGCATCAGTGGGCTTAAATTTTACACGGATGGGGTCAAAACCAAAGCGATATCCCCCATCACGCAATTTGTTTTCGAGGAGATCGATCGCTTCTCCACTCCAACCAAAAGATCCAAAAACCCCCGCTAATTTGCTTTTATCAGCATTAGCTAAAGTGATTCCTAAAGCCGTTTGTATCTGGGTTGGGGCATGTCCACCCAAGGTAGGGGAACCAAAAATAAAGCCACTACATTTGTTAATTGCTTCCTTAATTTCTTCAGGTTCAGCTACTTCAGCATTAATTGATTCTATCGTCACTCCTGTTTTGGTAATTCCCTTAGCAATTGCTTGAGCTAAAGTGGCAGTATTACCGTAAGCTGAGGCATAAATTAAGGCTATACTAAAATCTTGGGATTTCTGATTAGTTAACCATTGTTGATAGGATAAAGTTAATTCTTTTAAGCCATATCGTACCAATGGGCCATGACCAGTACCATAAATTTTAGGAGTTTTTTGGGCTAATTTTTCTAATCCAGCGCTCACCTGTTTACCATAAGGAGCAATGATACAATCGAAGTAATAACGGCGATCTTCGGCATAAACTTTCCACCCTTCATCAAATACCTGATCCCCACAAACATGGGCTCCAAATAATTTATCAGTAAATAGAATCTTCGTTTGCGAATCATAGGTACATAATTGATCGGGATAACGAGGGTTAGGCGTAGGAACAAAGGATAATTGATGGCCTTTTCCTAGGTCTAGTTTGGTCTCTTCTCCTTTAATTATTTTAATTTGACTAGGAAATTTAGGTAATAAAATATTAGGTAATAATATTGCCCCAGGATTAGAACAAACCATGGTGATTTGGGGGGCAATTTCTAATAAAGCTTTTAGGGTTTCTCCTCGGTTGGCATTGACATGACCTAAAATCACATAATCAATGGTTTTAGGATCAATTCGTTCTTTTAAAACTTTTAAAAAAATTTCAGTGAAGGATTCTCCAGGAGGATCAAACAGGGCAATTTTATCGCCTTGAATTAAGTATGAGTTAGCTGTTGTTCCCCTTTGTAGAGCATATTCTATTTCAAATTTTAGTCTATCCCAAGTCCGCGATCGCAATAATAGGGTGTCAGTCGCAATGGGAAAAATTTGAACATCTTTAGGTTTTATCATAGATCTTGTGGCTTAGTTTTTTAGTCAGGTTAACTTTTCGATTAAGTCTGAGATTTATATATTCATCTTTCTGCCAGCAATTAGCTAAACTGTCCTAGCAGACTGCATTAATTCCTTGATTGTTTATTATATATCTATGTTGAATGTTTATGATACCTTGGCGCATTAAAATGATACCAAATCCGCTTAATAAAGCCGTCGTAGAACGACGGGGTTTCAGACCCAAATTTTTGATGAAGAGGCGATCGCTTCTTCAATATGATGTAAGGTGGGCAATACCCACCTTACAAAAGTTAGGCAGTTCTAAACCTTGCTAACTCTTCCCCTGTTTTTCCATCATGGGCGTGTACAGTACAGACTAAACACGAATCAAAAGAACGGGCTACATGACCTACTTCTACGGGATTAGTCGGGTCTTCAATGGGGATACCCACTAAGGCTTCTTCGATGGGGCCACGGACATCCTGGCCATCCCTGGGACCCACATTCCAAGTAGTGGGAGCAATAACCTGATAGTTTTTGATCTTACCTCCTTCCACTTCTACCCAATGACAGAGTGCGCCGCGACTTGCTTCGGTTCCACCCCAACCTCGGCCATCTTTTTCGGTGGGTTTGATGTACCAAGGTTCATTGAGTTTAAATTCCCGTAAACACCTTTCTGCTTCTCGGTAAAGCTTAACGGATTCGTGCATCCGTGCAAACTCCCGTAGATGAATACTCGGGCCGCCCATCTTTTTAAACATATCAAGGATTAACCCATCAGAATGCTGCCAGCTTTCGCCGTGACTTCCTCCAGCGACTAACTGACGCGCCAGGGAACCCACTTCCATCCGGCCTAAATCTTTGTGACTGACTGCGGTGGCCCAGGAATATTTACCGTCGTAGTTTCCTGTATTGATGTCCTGGGGTTTGGTAGTGCGATCAAAAGGATGAACATCGGCTGTTCCTTCTTCATACCAAGCGTGGCTGGTATTTTCGCGGGCAAAGGTATGATCAACCATATGGTGTAGATCAGTAAAGCTATCATAGACACCTCCCTTCATAATGACCGCAGCATTGCGACCTGCAAGGGTGGGGTTTTGAAATTTGTCTTCGTGGGGGAGATAACCCCAAGTGAGATAGCGTCCAGGGCCTTGACCATATTTATGTAAGCCAATATCTAATCCCATTCTCCAATAGAAACCGAGGTCAGAATTAGCATGGTTGGGACTTTCATCTAACCAAGCTAAAAAGTCTTCGTAGGTTTGAATTTCTTCGTAACGTTCGAGGGAACATCCTAACCAAACTGGTTCTAACCAATTGGTGCGGAAATATTCCATAATTCCCCAACCACGGGTAACATCGGTGAGGGTCGGTGCGCACATTACGCCCCCAGGAACCATATAACTAGAATGGGGCCATTGTCCCCCAAACAAAGCATATAATTCTACGGGTTTGGCTGAAGTGGTAATGGCTAATTCATAGGAGGTTCCGGTAAAGGCACTAAACCGCTTACAAGCTTCTTCGTAGAAAGGGCTATTTTTGTATTTTTTGTTGGTTAAATCAATGGCATAAAGAGCATAAAAATGGCGCGGGTGACTTTGAATTGTTTCTACTAATTGCCCTAAATTTCTGGCCAAAATTGCGTTACGGGGAACTTCAGTTTCCCAAGCAATATCTAAGGCCCAAGAAGCACAAGTAAGGTGAGACGCACCACAAATCCCACAAATCCGGGGAGTAACAATTAATCCTGCTTGGGGATCTTTTCCTTTTAAAATTACTTCAAATCCCCGAAATAATTCAGCTTTAGTCCAGGCATTGACTACCTGTCCATTTTCAATATCCACCCGAACATCTAAATCTCCTTCGACTCTACCAACAGGAGATATTTCTAAGGTTTTTACGGTCATGTTTTCCTCTCAAAGATTAATAGACTATGGGAATAGGAAATAGATCTTGATCAACCATCAACTATTCACTATTCACTATTCACTAACCAAGCTTTCACCTCCAAAATTGAAGATGAAAGCTAAGATTTTAAACAGTGAACATATCCTCATTGGCCCAAGATGGGACGGCATTTTTGCCCCTAAGTGTATCTAAGGCATACTCTTTTTTATGAACCCCTGGGGGTAAGTCTTTGGGAACACCCATCACAGTTCGGGTCTTAAAGACTGTTCCTGGTTTAAGATCATAGAAAGGAAACTCAGGTTCGGTACAGCCTAAACAGGGCATTCCAGCGCGAGTTTTCGATGATACTCTATTCCAAAGGATTCTATTACAAGAAGAATGGGTCATGGGTCCGCGACAACCCATATCATAGAAGAGGCATCCGGTACGCTGTCCAAAGTCGTGGGTACTCGATTTATAGGCAAAGTGCATATTGCGAGTACAACCGGTTTGGGTAAAGCTACGGAAGAAGGTTTCAGGACGGTGAAATTCATCTAGGGTTAGGTCTCCTACCCGTCCAGTAGCAACGGCAACTAAAATTTGACTAATCCAGTCGGGATGGGCGGGACAACCTGGTATATTAATGACAGGTAGGCCAGCTTGGGAAACATAGTTAGCCCCTAAAAATCCCCCTTCTTTACGTTTGAGGAATTGTACCCCAACCGATTCGCTGGGGTTGGGTGACATGGCTGGAATACCCCCATAGGTAGCACAGTCTCCCACGGCTACCACAAAACCTGCCACTTTCGATAGGTCTTCTAACCAGTCTTTCATGGGACGGCCGGCAAATCTATTCCATTCTCCGGTTCCATGGGGGGCTTGGACAACGCTTCCTTCAAAAACTAGGATATCAACGGTAATTTTGCCGCTAACACAGTCTTTTAGAAGTTGCTGTAAGCTGTCTCCCAATTCTAGCCCTAAAGAAGGATGCCACAGCACATTAATGCCAAAATCGGTAATTAAATCAACAACGGTGGGTTCTTCTGCATTGAGGAATGATAAGGTATTCCCACTACAGGCCCCACCTTGTAGCCAAAGAACATTAGCCATAAGCTATCTCTTTTTGGTGTCTATTGTCACTTAATCATGCAATCAATTTTTGTTAGCAATGGTACTTCTTTAGGAAAAATTTATAACTGAGAATGCTATATTCTAATATAATCCTATTTTGAGTATTATTGACTGCAAAGAAATTATAAAGAAAAATTAACTTATGTCAAAAAACATTATTTAATTCAACAGATAATAATTTTAGTTAAGATTTACTTAATTTCTATCTTATAGTTATGGTTTTGACTTCAAGGAAGGGTAATCAATGAATCAAAAGGTTATATCAAAATATCTTGTGAATGGCAAAAAAATCAGCCCAAAAACTTGTTATATCAAGAAAATAATCAGACAATTAAATTAATTTTATCTGTAGAAGATACAGGGATTGGTATTGCTAAAGATCAGCAAAAACTTATATTTGAATCCTTCAATCAAACCGAAGGTCAAAGTCCCCGTCAATACGGAGGAACAGGATTAGGA
>DLXW01000252.1:0-611 GCA_003448685.1 Cyanothece sp. UBA12306
TCCCTCTCCCGAAGGGAGTTGACTAGAAATCTGGCAAACGATACTTTTGCCAGATTTCTTTTAAGATCAATTATGATCTAAGTAGCAATAATTTCTCGGAATAGATTGAGAGATGAACCCCCTAAAGATACCAACAAAAACCCTTTATGATACTGATTTCAATTTTTGGGTTGAAGAGACAGTAAATAACTTGAAATCTAAGAATTATGAACAAATTGATTGGGAAAATCTAATTGATGAGGTAGAAGGGTTGGCAAAACGAGATAAACGAGAGTTAGAAAGTCGTTTAACCACTTTATATGAACACGCTCTCAAACGTTGTTTTGTTCCCCTACCAGATTGTTATCGAGGATGGGAAGGAACCCTTAGTCGAACTCAGCAGCAATTAACCCGTATTCTCCGCGATTCTCCCAGTCTCAAAGCTTATTTACTGGCTATTATTGATGAGTGTTATCATAATGCACTGAAAAATTTATGCAGGGAATATGACACATCTTTTCCTGATATTTGTCCTTTTCCTACTGATTTAGAAAGTTTACTTTGTGAGGAATTTTGGCAATTAAAAAATTAACGTCAAAAGATGAAATCCTATTATCAAAAAAATTGGGTCT
>DLXW01000252.1:872-7440 GCA_003448685.1 Cyanothece sp. UBA12306
CTGACTTCTGACTTCGTTAAGGTAGGGGACAAAAACCATTGACCCCTACTTTATCCTAAAGGATATTGCCATACTTTTATTTCTTCTGGGCTTTTTTTAATTTACCCTTGAAAGTTGCACCAAAAGCGATCGCTGCTCCTGCACCTAATATAGTTAGAGGTTCGGGAACAGTACCATTTCGTTCATTGATACCAAAGGTGAGACCTATCTGAGAAGCGCGACCTGGAGGGATACTCGAATCAGCAGATAAAGAGCTAACGGGTCCGGTGAACTCAATAATGCCATTAGAAAAGGTATTGACAGATCCAGGAAGAGTTATGGAATTACCCGCAACTGTTGCTCCTGCGAATCCAGAGGCAATAGTAAAGGACTGATCAAAGGTTATGGTATTACCTCCGCGCCAAAAAACACCATAGAGCAGAAGATTGGAAACAGAACTAGAAAAGGTTGTTGTCCAGTCGCTGTTTTGGTCATAAGCAACAGTTTGTTGCGAGGTTGATAGGGGAGCAGCAGAGTAATCACTTCCTGATAGGTCTGTTGTAAAAAAGTTAGGAATATTGATATTGGACAGGGTGACAGAGGTTCCGTCTAAGTCTCCAGTAGTAGGGGTTGTCCAGTCAACGCCAATAGCTGCAGCCATGGTAGGTGCAGAGGACATTAGTAAGCTTCCGGTGACTACGGTTGCTGCGATCGCAGACTGGGGGATTGTCTTATTTAACATCAGGTTTCACTCCTTAAATTTGGTCAGATAAACAGCTAATAAGCTTTTTATCTGGTCTTAGAGCAATTAAATGGCTTTTATACCAGATAAACTCTTTTATTCTACCCCCCCCTCATATTTTGTCAAGATATTGCCTTATTTTGAGAGAATTGACTTTTAAATGTTTCTTCAGGAGTATTATTCAACAATTGACAATTGACAATGACCTCTCCCTTGAAGGGAGAGAATTGGAAAAGCGGAAATATATTGTCTTTTTTCCCCTTAAAATGGGAGGCTTTAAACCGAATGAATCAATAATTATCAATTGTCAGTCGAGAACATCAAAGAATTGCTAGAGCAAGAAAAGACCATGCTTACAAAATTGCTCATCAACTCTTAAGAACAGGGCAACAAGTTTTCTTTCATGAAAAGCTTAATCTTAAGGGATTAAGTCGGAAAAACAA
This sequence comes from Cyanothece sp. UBA12306, assembly GCA_003448685.1. Classification (GTDB taxonomy): domain Bacteria; phylum Cyanobacteriota; class Cyanobacteriia; order Cyanobacteriales; family Microcystaceae; genus Rippkaea. Next base: position 2,037 of record DLXW01000252.1, read on the forward strand.
GCCAAAACAAGATGATACAGGTAAGTATCTTCCTAATGGATAATCAGCTAAGTCAGGACTTAATAAATCCTGGCTCGATGCTGCTTTTGGACAGTTCTTTTCAATCTTTAACTACATAGCTGGAAAAGCTGGAGTTGCGGTGATTGAAGTGAACCCTGCTTATACATCTCAATTACTTTCTTATCGTGATGAATTTGTTTTTACTAATTGCAGTATTCGAGAATATTGGGATGAATTTGAACAAGTTTTAATTGATAGAGATGTCAATGCTGCTATTAATATAAAACGAGTTGGGCTGGACGAGTTCCCAACTATAAAACGCCGTAAAGGTAAACCAGTAATAGTCAATTCTAATACTGATTATACCTCCCCCGAAGTTCTCTCTATCTTTCGGGATCTCGAGAAGCCCGCATCGTACCCGTAGGGTCGATGTCGGGAGTCGTCACGAATGCAATAGTTATTATCCTTTGAACCCATATCCTCCTCCCCCAGGAGTTTCAATGACAAAAATGTCTCCTGTTTCCATTTCAATCATAGCGGTACTTGCTAATTGTTCAAGTTTTCCCCCTTTTCTAATAACATAATTTTTTCCTACTTTTCCTGGTTCCCCTCCTGCTAAACCAAAGGGAGGTATAACGCGATGACTTGATAAAATAGCGGCTGTCATTGGTTCTAAAAACCGTAAACAACGTCTTACTCCATTACCTCCTTTATGACATCCTTCTCCTCCACTATTTTCACGAATACTAAAGTTTTCTAGAATAACAGGATATCGCCATTCTAAAACTTCAGGATCAGTTAAACGAGAGTTAGTCATGTGGGTATGAACTGCATCGGTTCCATCAAAATTAAGGCCTGCACCAGAACCACCACAAATTGTCTCATAATATTGATATTTTTCATTACCAAAGGTAAAGTTATTCATGGTTCCTTGGGAAGCAGCTAGGACTCCTAATGCACCATATAAAGCATCAACAATTACTTGAGAAGTTTCTACATTGCCAGCGACAACTGCTGCTGGATAGGTGGGATTTAATAGACAACCTTCAGGAATAATTAAATGGAGGGGTTTTAGACATCCCTCATTAAGAGGAATATTGTCTTTAACTAAGGTTCTAAAAACATATAAAATAGCTGCTTGGACAACTGCTTTAGGAGCATTAAAATTATTATCTGCTTGTAAAGAAGTTCCAGTAAAGTCAATAGTTGCAGTGCGATTATTTTTATCTATTGTTACTTTAACGTTAATTTGTAATCCCTGATCCAAAGTATAAGTAAATTCTCCATTATTTAGAATATTGATAGCTTTTTTAACGCATTCTTCCGCATTATTTTGGACAAAAGCCATGTAGTTTTTTACAGTTTCTAGTCCATATTGCTCAATCATGCGGTAAAGTTCTTTAACTCCTGTTTCATTGGCAGCAATTTGGGCTTTAAAATCAGCAATATTTTGTTGAATATTCCTAGCCGGATAGGGATTATTTTTCAAGATAGTTTTAATTGTTTCTTCTTGAAAAATACCGTTTTGTAATAGTAGACAATTATCGAATAGAATACCCTCTTCAGTAATTAATTTAGAATGGGGAGGCATAGACCCTGGAGTTATTCCCCCAATATCAGAATGGTGACCACGAGAAGCAACATAAAAGATAGGTTTAGGGTCATCAGAAGTCAGAAAAACAGGGGTTATAACAGTAACATCTGGTAAGTGAGTTCCACCATTATAAGGATTATTAGAAATATAAACATTGCCAGATCTTAGATTTTTTTCCTGGTCTTTAATCAGACTTTTAACACTTTCACTCATACTGCCTAAATGGACAGGAATATGGGGAGCATTGGCAACTAAGAGTCCTTGTTGATCAAAAATAGCACAGGAAAAATCAAGCCTTTCCTTAATATTAACAGAAGAAGCCGTATTTTGTAGGGTTATTCCCATTTGTTCGGCAATAAATTGATAGAGATTTTTGAAAATTTCAAGATAGATGGGATCGCTTTGAGATTGGTTTGACATTTAAAAGTTATCAAATAGCTAGGATAAAAATATTGATAGGTGGGGAGCTTGACTAATTATTTTATGTTGTTAATAATCTACTAAACTAATGATAGGAACATCAGGAAGTTTTTCCCGGCCACCCAAACCAACTAACTCAATAATGAAGGCAAATCCTAAAATCTCACAACCAATCTTTTCTAATAAATCTGCCGTTGCTTTAGCTGTTCCCCCAGTGGCAATCAAATCATCAACAATTAAAACCCGATGATGATTTTGCAGAGCATCTTGATGAATTTCTAGGCTATCAGTGCCATATTCCAAGTCATACTCTATTTGATGGACAGCGCCTGGAAGTTTTCCTGGTTTGCGAACAGGGACAAAACCAGCTTCGAGATGATAGGCTAAAGGTACTCCGAAAAGAAACCCACGGGATTCCATGCCCACCACGTAATCTGGTACTAATCCAGCCATTTGGCATTTTTGAGTCAGGGTATCAATAGTATGGCGAAGTCCTTCCCCGTGGCTTAGTAGAGTAGTAATATCTCGAAACATAATTCCAGGTTGGGGAAAGTCAGGAATATCTCTAATTAACTCTTTAATATCCATCAATTTTAGATAAATGAGAAGTTTTAAGCAAATGTCGCCCCTTATGATAGCATAAAGCAGTTGAATGAAGATCAACAAAAACTTGGCATTTTTGTATACCGTGCTATGATGTTTGATGGTTAAAACCCCCAAATATTCTCCTGATGTCTGATTTAAGTTCTGTTGCTGAATCAAAACCAATTATTTTAGATATCCTGCCTGACTTTCCTATTTCTGGCCAGCGATGTTCTATACAACTACAACAACAGATTGATTTATTGTTATTAACTATCGAAGCTTTAGAATTGGGAGCATCAGAATCTATGCTCGAAACCATTCAACAGTTAAATCTTCAGGAAATTATTAAAAATAGAATTGCTTTGTGGCGCTTACGTTCTAGTAATCCTTGGCGGCATTCCTACACACGCACTAACTTAACAGTTGATCAAGCCAAAGCATTAGTTATTATCATGAGTTATCGGGCTAAACCTTTAGCAGTACAGATTAGACAACTGTTATTAGCCGAACAACAAATGTTACAAAAGAGATTACCTGTCAATTGTCATTTTCTCCTATCGGAGTATTTAGATCAATTTCGCGCCCATTTTCAAAGTCGCATGAATTCTCGTCGCGCTAAAGTTTCAGTTTATCTGTCTTCAAAAGATGAATTAAATGGTTTAGCCTTATCTTTGTTAAAAAAACTTTTGTTTTGCACTGGAACTACAGGAATGCAGCGCTTTTGGATTAGTTTGTTTGATGGGGAAGTAGCATGAGTATTCGTCGTCAGTATAGTCTACCTAATTGCACTTTAATTTTAGAGGGATGGGGTGATAGTTTTGGGGTTAATGATTCCTCGTCGAGTCGTCCTGTACTATCGAGTTTATCTAATGTTGAATGTCATTTTGTCGGTATTCCAGAAAAACTTCACGGAGGACGAACCTTTCTGGAAAATTTGACTAAAGCAGCGAGTTCCTATGCTCAGGAATATCTTAGTGGTGTTCCCCATCCTCAAAAGACCGAGTCCACAGAAGATTCTATTCATTTTGAAAAAATTCCAGGTAAAGATCTTCATCGCTTGATTTGGCAAGCTCAACCCAAGGCAGAAGAAAAGCCTCCAATTGAATTAGAATTAACTACAGTTCAATTATTTGACTTGGTCGAAGGGATTGATCAGTTTTTTGCAGATACCCAGGCTTTACCTGATTTTACTTTACAGTTACAGCCCCTTTCTCGACGATATCGTCTCCCAGATGAACCTTTGGTACAAAGAGCTGTTCCGGCTAGTTTAGGAATAGGTAGTCTGGTTTTAGCGGCATTTATATTATTCTTTTTACCTATTCCTGAAGTACGTGAACCAGAGATTAAACCATCCATTGCTCCCACCCAAAACTTACCCAATACCCAATCTTCTCCTCCTCCAACTGATAATGATAATTCAAGAGAGTAAGGTCTTTAAGGATTTTTTCTAGTGATAGAATAAAATAAACTTTAAGGAAGAGGTTTCAGTCCTATAACGAAGTACGTATTTTGGTTAGGACATTTATCTACTCCGAAGCTCCGGTCTCCCTACTCCCGAAAACCCTACTCTATGTGTCCTAACCATTATTTGTAATGCTATAAAATTTTTGATGACTGATATTATTCCTTACGTCTCCAAGTTATTTATTTATCCTATTAAATCTTTGGATAAGATTAGTCTTGAAACAGTAACTATTCTCAAAAGTGGTGCATTAAAAGATGATCGAAGGTTAGCTATTTTTGATTCATCAGGAAAATTTGTTAATGGTAAACGTAATCACAAAATTCATAGTATTCGTTCTCATTTTAATCTAGAAGATAAGACAATTTCCTTGAGTATTCAAGGAACAAACGATACTAATATATTTCATCTAGAACAAGATCTTGAAGCATTAACTAATTGGTTAAGTAAATATTTTGGATTTCCAGTGACAATTAAGCAAAACCCCGAAAGTGGATTTCCTGATGATACATTATCCCCAGGTCCGACTATCATTAGTACCGCAACTTTAGAAGCGATCGCTTCATGGTATCAAGATCTTACTGTTGAAGAAATTCGCTCAAGATTTCGTGCTAATATTGAAATCTCAGGAGTTCCTGCTTTTTGGGAAGATCGGCTTTTTACAGTGGCAGGAAAAACGATAAATTTCCAAATCGGAAATGTACAATTTAGGGGAATTAATCCCTGCCAAAGATGTATTGTAGTTACCCGCGATTCTCAGACAGGAGAACCTACTCAAAACTTTCAACAAACCTTTATTAATCAGCGACGAAAAACTTTACCGGAATGGGTAGATAAATCACGCTTTAATCATTTTTATAAATTAGCACTAAATACTAGATTGCCTGTTACTGAAGTAGGAAAAAAGATTAATCTTGGAGATCAACTGAAAATCAAGCCCTAACCCATCCTACTTAATGTTCTGTTGACAAAAACTCTCTAAGGTAATAAAAACTAGAAATAGACTAACAATTTTGGATTTATTGTAGATTTTAAGGGATAGATTCAGGGATTTTTCCCTTAATAGTTAGGAAAGGAAAGATTAGGTTTTTTGGTCTTTATTATTTTACTTTTTAGTTCAAAAATTGAGAGGAAGGCTAAATGGCTAAGGTGTACATCTCGTCAACCTATGGTGATCTAAAAGACTACCGAGAAGCAGTTTATAGAACAATTAGCAGAATGGGACATGATGGGATAGCAATGGAAGACTATGTCGCAACGGGCAAATATCCACCTTTAGAGAAATGTATGGCAGATGTAGCAGCCTGTGACTGGTATGTGGGGCTTTTTGCCTGGAGATATTA
>DLXW01000252.1:7659-30981 GCA_003448685.1 Cyanothece sp. UBA12306
CTTTTTGCCTGGAGATATGGCTATATTCGAGAATCAGGTAATCCATTAAAAAAATCAATAACAGAACTAGAATACAGAAAAGCTCAAGAGTTAGAAAAACCCTGTTTTATTTTTCTGCTGAATGAAGAAGCGCCTTGGCCAAGAAAACAGATGGATGCAGTAACAGGGGATGGCCAAAGAGGAGTTCTTATCGATCAATTACGTCAAGAATTAGGCCAAACAAAGTTGGTTAGTTTTTTTAAAACCCCTGATGAATTAGCCAGTTTAGTGAGCGCTGCTATCAGTAATTGGGAAAAAGAAGAGTTAAAAGAGCGATCGCTTCAAAATGAGATTAAGAAAGCAACTTCTTCTGACTATAGGACAGAGGAAACAGAAAGTAAGGAAGAAAGTAGGAAAATAGTGGCAGCAAACCCAATTGAGGAGCAAATTTATCAAAATAGCCCATACTCTCTGGGAAAAACCATGACGAGTATAGAACGAAGACATTTAGAGCAGCAACTTAAGGAGCAAACAGAAGAATATGAAGCTAAAACTAAAGAATTAGAATTTTTAAGAAAAGCCGCACAAACGGCGGATTTAAGACCGAAAGAAGCTTTCAAATTATCGGAACAAATTGAAGAATTGGAACTTAAGCGTCAAGAGATTAGCCAAAAACTTGCTAAAATTGCAGAGAAACTCGATAATTAAGCCAATAAAATGTCTTTAGATCCAGCTATTAGAAAAAAGTATGAGGAACTTCAAGGAGAGTATGATGAGCTAACTAAAGAACTAAATCATTATCGTCGTAAGATTAACATAGATAATTTCAGTCCGAAAGAGGAATATAAATTAATCAAACAAATCGAAGAAACTGAAGAAAAGCGCGACGTAATCAACCAAAAACTCAAAAGGCTGGATCAAGACTCAAATAGTGAACAACTCTATAAAAATTTATTAAAATTAGGATACCTCGAGCAAGTTAATTGGTTTGTGCGATTACTTAATGTTCAATCAGTAGCGTCTTTTGTGATTCATGGTTCAGTCAAATATGGGCAAAGATGGCTCCTAAATCGCTTGGTAGAACAATATGTACCAGAATCAATAACCGGAAAAAAAATTAAGATTGATTTAGCACGAGCTGTCCAAAAAACGGACCTCAAAACATTATGGAGAGAATTAGGATATCAGGTGGGATTATGTGAGATTTTACCAGAACCCAATGAAATAGTTCAAAGAGTTTATCGTTGGTGGCAAACTGAAAATGTATTAATCGTTTTTCATGATATTAATGTAATACCTGTTGACCATCTCCAAGAATTAATTATCAACTTTTGGAATCCCATCGCTAAGCAAGCTAGAGCGGAAATTGGAGAATTAGGTCAATCTGACTATAAATTGTTGATGTTTTTAATAGATTATGACGGAACTGCCGAAAATGTAGCTGGTTTATTTGCTGAAAAACTATCAGATACCAAGACTAATGATCCTTTGCGACCTCCAAAAATTAGTAAATTTACTGAAATAGAAGTGAGGAATTGGTTATTAACAGAATATCCTGAATTACCCATAAGCTTAAAGCATAATGTTGATGATATTATTAAAGCTATTCTTACTCAAAGTCAAGAAGGAATTCCTGAATATGTATTGAGGGGAATTTTTAATCGCTGTGGTTATGATTACTGCGAGGAAGTAGAAAGATTATGGAAATTATGACTAACGAAAAGTCTTAAATCTTGATAATTGTATTGAAAAATTAATGATTCTAAAATAACATTGTGTGTAGCATTCTTTTAGAAATTTGATACAATAAATTACTACTGTTTTTGACAGATTAAATTTTATATAATGAAGCAACTTAAGCGATATACAGGAAAAGTTAGACCAAAAGAAGGAGGGGAAAAGGATAGGCAAGGGCAACTAATTTTTCCTTATTTACCAAGTGATGAATTAGTAGAAGCTGTTAATCTAGCTATTTATCTAAAAAGACCTTTATTACTCAAAGGAGTGCCAGGATGTGGCAAAACAGAATTGGCTATTGCTGTAGCTTATGAATTGAATTTACCTTACCATATTTGGCCAATTAAGTCCATAACAAATGCTAGGGATGGATTATATTTTTATGATGCAGTAGCACGTTTAAGAGATGCTCAATTAACCTCGTATAATCGCTTAAATTTACCGTCAGAAGTTCCTGAAATCAACCCATCTTCTTATATTAAATGGGGACCATTAGGAGAAGCATTTAGGAGTGAGATTCAAACCGTAGTTTTGATAGATGAAATTGATAAAGCGGATCTCGATTTTCCCAATGATTTATTGATGGAATTAGATCGGAAATGGTTTAGAGTAGAGGAAACGGGAGAAAGAGTAACAGCAAAAGAACCTCCTATTATTATTATTACTAGTAATAACGAGAAGGAATTACCCGATGCTTTCTTGCGTCGTTGTTTGTTTCATTATATTGAATTTCCTCAAGAAAAAGAGTTACAAGCTATTATTAATAGTCGTTTTCCCCAAACACCAGAGAGACTGGTTAATAAAGCGATCGAGAAATTTTTAGATTTAAGGAAAGCAATGGAAAAAAAGAATAATTATGGGGCGAAAATTGTTAGTACCAGTGAATTGATTGATTGGTTTCAAGTTTTGAAACTTTCTCCAGAAGCAACAATTTTAGCTAAACTAGAAGAAACTTTGCCCTATCCAGGGGTTTTACTAAAAAGTCGGGAACATCATCGTCTTTATGGAAAATAGCAATACAGAAAAGATAGATTTTGAACAATTACCCTTACTGGAGTTATTTAGCCAATTACAAAAAGAGGGATTACCATTAGGAATTGGTGAATATCAATTATTAATTGAGTCTTTAAGGGGAGGGTTTGGTTCTCCTGACTTAAAGAGTTTATTGAGATTATGTTGTACCCTGTGGGCTAAATCTCCACAACAAAAACTTATTATAGAAAGATACTTTAAACAAATTGTAGAAACAGCTTTAGAAAAGTCGATAGCCATTCCAGATAAAGAGCCAAATAAAAAAAAGAAAGGCCACTTATTTTCTCGCAAAAAACTAATAATTACTTACTTGTTATTTTTGACAGTATTTGGCTCAATATTTTGTAGTAGACAGTTATTTTTAAGACGCAAAAAGCAGGCGTTAAAAAATGCCCTAAAAGAAGCAATAGCATTCCAAAAAAACTTTGATATTCAAATAATGAGTAAGTTTCCTACTCTTAAACAAGTAACAAAAGGGAACTTTATATTTGTTGTAGATCAATATTCAAGAGACATAGTAATAGTCATATTTATTGGCGGTTTGGGTTCGGTAATGTTGTTAAAAGGTACTAAAAAATCAAGCTTTTTGCCTAAGTGGTTTAATCGGTGGCTAAGAAAGCGCAAAAGTCCCCAACTAAGTGAGGAAGAGTGGTTAGAAAAAGAGCTACTTGAGTCTCTAGGAGATAATTTAATTGCTCCTTATATTAATTCTGAAAGCGATGAAATTGAAAAAGTTTTATTAACCCAAGAAAATCATATTTTGGCAACTCCAGAATATTATCCTATTGCTCAACGACGGATGAAACAAAAATGGCGACATTTACGATGGTTAGTCAGAGAAGGAAAAGCTACTGAATTGGATTTAAAAGCAACAGTGAAGCAGATTAGCGCACAAGGTTTTTTACTTAATCCTGTATTAGTACCTCCTCGTCGCAATCAACTTCAATTATTACTATTATTAGATTGGGGAGGATCAATGTTACCCTTTCAGCGTTTAGGTAATAGTTTAATACGGACGGCTGAAACTGCGGGAAAACTGAGAAAAGTTAGCAAATATTACTTTAATAATTGTCCCCTAAAATATTTATATCATGACCCTTATCACCAAGAATTTTCTTTAACTAATCAGATTTTAGCTCAATTAGAACCAAGACAGACAGTAGCTTTAATTTTTAGTGATGCAGGAGCCTTAAGAGGTGGTTTCAGTCAAAAGCGTATCGAATATACTACCCTATTTTTAGAGCAATTGCGCTCAAGAGTTGTTTCTCTAGCTTGGTTGAATCCACTTCCTCGTGAACGTTGGTATCAAACAACCGCCGGAGAAATCGCTCGTCTTGTACCAATGTTACCAGTCAGTGAAGAAGGATTTAGTCAAACTATTGATGTTTTGAGAGGCAAAATTAGAAGTCAGAAGCATAGCGCTACGCGCAATTAAGAATGCAGAATTTAGAATTTAGAATGTAGAATTTAGAATGTAGAATTAAGCTATGACTCGATTTCAAGCTTTGCTTAAAAGATTTGGGGAACCTGTGTCTTTTCAATCTGCAATCTGCAATCTGCAATCTGCAATCCAAAATCTTTGTTCAGAAGTGATTTTTGAACTAATAGAATCGCCAAAAATATATGGATGAGTCAAAATTATTAGAGTCGGAACAATCAAAGAAACTAGCTCAAAAAAAGCTCGATTCCTTTAAACAACGTTTTGAAGAACCTCATTTAATATTTGCCAGTCATGCAGCCTTTGCGGTAGGGTTGACACCAGATTTACTCTACAGTTTATGGGCTAACTTTCGCGAAGATGAATTAGAAAATTTATTGAATATTCCTTGGATAGCTGTGGCGGATCTGCTATTTTCGGGACTACTCATCGAAGTTGGGTTTGAACTCTATCAAATGGAAAAAGAGGTTCGTAATCTTCTGTTAGCTTACTTAAAAAGTCATGATAATTTCGGACAACCTCGATTAGAAAAACTAGCACAATTTCTTCTATTGTATATTCAGTCAGATCTAGACCATGAGAATCCAGATCGGCGAGATTTTGCTTTAGCTCAATTCTGGACAGTCTTAGCTTATCTCCAACCAAAAGAAGCGGTTCATCAACTGGCAAAAGTGTATAGTAACTCTCTTGATCAGAAAACAGAATTAGTGCGAATGGCATCTTTGAGCGATATTTTATCCGAACCCCTTGCAGATTTTCCCTCTTTATTAATTTATGCACAAAGTTTAGGCAATTGGGCTAGGGACAATGAACAACAGGCTCAAAAACAACTGAAACAAGTACATTCCAAAGGAAGTGTCTTAACAATTGCTGACGCTCAATTTCCCATACCACGGGAACTACAAACAAGAAAATGGTGGACTAGACGGCGATTTCTCAAAGGGATGGGATGGGGTTGTTTGGGGTTAGGTGCATCCCGAGGTGCTTGGTTGCTCGAACAAATGAGAAAAGACTGGAATTCAAGCATTACACCAACTCAATTGGCTAATCAGGCAAAATTAAAACCTTTTCCATTTGAGGTGGTAAGGGTTAATCACAAAGGAGAAATTATTGAACGCAAACCAGGAAAGTCTCAGTATTTCAGTCAAGATTTAGGCACTGACACACAACCGTTAGAAATGGTAGCCATACCTGGTGGGACTTTTCTCATGGGAACCGATGATGCTGAAATTGAGCGATTGGTCAAAAGATTTGATCAGGAATATTTTAGAAGGGAAAGACCCCAACATCAAGTGACTGTTCCCCCTTTCTATCTCGGAAAGTATCAAGTAACCCAAGCTCAGTGGAGAGCGATCGCCTCCTTACCCAGGGTCAAAATTGACTTAAATCGAGATCCATCAAGCTTCAAAGGGGATGACAGGCCTGTTGAAAGGATAAATTGGCATCAAGCGGTGGAATTTTGTGAGAGATTAAGCACTCTGTTAGAAGGGAAATGGAAATATCGATTACCGACAGAAGCAGAGTGGGAATATGCCTGTAGAGCGGGGACGACCACTCCATTCTACTTTGGAGAAACCATTACAACAGATCTAGCTAATTACGATGGCAATTATGTCTTTGCCTCAGAACCAAAGGGACAATACAGAGGAGAAACTACTCCTGTTGGTCAATTTCCTCCTAATGCTTTTGGTTTATACGATCTGCACGGCAATGTTTGGGAATGGTGCTTAGATGATTTTCATCGAAATTATGAAGGCGCACCTTCTGACGGCAGTCCCTGGATTTCCAATGACAATAATACTACAAAAATACTACGGGGCGGTTCGTACATCATTAATCCGCGCGTCTGCCGTTCCGCTTTCCGCGACAGCCTTTTCCCGCGCAACGGCAGCAGCAATGATGGTTTGCGGGTTGTGTGCGGTCTCCCCAGGTCTTCCTAGCACTTTGCTCTTTTGCCTTTTTGCACTTTTCCCGCCATTTTTTGCTTTTTGTTACATTTCTTAATATAGCGACATGAATTGTTACATAATGTGAGTTCGACGCAACTAGGTTAAGAATTAGAACTCTAATTTTATGCCTCTTATGGCATGATCTAATAATTCCATTGGGTGCATTAATTTTATTTCTTTTCCCTGTAACTGTAAGTGCTTTTTAATCTGTAAAGAACACCCAGGGTTCGCTGATGCAATTAATTTTGCTCCCGTATTCAATAAGTTATTAACTTTTTGTTGTCCTAATTCTTCAGCTACTTGGGGTTGTAACATATTATAAACCCCTGCACTACCACAACATAAAGCTGCATCAACGGGTTCTTTTAATTTTACTCCTGGTATTTGTTTGAGTAATTGTCGCGGTTGTAAGCTAATTTTTTGACCGTGTAATAGATGACAAGCATCTTGATACACCATGGTTAATTCTCCTTCGGTTAAAGGGTTCAAATTAGCAGTTAATCCTACTTCCGCTAAAAATTCTTGAACATCTTTAACTTTTGCAGAAAATTCTTGAGCTTTTTCTTTATACTCTGGATCATCAGCTAAAATATGACCATATTCTTTTAAAGTGTGACCACATCCTGCGGCATTAATAATAATATAATCTACCCCTGTTTGAGCAAAACTATCAATCATTTGTTTAGCTAAGGTTTGTGCTTGTTTTTCTTGTCCTTGGTGTTCGGGTAATGCTGCACAACACCCTTGACTTTTGGGAATAACAACTTCACATCCATTAGCAGTCAAAACCCTAGCAGTTGCTTCATTTACAGGAGAGAAAAATAACCTTTGTACACATCCTAAAATCATCCCCACCCGATAGCGTTTTTTTCCTTGGGAGGGAATAACATCAGGGAGGTTTCCAGCAGTTGGATTTAAAGTAACTTCAGGTAAAATAGAATCCATTGCTGCTAAACGGGGAAAGATTATTTTTAATAACCCTGTAGCGCGAATTAATTTTTGAATTCCTAATTTTTGATATACCCAAAGTAAGGGGAGAAAAATCTGTAAGCGTTGGGGATAGGGAAATATATTAAAAATGAGCGTTCTAATAATTTTATCTGTCCAGGTTCTTGGTTGATTTCTCTCAACTTGTGGCCGAGTTTTGGCAATTAATTGATCATATTGTACCCCAGAAGGACAGGTACTAACACAGGCTAAACAACCCAAACAACTATCAAAATGTTGAGCAGTAGTTTCATCAATAGCTGCTTCCCCTTTTTCAATGGCATTCATCAGGTAAATTCTACCCCGTGGTGAATCCATTTCTTTACCAATTACTCGATAACTAGGACAAGTAGATAGACAAAACCCACAATGCACACAAGCATCAATTAGTTCTTTTTGCGGTGGATTTTTATCGTCAAATCCACTAACATTTGTCTGTATATTCTGAGCTAAATTAGTTCCTTCTGTTAGCATAATTTATGATTTTAGTCAATTATTTTTTTATTGATGGGAAATTTTCAGAATGCTCTTTGAATTAAATTTTGTAATTAAAAAAGCGACCTGGACTTAAAACATTTTGGGGATCAAATTGGTGTTTAATTTTCTCCATCATAGATAAAGCATTACCTTGATAACCCCAAGGTTCAATCTCTTTTTTAAGTTGTTTAGATGATTCTAAAATTGTCAAAAATCCTCCCTCGTTTTGAGCAAGCGATCGCAGATTTTTGACAATTCCTAAACTGGGTTCGATGGTTAATTGCAAATTGCCAATTCCACTACTAAGATTAACCATTCCCCATCCCTGATTTTGGCTTAATTGATTGAGTTGATCCAAAAACTCTATTCCTCGATTAGGCATTACTCCTATTTTGCAAGTTATAGCCCTATTTGTGTGGGGAACTCGTATTAAATTTTGTAATTGTTGCCATAGATTATCTTCAATTTCCGCTTGATAAAATGCTGTTTTTAAGCCTAACTTTTTAGCGATCGCACTTACTTGTGCTATTTGTTCTTTAACACTTTCAGGGATACTTTGGAAACGCACCAGTAACCCCATTCCCTCCCCTAAATCCAACTTTTGGACAACCGATGGACAAATCATCTCTGCTGCGGTAGGTTGTAGTCCTGATTTAAGCAAAGTTTGGCTAGCTGTGGCTAGATCATTTTTATCTCCTGTCAGGGCAATAGTTCCCGATGCTTCAGGATAGGGATACAATCGAAAGGTAACTTGCGAAATTATGCCTAATGTGCCATATGATCCGGTAAATAACTTCATCAAATCATATCCAGCCACATTTTTCACAACCCTTCCCCCTCCTTTGGCGATTTTTCCATCAGAACGCACAAAAGATAATCCTAAGACTAAATCCCTAATCCCACCATACCGTTGTCGCCAACTTCCTGTATCTGCGGTTGCTACAATCCCTCCAATGGTGGCATCATCAGTATAGGTCGGATCAATAGGCAGAAATTGCTTAAACTCCCGCAAAATGGCTTGTAAGTCCGATAACTTAACCCCTGCTTCCACCGTCACGGTTAAATCTTCCACCGCATGATCGATGATCCGGTTCAATTTTTGGGTACTGACTACCAGTTTTGGCGATGAAACTAACCCACCCCAATTAAGTTTAGTTCCATTGCCACAGGGAAGGATTGAGCGGTGATTTTCCCTAGCATATTCAACTATATTAGATAAATTTTCTGAATCAGTGGGGTAAATAACAGAATCAGGGCAATCATCCCCTTTAATTGCGTTTTCAACCCTATTTTTCCACGATGAATCCAGGCTATCCCAAGGTGAGATAACTGTGGAGGAGTTAACCAAAGATTGAAGTTGGGTAGCGATCGCACCAGTCATTAAGGTAAAAAATGTAATGTCTCTTCATTTAGAGTAACTAAAAATCAAAGTGAGGTAAAGCGTTGTTATAGTTAGTCTAGTTGAATGAACTAAGTTTAAAAAAGAAGTAGCGTTAGAATATTTAGCTTAGAGGTAAATCTCGCCAATCAGCACAAAAGTCATCCCAACATAAGACTCCTTCTTGACCTGGAAACCAATCAACTTTCGTTACTTTAGACCATTTTTGTTGTCTATCACTCCAAATTTCAATTCCCATTCCCTGATTACGATAGTGGTATTTTTGACCACTAAAGGTAACTATTTGCCAATCTAATCCATTATCTGGATGATTAAACTGCATTGTAACCTGACAGCCTTCAGGTGATGATAATTTATCTTCTAAGCGTTGATAACAATTGGTTTGGTAATTTTGGGGTTCAGACATTCCTAGATCAACCATAAGCACCAGAAAAATCAAACTTTTTACAGGTAAACTCTTGTTATTCATCAGAGACAAGGAAGTCGATTTTATTTATCAAAAAATCAATTGATTCTCGACTCCTAGAATCCCAATTACCGACAATTACCTCAAGTTGATTAAGCAAATTACTTGTTAAATCTTTTTTAGCCTATTGTTGCCAACGAGACCTAATTGATAATTTTGGGGTAGAAGGCGAGTCGGTTCGGCTTTTTTTTCTAACGAATTTTCGTTCAGTTCCATAACGACTAGGACGACTTGGTCGAACATTATTGTCTGGACTTTCATAAATATCTAGATAGAGAGATTGACCTGCTGCTATGGCTGCCGTTTGTAAAACTGTACGAATTGCTTGTAAATTTCGTCCACCTCGACCAAATACGCGGCCTTTATCTATATCTCCAAAGGCTAATCGAATCCAAACTCTTTGATTATTATTAGCTTGTTCACAATCTATACTTAATGTATCTGGTGATTCTAGTAAGGGTGCAACCAGGAATTCCACCAGTCCCAGATAATCTGGGCCTGTAGGATTAACCTGGCGAGACCAAGAAATAGATTTAAGCATTGACTTGTTCAAATACCTGAGCTTTTCTAAGGATGCTACGAACTGTCTCGGTTGGTTGAGCTCCGTGTTTAAGCCTTTCGACTATTCTAGGCACATCTAACCGTGTTTCATCCGTTCTGGGGTTATAAAACCCTAATTCTTCGAGGGGACGACCGTCACGACGGCTACTGCTATTGATGGCGACGATTCTATAACTTACTTCGCGCTTTTTGCCGTATCTTTTTAAGCGTAGTTTGATCATGCTAACTGATGGAACTCCTGACATCATGGGGTGATGGCTAACCTTCACCTTCGACTTAGTTTATTATTTTCGAACTACTTATTATACCATTTAATAGTGAATTAATGCAATTTAGATAGAACTCAAGTTTTGTATAACGCTACGCATTAAGGTTAGAACATTGATCAACTGGCAAAACCTTGATCGAGTAACCCTTTTTCTGTTTTACCTTTTTTCTTGCGCGTAGCGCTATAGCAAAACCGTCGTAGTAATACAAGGTATTTCAATCAAACAGTGCGATCTTCGATCACTTGATCAATCAAACCATAGGTTTTAGCTTCCTCAGCAGACATATAATAATCGCGATCAGTATCTTTTTGGATTTTTTCGATGGTTTGGTTCGTTTCTTGAGCCAAAATCTCGTTTAACTGCTTACGAATTCTGAGGATTTCATTAGCTTCAATTTCAATATCCGTTGCTTGTCTACGTCCAGTTCCACCCATAGGTTGATGGATCATGATTCGTGCATGGGGAAGAGCTAAACGTTTTCCAGGAGTTCCTGAAGCTAATAGAAATGCCCCCATCGAAGCTGCTAATCCGACACAAATAGTCACAACATCGGATTTAATATACTGCATGGTATCATAGATAGCCATTCCCGCAGTTACCGAGCCCCCTGGAGAGTTGATATATAAATAAATCGGTTTGCCAGGATCTTCTGAATCAAGGTATAACAAAAAGGCCACGATGCGATTAGCTAAACCATCAGTCACTTCTTGACCGAGAAAAATAATTCTCTCCTGACTCAGACGGGTATAAATATCAATCCATCGTTCGTACTGACTACCAGGAAGGCGATAAGGAACACTAGGAACACCAAGAGGCATAAGCGATTAATCCCAAGGTAAAGGTTAACAAAATCAACTACAATCAACTAAAATCAAATACTTTTAGTTAACTAACAGATGTTAAAGGTTTTGGCAATTCTTTGCTACTTTCTAAGACTCGATCAATTAAGCCATATTCTTTAGCTTCTTGAGGGGTTAAATAGAAAGTGCGATCGGTATCTTTGGCGATTTTCTCCATAGACTGTCCGGTATTTTTCGAGAAAATTTCTAACATAGTGCGCTTGTTAGATAGCACTTCTTTGGCTCGAATTTGGATATCGGTGGCTTGACCTCTAGCACCTGAGCGATTTTGATTGAGGACAATGGTAGCATGGGGTAGACTCGCGCGATTACCTTTGGTTCCTGCCGAGAGAATCATAGCAGCAGTTCCCATCGCTTGACCAATACAGATGGTATGGATGGGAGGCTTAATGTAGTTCATAGTATCGCAAATGGCAAAGGCTTCGGTTTCAAACCCGATCGCATCTCCGGTATACCAAGAAGTCCCCGTGGAGTTGATATAGAAATAGATGGGTTTATCGGGGTCATCGAATTGTAAATACAGAAGTTGGGCGATAATCAATTGAGTGACATCCATTCCCACTTGTTGTTTAACTTCATCCGAGGAAAATAGAGGCATTCCCAGATAAATAATCCGTTCTTTTAGCATTAAGGATTCTAAATCTGGGGGAGGTGTTCGGAAGTTAGCGTCTGCGTAATAGGCACTTTGAACGGCTTTGATCTCCATTGGTTCAGTTATTTGTTTTAGGTGTTAATAACCCCATCTTTTAATCTAGATGGGTTTTCGCCGTTAAATTATGGCTGCATCTTTGATTTTAGCTTACTTGATGGAATAGGTCTTAACCAAGTCTCCAAGTCCCTAAGTCTCCAAGTAGTTTTTGTAACGGGGATTGAAGCCCCATTTTTTTTGATAAGTTTAAGATAGTGCTTGAACTAAAATTCGCATTAAAGGCTCAATATCTTCAGGAACACGATGACTTTCTAACCCTTGTTCAATCTGTTTATTGTCACGATTTAGTCGAGCAAATTCCCAAATTTTTCCGGTTGTTACAGCACCGATCAGAGCGTTTTTTTTCTTGTTTTCTTGCCATTGTTCTAAAGCAATTAATTCAGCTATTAGTTGAGTCATTCCATAATCTAAATCTTCTTTTTTTGCTTCAATAACCAATAAATTATTAAGCCCCTCAAAAAAATAATCTAAATACCCTTGTAATTGTTCACTTACTTTAATAGAATATTCGATAAAAATTTCAGATTTAGTATAATGAACTAAATCTATAATTAAAGGTGAAATTAGAATTTCTCTCCTCGCAGCTTCACTAGATAAAGAAGCGTAGGGTAAAACTTCTTCAATCCTTTCTTTTAATTGGTTAATCCGATCTAACTTTCCCTGATATTGAGATAAGTTTAGATTTTTTCTAGCAAAGGAATAACCAAAATACTGAGATAAATCTTTAGGCTCAATTTTCAGTTCAAAAATTTTACTAAAAGTATAAGATTGTTCTGGATTAATGATTTTTATCATACTTTAATTATCCCTCATACAACCTACACAATAAGATTATCAATAAATTAGCTGTATAAATCTTTAACATATTCCCCATAACCGTTAAAAGGTAAAGTTTCCTTAATTTCCCAAGATAATCCAGGACCAACACTGATAAATTTTTCTGTAGCTTGTGACCAACGAGGATGGGGTTTATTCGGATTAACATTGGCTTCAAAACCATATTCATTAGGAACTAAAGTATTCCAATAAGTAGCAGGTTTCTGCTGCACAAATTCAACTTTAACAATAGATTTTGCTCCCTTAAATCCATACTTCCAAGGAATTACCATTCTGACGGGTGCGCCATGTTGTTTAGGCAGATCATGTCCATAAAGTCCCAAAGCAAAAAAGGCTAAATCGTTAGCCATTTCTTCAATTCTTAATCCTTCTTGATATGGCCATGGCAAAGAACCAAGATGAAAACTCGGTCCGGCGGTAATCTCTGGGTCATAAAATGAAGTAAAGCGGACAAATTTCGCATCATTAGTCGGTTCAACTGCTTCAATTAATTTCTTCATCGGAAAGCCGATCCAAGGTAAAACCATTGACCAAGCTTCTACACAACGAAAACGATAAATTCTTTCTTCTAAGGTAAATTTCTTTTTAAGATCATCGAGGTCATAAGTTTGGGGATTTTTGACCAATCCAGTTACTTCTATTTTCCAAGGATCTGTTGGTAAATTTTGTGCTTTTAACCAAATATTTTTTGTGCCACCAAATTCATAAAAATTATTATATTTTCCGGCTAACATTTCTTCAGTGATGGGACGATCAACTTGACTAAATGCTGGATTTGTTTTTGCTGTTAGTTTAGGCAGTTTTAAACTATTTGCTAAGGCTGTTTCTGAGGAAGATTTCTGACAAGCATTTAGGGGTATTAAACTGGCACCAATTCCCGCCCCAATTAAACTCTTAAGGAAGCGACGACGATTAAAATAAGCTTCAGGTGGAGTAATTTGATTTTCGGAAATTTCCCAAGATTGGGGAACACGAATTAAAGTCATAGTATTTATTGGAACCGTAAGATTTTTTGAGGGATTACTTTAACTATTATTTTAATTAAAAATTTAGGATTTGAACTAGGAAATATTCCCATTTAAGCGTGGGGTAGAAGATTTCTTTAGATCAATCTTTTAGATACGGAGAGGGAGGGATTCGAACCCTCGTTAAAGTTTCCCCTAAACAGCATTTCCAGTGCTGCGCCTTCAACCACTCGGCCACCTCTCCAGGTGGGTCACAATCATCAATTGTAGCGCACAGTGATCCTTTAGAGCAAATTTTTTTTGTTCAAGACCAACAAACCTGATTAGACAATGGTTTCACCGAGGTAAATTCCTAGTGCTTGCGCTGTTTGAACCATAAAACCATGGGGTTTCACAGGATAGGCACAGCGTTGTTCGAGATGGCATTGTTTGAGAGTCTCAATGATCGGACTCAGAGGGGTACTATGGACTTGCCCCTCCCGCCAAATAACCAGGCGATCGTATTGTTTTTCGGCGATTAATTCTACTGCTTTAATGCCAAAAACTGTAGCCAGCAAACGATCCCAAGCAACAGGAGTATGACTGCGTTGCAAATGTCCTAGTACGGTCACACGCAGATCGACATCGATAGGATCATAGAAAGCTTTTTCGCCATTTGACCGCAGAACGTCGACTTGTTGACTAATACATTGGGATAAATAGTCCCCAATATACTTTTCTTTTTGTTGTTCTTGATTTTTCACCCCTTCAGAAATCACTACTAGAGCAAATTGACGGCCGGATTTGCGGATTTTAGCTAATTGAGAGCAACAGCCATTAATGGTTTCTGGGGTTAAATAGGGTATCAATTCGGGAATCAGAATAATATCAGCCCCACCTGCAATTCCTGAACGGAGGGCTAAATGCCCCGCATCGCGCCCCATAACTTGGACTAACATCACCCGTTCATGACTAGCTGCGGTAAAGGTTAGGTCGTATAATCCTTGGGTAACGATTTCTACGGCTGTGGTAAATCCCACCGAATAATCGGTAAAAGGAACATCATTATCGATGGTTTTGGGAATGGCAATAATATTCCAGTCTCCCTGTTGGGCTAAATCGTAGATAATATCAAGACTACCATCGCCCCCCACGACAATTAAAGCTTCTAAGGCTAATATTTGGTAGCCTTTGAGGATAGCTTCCTTAATTTGGGTTTGTTCGGGATGTCCTTTACTTAAAGAACCCAAAATGCTGCCACTGAGGAATTGTAAGACATCTAATCCCTTGAGCATTCCAGGTAAATCATAACTGTGTCCGGTTAAGATTAAATCTTGGGGCTGATATTTGCCCTTAGCGATATCAACAAAGCCGTCGGTTCCATAGGGGATACCATAGACAGTCCAACCTTTGAGGTGTGAAGCTTTGACCACTGAGCGAATTACAGCGTTCAAACCTGGACAATCTCCCCCACTGGTGAGAATTCCAATGCGTTTTTTATTCATCGATTTAGGATTTTAGGATTCACTCACAAGCGATCGCCAGACAGGGGCATAGGTTTGTAAAGCTTTCATATATTGAGCCCTTTCAAAGGCGGAGGGATCAGGACAATGGAGTTGACTTAAACTACCTTGCATTTGTTTGATGGATTCGTATTCATTTTCCTCCATCCAACGAATCATCCCTTCTTCTAAGGTACTAATATAACCAATCCCGTGACGTAATAAAACACTGACCATTTGAGTAATTTTCGCCCCAGTCATCACCATTTTTAAAACATCAGTTGTGTGATGAATGCCACTGGTGGCGGCTAAGTCGGCCTCAATCCTACCATAAAGAATGGCGATCCAACGCATGGGTAGCCTTAGGGCTTGGGGGGTACTTAAAAGAACGTTGGGATAAACTTCGAGGTTTTCTAGATCAATATCCGGCTGATAGAAACGATTAAAAAATACTAATCCGTCAGCCCCTGCTTCAGCTAAGCGTTTAGCCATATTAGCCGTATTACTGAAATAGGGGCTAATTTTGATGGCTACGGGAATTTTAATTTCTGCTTTGACAGTTCGGAGGATATCAAGATAATTCTGTTCTACTTCTCCCCCTGGAATATCTAAATCTGTGGGAACATAGTAGATATTCAATTCTAGGGCATCAGCCCCTGCTTGTTCGATTTGTTGGGCATAATCTAACCAACCTCCTAAAGTAGATCCATTCAGACTGGCAATAATGGGAATATCGACCATTTCTTTGGCTTGGCGAATATGATTAAGATATTCTTGGGACCCAATGTGGAAGATTTCGGGTTCAGGGAAGTAGGTTAGGGCTTCAGCAAAGCTTTCTGTTCCATAGGTCAAATGATGGTGCAATTCTAGGCGTTCTTGTCGTAATTGTTCCTCAAAAAAGGAGTGCAGAACTACCGCAGCAGCCCCCGCTTCTTCCATCCGTTTTAGGTTGTCGAGATCTTCGGTTAAGGGTGCGCAAGAACCGACTACAAGAGGTGATTTCAGGGTTAAACCTAGATAGGTTGTTGTTAAATCCATTTTTAACTAGTCAATAATTTAATAACTTCCTAGACACATAATCAAATATTAGGGGAAAATTCCTCAGAAGAAGAAAACTTTATAAAGATTTAATTGACTCAAACATAATAATTTTTCTAGACTTACTGGCGAAAATATTAAATTAATTTGATAATTACAAACACACATCATGAATTCTCCTCAAAGTCTTTTAAAAGCTTCAACTTTTAGCTATGTTACCCTATCTATATTCTCAGTGGGAATTCAACAGGCCAATGCCGCTAATTTTAGTCAAGGACAAGTAGTCATAGCTAATCGTAATAGCGGGAATATATCTGTTATTAATGTTGCCAATAACCAAGTAGTTCAAAATGTAGCTCTACCCTTTGATCTAGGTGCAGGAGAACAGGCACCAGAACCTATGTATGTTGTCTATCTCCCCAGTAAACAACAGGTGGCTGTAGGCGATCGCGCTAATGATCGGATTGTTTTTTTCAACCAAAAAGACTATGGCGTTGTTGATACAGTCAATGTTGGGAATGGGGTTTTTCATATGTGGGCTGATCCTGTTGACAATCAACTATGGGTCAATAATGATGAAGATAGAACAATTAGCGTCATCGATCTGATGTCTAAGAGTGTTGTAGAAACTATCGATGTTTCTGGAGTTGACCCCTCTAATACTGACAAACCGCATGATGTTATTCTAGATCCATCAGGAAATAGTGCCTATGTCAGTTTTGTGGGTCTTCCTGGAGCCAACGATCTAGTGGTTAAATATAGTACCAATAACTTTACAGAACTCGAACGTGCATTTGTCGGGAAAGATCCTCACCTGTCACTTACTTCGACTAATAATCTTCTTTATGTACCAACCCAAGATAATGATGAAGTTAGGCTATTGAATAGAGATACTTTAGACTTTGTTGATTCTATTGCTGTTCCTGGCGCTCATGGTGCAGGAATGTCGCCTAACGGTCAAAATTTCTATACCACTAATCTTCCCAGTAATGGACCGATGGGTTTATTTACGATTGATACAACAACTAATGTACTTGTTGGTGACACCAATGGAGTTGATACACCAGTTGCCACACCTCATAATGTTGTAGTAACAGGTAATGGTGAAAAATTGTATGTTACCCACTCTGGTGCCTCATCAAGTACCGTTAGCGTTTATACTCTTGATGATCCTAACTTACCTGTCCTGCAAGATAGTATCATTGTTGGTGGTAATAATCCTTTTGGATTGGCTTTTGTCGCCTCAGTCCCTGAACCATCTTCTGTTTTAGGGTTATGCGCTTTAGGTGCTATTACAGGAACTAGTTCATTATTCAAAAGACAGACTCGTAAAAAGTAGGACTTGACTTTTCTATGGGAAATAGGGGATGGTTAACGAACTAAAAACTTCTTGTTTTAAAAAGCTAGGTCTTAGACCTTATTATTTCCGCTAAATTCCCCTTTCTTATAATACAATTATTTACACAATAATAACATTATTAGTTATTTAACGATAAGATAAGAATAGAATGAAAGTTTAGAAACTTCCATTATTCTCGAAGCAATAAATTTTTATTGTTAAAATTCTTAACAAAAAGCTATAATTATGGCTAAACCTACCCAAGCTCATTTAAGTCGGACTCTCAAGAGAAACGAATATCAGGCCATCAAACAAAGAACTAAAGACCAGATGGAATATTATATGGGCGCTAAGCTCATTGAAGTTGGTGTGAACCCAAAATCAGCCATTTATCGTTGGTCACTAGAAATAAAAAATAATCAAGAAATTTGGACTTATAGTGCTTATTGGGGTGACTCCAAAGAGCAACTACTGTCAGGAAAAATGCCGTTAACAGGTACTGAATTAATTGATTGTGCTAGGGCAAATGCCGCACAAGGATTAGAAATTACTGCTCAATTGTGTGGTTATCAAAATGATATTAATCAGTTTCAAGAAGCTTTGCAAGAAGCAGGAAACAAAACAGGAATCACCATTGAATCTTTAGGAGATTTATTAACAAAAACTCAAAATAATCGAAGACAAAAAGGGCATGAAGTTGCTCCCGATAGCTTGTCTTCTTTATAGTTTAACTGTTAGAATTTTCTATTATAGGGATATTTATAGCAGTTCTCATACTCTTGAATTACAAGGGTTTTTGGTATTAGAGAAGACCGGAACAGAAAATTAAAGTTAAAGTGTATTTCGTGAGTCCGAGAAACACTATAAAAAATTTGTAGACAATAATCAAAGTGGATACAATTGTCTCGACTTAAGGTTTATTTAATAGATATAATAATAAAAAATTACTATGATCTTTATCAAAAATATATAGCTATTAATAAAAGGGTGTAATGATGAATGTACGCTGGTATATTTCTTTAGTAATAATGGGTGTTTTTCTACCTAATTCAATAGTAATAGCTCAAGATATTGCTTCAGATCTTGAAAAAATACCAGTAAGATTGTCGGATTCCCAATCTTATGCCGAATTTTATCGTCAAAATTCTTTATCTGAAGATAAGTTGCTTTCAGAAGCGATCGCACCTAAAAAGAAACCCGAGAGTAAAAAAACTTCTGAACCAGCATCAACAACAACAAAAACTCAACCTAATGTAGAAGATTCCAGTCCAGAAGAGGAGGCTTCAAACAAAGGTTGTAATGCAGCTTTTCCCGAATTTGCTTACCCAAATGAAACAGAAACAGAAACTGTCGCCCAAAAAACTAATGAATCTTCTTCTCCCCTAGATCAAGTAATTACCATCAATAAACAACCCGTTCCACCGGAAACCGATACTGAAGTCTCAGAAAATAAAGAGGAAATAGAAGAGATAGAAGAAAAGACACCTTCACCTGAAGAAATTAACCGTTATCAAACCCTAGCTAAAGCAGATCATCTTTATCGTTGTGGAGATACCCTTCTAGCAGAAAGGTTTTATCGAGAGATAAAAACCCCTTTTGAAGCCGAAAAAAACACTAATCGAGAAACTACCCCTGAACCTATTTATGAAGCAAAATATCTTTTACCAGCAGGGGGAGTTTATTGGCGATTATATCAAGAAAGTTTACAAGAAAATCATACTTATAAAAGTAAAAAAATAAGTGCACTCAAACTATTAACTGAAAAACATCCAGAATTTATTCCAGGACATTTACATTATGCCGAAGTTCTCGAAGAAAACAATCAAGAAGAAGCAGCGTCAAAAATATTAGAAAATGCTGCTAGTTTGTATCCCAATGAACCATCCTTAGTAGCGGCTAAAATTAAAGAAGATGAAGAAGCCGAAAATTGGTTAGCCGCTTCCTTGACTGCTCGTCAATTTTTTCTGTTTAATCAAGATCACTTTCGCGCCCCCGAATTTAAGAAATTAGCCGATCAAAATTTAAGACGCTACCAAGAAAAACTCAGGGGCGAAATGACCTGGAATTTTGTTGGTAATGCGGTTATGGGTGGTATTGGGGTAGCTTTGATGGGCAATGTTTTTGCCCCTCTTTCTACCTTAGAAACTAGCTATTTATTATTACAAGGAGAATCAGTTATTGGGAAAAATTATGCCAATGGAGTGAAAAACCAAGTAACTTTGGTAGAAGATCCTGAAGTAGAAGAATACATTGATGAAATTGGCCAAAAATTGGCATCTGTAGCCGGAAGAGATGAGTTTGAATATGAATTTTACGTCATCATGGACGAAAATATTAACGCTTTTGCTTTACCTGGGGGTAAGATTTTTATTAATGCAGGGGCGATCGCTAAAACTAATTCAGAAGCCGAAATCGCCGGATTAATTGCCCATGAATTAGCCCATACCGTCCTCTCCCACGGTTTCCAACAAATGACTCAAGGCAGTTTTGCTGGTAGTGTGGTTCAATATATCCCTTATGTGGGAGGAATTGCCGGAAATTTAATCGTCCTTAACTATAGTCGAGGTATGGAAAAACAGGCGGATCAATTTGGAACTAGGTTACTCGCAGCGAGTGGTTATGCTGCTGATGGGATGAGGAATTTAATGGTAATTATGGAAGCAGAAGATAAAAATAGTCCCCCTGCTTGGTTGTCTTCTCACCCCGATACCAGCGATCGCGTTGAATATCTTGAAAAGGCGGTTGTTCGTTATAATTTCAACCGTTACGCCTATGAAGGGGTGGAAAAACATTACAAAATTAAGCAAAAAGTCACTAATTTGTTAGCAGAATTTAAAAAGGAACAAGAAGGAGAAGAAGAAGAGAACAAAGAAGATAAACCACAAAAAAAACAAGAAAATTGATAAAAGTCTTCATTTTCACCTTTCAATTACGTCAATCACAGTCTACTTTTGCCTTTTGCGTAGCACTATAGTATGTTTTTAGCAACAGTCAAACCTGGATATAGTCCTCAAGCCCCAGATATCAGCATTGAGACAGATATTTTTGAATTTACCTTGCTACGACAGAGATCTAATAGCGATCGCCTGCAAATGAGTGCAGTTCTCACTCAGGGAGCCAGACAACTCTGTATTTGTGGATTAGGACAAACCCATGTATCCCTCTGTGAAACAGAATTAGCCCAGGTGATCGCTCAAGCTTTGCTTGGCGAACATTTTTCTCCTGAATTTATCCCCACTGGCAACAAAATGACCTGGATTCAAGATTCAATTGCCCTCGCTATTGATCTGCAAAGCATTTTGACAGATTTAGAGATTCCCCACTACATCACGGGAGGCGTTGCTGCGGCTACTTACGGTGAACCTAGGACCACCCGCGATTTAGACATCGTTATTGCCCTAGAGTCAGCCCAACTCACTTCCCTGGTACAGCGATTGGAATGGGAAGGATTCTATGTTCCTGGTGTGGAAGATGTTCAGTCTGGACGGTTAAAAACTTTGAGCATTACCCATCAAGAAACCATTGCCCGTGCCGATCTTATGGTCGCTGGTAACAGTGATTTTGAACAAGGGCAATTTAATAGAAGACAAGGGATCAAAATTCCAGATCGAGGCATCCTCTACTTAGCTTCCCCCGAAGATATCATTCTCAACAAATTGCGTTGGGGTATGCAAAGTCAATCGGAAAAACAATGGCGAGATGTCTTAGGCATTTTAAAAATACAAGGTCAGAATCTTGATTTTAACTACTTACAACAACAGGCAACACTGCTAAAATTATTAGCACCATTGAATCAGGCGATCGCAGAAGCTGGATTTTGACCAGCCACTTTTGTTGTCATTTATGATAATTCTTATTGCTAATTCTTTGGATAAGGTATAATCTCATTTTTGTAAATAGTTAAATAGAGGGAAATATGGCTAATAGTCTTTATGAAACCGATTATGAACAATGGTTAGAAAATCAGGCGATTGCCTTAAAGGAAAGAAATCCCGATTCATTAGATTGGGATAATTTACTTGAATTATTAGAAATGGGTAATCCAAAAGATCTTGTTGAAAGTAATTTAGTTATCCTAATTGCTCATTTACTTAAACTGTATGTTCAAAGTGATGCCCCTGATTGGATGACATTAAGCTGGTATCGATCAATTGATGAGCATAGGAATCGTATTTTAAAATCTAAAAGTAAGTATAAATCAATCAGTAAATTTCTGCCATCGGCCATAGAAAATGCTTATCTTGATGCCCGAAAATTAGCGATTAAAGAGAGCAAATTGGCCGATGGACGTAAAGTTAAATTGAGAGATCAGTCAGAATATCCATCTTCTTGTCCATTTTCCCTGGAACAAATTCTTGATGATGATTGGTATCCAAAAAATTAGTTTGTGATCTACTGAAGCTGTAGCTACTTCTACGGGGTTTCGGTAACACCATCACTCGAAACCACTGTTGCTGAGACTGAACCATCAGAAGTCTCGTCCCACCAGTTATCGTTGTAGGAGAGGCAGAGGAGAAAGTCCCTTTTTCTTCCCCTGCTCCCTCTGCTTATCTAAACAGACAATTTTCCTTAACCTACGAAGTATTGCCTTAAGTCTAACTGAGGTACGCAGTATTAGCTTTCCTTGATTAAAATCCCCCAAAGTGACAGAAGAAAAAATTACCTAAGTAAAATTAATTAACCATTGTACAACACAACTAAAATAGCTGTATTTCTCTTCTAATCTCTCATTATTTATACTAAGCTCAATTTTTCTACCATAAATTCTATCTAAATAAACAGATTTTCGATAATAACCTGTGAACTCTTGTTTTCGCTCGATTCTTTTTCTAACATTAACTAGAAAATTTATGTTGCATGACTATTTATGCTATCTCATGGTGACATAAAACACAACAATTATGTGATTTATATCAAAAATAGTGAAAATTTTTATACGTATAATACCTAGAAAGAAACTACTTAAAAAAAAGCTCACTATGTAGTTTCATTTAATGTATTTTAACTAAGCTTTTGTAGTCATTAAAATTTTAGGATTAAAAAAATGAATTTAATTGAACAATCTGCTGTTACAATTATTACCGGAGTTTTAGCAGCGATAAGTGTGCCAAATTTTTTAGGCTTATACAATAATTACAAGCTTAATAATGCTACTACTAATATTTATTGGTCATTAGTTGAAGCCCAAAAAAAAGCCCAACAGCACTCAAAAAAATGTACTTTAAACTTGCCAGAAGCGCCCCTAAGTGATCAATCTGTAATGACCAGTTCACCGGCTGATTGCTTAGTCTCAAGTTATCGTCAATTATCTGAAGGTATCGTGTTAAAAACTGATCTCGAAAATATCATATTTTCTTTTCGGGGACTTCCTACGGAAACTGGAACTATTATCGTTTCTTTACCCAAAGGAACTAATGAAAAACGATGTGTTGAAATTGTTGATAATCTAGGACTTATTCAACAAGGAATTTATAAAAATTCTAACTGCCAATTCTAATTATTAATTATCTTTTTTACTCCGTAAAAACACCTGACTTTTTTAATATGTGATCGAGATCACTGATATTTGTGTGTTGTTGTCACTATGATCTTAAGTAAACAAAATTACAACATGATTGTTCTGTAGTTATTAAATTGATTAGGACTGAAACATGACTTTAGTTGAACAAGCTGCTGTCACACTTATCATGGGAGTTTTAGCAGCAATAAGTGTCCCAAATTTTTTTGGTTTATATAGTAATTATAAACTTCAAAATGTCACTACTAATATTTATTCATCATTAGTTGAAGCCCAAAAAA
>DLXW01000252.1:31150-37992 GCA_003448685.1 Cyanothece sp. UBA12306
AATCTGTAATGACCAGTTCACCCGCTGATTGCTTAGTCTCAAGTTATCGTCAATTATCTGAAGGTATCGTGTTAGAAACTGATCTCGAAAATATCATATTTTCTTTTCGGGGACTTCCTGCGGAAACTGGAACTATTATCGTTTCTTTACCCAAAGGAACTAATGAAAAACGATGTGTTGAAATTGTCGATAATCTAGGACTTATTCAACAAGGAATTTATAAAAACTCTAACTGCCAATTCTAACTATCAATTATTATGCTAAAAACCATGAAAAACTTTGAACAAATTCTTAAAACTTTTTCAAGATCTTCTAATAAAGGTCATAGCTTAGTTGACTTATTAGCTGCTGGTACCTTAACAACCTTGATTATGGGAGTTGCTGGATTTGGATTACAAATGAGTTTACAAAATAATCAAAAAGCACAAGCAGATTCTACTGTATTTTCTCATGTCACCAAAAGCTTGGTATTTATATCTGATGAAATTCGTTCTGCTATCAGAATAGAAAGCGATGCTGCTAATGCTGTGACCAATGACACTAGCTTATCACTTCCTTCAGGAGCTATACCTATTTTAGCCCTACAAGTGCCAGGAGTTACTGAAAGAGTTGTTTATTATGTTCATAAGCCTAATGAGTCTGAAAAAGCTTCGGAAATCTTGTATCGCTGGGGTCCATCCCATGATGCCAATGGAAATTATAAAACTAATGAAATGGAGGATTCAAATAGCTGGACAAGTGCTGCTTTAACTGATCTAGTTAGTTCAGATATTATTGCTAATCCACAATGCGAATCTGGAGATTGGCAAGCTAACCCACCAGCTAATGCTAAAGGCTTTTATACTTGTGTTAATACCAAAACACAAAGATTAGTTGAACTTAATATTACTTCTAGCATTGAACCTAATATTAGTAAAGAGATTAGTAAAAGTTACAGCACAAAAGTTTTTGCTATGGCTGCACTTAAGGAAGGAATACCTCCCAACACTCCCAATTATCAAATTGTGGGCAAAACTTTAACCCTTAATGAACCAGCGAAGATCACCTTTAAGGTATTAGGAGGAGCTATAACTTGTGGTCCAGGAGGTTCAACTATTCCTGTCACTACCAATCTTTATTTGGATAATAATAGCACTCCTGAATCTTGGGATAACAGTCAATCATTAACCATGAATAGTTTACCGTCAGGAACGACAGTAACTATTGAATCTATTGCCGATGCGCCATTTTGTAGTAATCATTTGCAGACAGTTAGTAGTAACGACTCTAGCTCTCCTTTATTATCTGTACTACGAGATGGTGATCCTGTTCCTGATATTGATCCCTTTGATAATCAATCGACTATCGATCAGTTTCTCCAGAGTTATATTGAGAATGACAAAATTAAGTTAAAACCTAACGAAGTTATTTATCTATATGAGTTAGGAACAACTAATACCAGTTCTCCAGCTTTTGATTTACAAGATAATGTGGTATTGGCAACTGTTGATAATCCTTAATAAACCTAGTCCATCTTGAAACCTGGAGTTTTGAAGTTCTAGTTTTCCTGGCCGCCAAAAAGTTTCGTTTTATAGAGCTTATCTTTATAACTATGGACAAGTCCGCATCTTCCCTTATGATACAGCCAATCAGTTCAACACGATCGCCGTTCTCAAACAACTTCGTATTGAATTTCCTGACATTCCTATAACTGTTATCTGGAATCAGTGTCCTTATCATCGGGCATCTGCTGTCAAACTTGCTGCTAATGCCCTTCAACATTAAGCTTCAACCCTTACCTAGTTATAGTCCTGATTTTATGCCTGTGGAGCATTTATGGAAATGGTTAAGAGAAGATGTAACATATCACACTATGTATGGTAGAACACAGTAGAAAATATCGATAATTTAGTAGATTAAACTACTGCTTTAGTGAAACTTTGAAGATGATGAGTTCAAGAATTAATCATTTTACTCAGTTTCAATTTATTAATTATTAACCATCACAATCCAATCTCCTTGAACTTCTGCACTTAAATTACCAGGAAGAGATGAAGTTCTTGATTTTTGAGGAGCATCTATTAACTGAATTAAGGCTTCTATTTGTTCAAAGTTAGGATTTTTCTTGATTATTATTTGAAGAAATTGACGTATAACTCGCCGTTGTAAAGCGAGGTGGAATGAACTTAAAACCAGACTATTTAATTTAGTTTTATCCTCGTTTATTGCCTGTTCTAAAATGTCTTTAGCTACCATTTTTAAACAATCAACTTCTGCTCTTATTACTTCAGCAGTTTGGGCTAAATGATTTTCAACTTTAGGGTTGAATTCACTTGCTAAATAGGGAATTAATTGCTGACGAATACGGTTACGAGAATACTTAAGATTGTCGTTAGCTGCATCTTCCCAAATTGGTAGGTTAAACTGTTGACAAAAAGCTAAAGTTTGGGGACGAGAAATATTAAGTAAGGGACGAACTAAATTTATTTTAGAAGTTAGCTTTCTTTGCCAAGTTAGAGAACTTAATCCATCGGTTCCTGAACCGCGAATTAGATTATAAAGAAAAGTTTCAGTGCGATCGCTTTGAGTATGTCCGGTCACAATTTCTGTGAAGTCATTTTCCTGGGCAATTTCTATTAATGATTGATATCGCCAATGTCTTGCTGCTGCTTCAGTTTCTTTGAGTTGGTTAGCAACTTTTAAATAAAAAGAAACAGCAAATTTTTTGGCTAAACTTTCGACATGATCAGCTATTCCTCCATCATATTTCCAGCCATGATCACAATGTCCAATTCCTATTTTCCAATGCCATTTTTCTTGTAAATCAAGCAATAATTTTAGTAAACAAAGAGAATCTTGTCCCCCTGAAACTGCAATTAATATTGAATATCCTTGGGGTAATAAATTTCGCTGTTTTAGAGTTATTTGTAACTTAGTATGAAGAGGTGTCCACATTTTTAGAATTTAGAATTTAGAATTTAGAATTTAGAAGTAATCAATTAAAATTTATAGCTATAGATAATTTTTTAATATATTTCACCTGTTTCTTGTAAAGAATGTAAACGAGAATAAATACCTTCATGATCTAATAATTGTTGATGATTTCCTATTTCAACAATTTTTCCTTGATCTAAAACAACAATAGTATCTGCTTCCCGAATTGTGCTTAAACGGTGAGCAATAATAATAGTAGTTCTAGTACCTAAAATCTCTTTCATTGCTAATTGAATACTCCTTTCTGATTCATAATCTAAACTTGATGTTGCTTCATCAAAAATTAAAATGTCAGGATTAACAATTAATGCTCTAGCAATACCTAATCTTTGCCTTTGTCCCCCAGATAAACGAACACCTCTTTCCCCAACAGTTGTATAATAACCATGAGGTAACTGATTAATAAATTCATCAACCTTGGCAATAGAACAAGCTTCTTCTACTTGATTAAAGCTAACTTTGGGATTACCATAAGTCAAATTATCTAAAATAGTACCATTAAAAATGTCTACTTCTTGATGAACAATAGCTAAGCGTCTACGATAATGGGAAATATCTAAATTATTAATATTTTTTCCATCAATAAGAATACTTCCTTGTGTAGGTTCAAAATAGCGGAATAATAACTTAATTAAGGTTGATTTACCAGAACCAGAACGACCAACTAATGCTAATGTTTCATAAGGTTTGATTAATAGATTGATATCTTGTAAAACCAAAGTATCCTTATAATAGGCAAAACTTAGATCAGAAAATTCAAGTTTCCCAGTAAATTGATAGGGATTATTTTCTAAAGATTCAGGAATTAAACTAGGTGCATCTATCCCTTGTGGGAGTTGAAGAAATTCATGGAGACGAATCACACTAGGATAACGACGGATCATGAATTCTATTAGTTGATTAATTGGGATTAATTCAGCATAAGCCATACTGGAAACAGTCAAAATTGTCAGGAAATGACCTAAAGAAATTTGTCCATTAACCGTTGCTACAAGTGTCCATAATAAAATTAAAAATTCTGAGGTTTTAATTAGAGTTTGCTGTGAAATTTCCAATTTAACATATCCTTGATGAATACGATAAAAAAGATATTTAAACTCTCTTGTTAAGCGTTGAGTTTGGCGAGTAAATTCTGAAGCTTCGGTGGCAAAAGCTTTAACTGTTTTAATATTGGTAACTATCTCAGAATTACGACTTTGGGTATTTTCCATATATCTGTCTAAAATTTCTTCCCGTTGCATCAAAACTTTTAGCTGGGTTAATCCCAAAGAAAAGATGATAATAAAAGAGACAAAAAAGGCAACAGCAATAGGCCATTCAATAATCAAAATAATGATAAAAATTCCAATGATACGCATCAATTTGGGAAGTAGTCTTCCTGCTATTTCAGGATATATCCATAAATAATTTTCTATTCCTTTAGCAATCCGATTAGCAATACGCCCTGGATTATGTTGATCATAAAATGATAAAGGCAAAGTTAATATTTTAGCTATACTTTGGTGTAGCAAATCTCGACGAGCCTTAATAGAAATTCCCCAATGAAATGAGGCTGATACCCAAGCCTGAATGGGCGATTGCACTACAGTGACTAAACAAATAATTGTTACTAATACACCCAAAGAAAGCATTTTTTCTGGTGGTAAATTGGTAATATTAGCAACCTGATTAACTAAAACTTGTAAAGGTTGATCTAACTGCTGATTAGAGAGGACATTAATGATTTGTCCAACGGCATAAGGAACCAATAAATCAATAATTTCAAATAATCCAGAAAGGATAATACTAAAAAAGGCGATCGCTTTGTAATTACTGTAGTATCCCAGTAAATCTCGAAACTTAGACATGGTTACAAACCTACCCAGGACAGCACTACCTTTAATATATAGTGTTTCTCATTTTGGTGAGGTACACTTTGATTTTTCTCCTACTGCCGACTCCTGAAGTCCCAACTCCCTAAAATTACCAACTTCTGGACCTAAAGATTATGGGAACTTCTATAATGCCCTTAAACTCTTGTTTCTTGAGCAGTAATTTTAGACGAATCAACTTCTTGGTTAGAGACTGATACAGAATCTTGAGATAATTCTGATTCATCTGAAGATTTTTCTTCAGAAATATGGATTTGGATTTTGGGGCCTGTAGCTGCTAGGTGGATAATCATACCATCAATCACTGGTTTTCTCTTAATCAACTTACCTTCAACATAAGTTCCATTAGTCCCTAGACTAATAACTTCCCAGTATGTACCATCCCATCGAATTTCAAGATGGTGACGGGATACAACAGCACTGAATAAGACTACCTCATTTTCATCTGATCGACCAATCCGAATAGTTGATTTCTGGTCAAAAGTCCAGTTTTGGACGGGTTCAGGTTTGTTGGGATGCAGTAAAGTCAGATGAATCACTAAATTTCAAGCTAATTTAACGAGGATGTTTCCTTGATTGAAGTTGATTTCACCCAAAAATTGGGTTAGATATTTACCTCTCTTCAAATCTACACTAATTGTTGATGATACTCAATGTAGACTATAGCCAATTAATGTTGATTAATATAACTCATGATCGATATATTTACTTAAAATTGATGACCAGATTAAGGGAAGGGAAAATTAGCTTAATTCTTCAACCGTTTCCCTTAATCTGGTGGTGGTTCAATTAGAGAATACCCGCATTAGATAATCCTAAAATAAATCCTGCTCCTAAAATATGACCAAAACTCATGGTGGCCAAAAGTTCAGGAAGCCCAAATTGCTTCTTAGAGGCTAGTTGAGGAAAAGGTAAAGAAGGACCGAAGCCAGTGTTTTGAATGGCAAAATAACCCACAAAAAAGGCAAATACGTTGGCTGCAATCATAATAATACAAACAGAAGTATTCCAACCAACCGTCACAGGGGAACTAGTTTGAGTAAGCAAGATCAAATTTGATAACATAGGGTTATGAACTCCTGGTTTGATAAACATTGATCAATTAAGGGAATTATAGGCAGATTTTAGGTAAAAATTGTTAGTTTAGTTGAAATACTTAACAGTTGCTTGATGAGAATTAAGATTTGTGGTATTACAAAACCAAGCCAAGGACAAGCGATCGCCCAATTAGGAGCAACAGCTTTGGGTTTTATCTGTGTTCCCCAGTCTCCTCGATATGTAACTCCTGAGCAAATTAAGGCTGTAGTGGCTGAAGTTTCTACTAAAGTTGATCTGATCGGTGTGTTTGCTAATGCAAGTTTAGCAGAGATAGAAAAGGTCTTACAGGAAACTCCATTAACAGGAATACAACTCCATGGAGATGAGTCTCCTCAATTTTGTGATCAAGTTAAACAAAGTTTTGGCAATTTTGAAGTAATTAAAGCTTTTAGAATTAAAAACCTTCAATCTTTAGAGACGATCAATGGTTATTTTGATCGGGTAGATACTTTGCTCTTAGATGCTTACCATCCCCAATTATTAGGGGGAACGGGACATACTTTGAATTGGGATACTTTAGAAGAATTTAAACCTCCTCTGCCTTGGTTATTAGCAGGGGGATTAAATCCTGATAATGTACAATTAGCGTTAAATCGATTACAACCTACAGGGATTGATTTATCTAGTGGAGTTGAGCGATCGCCTGGGGATAAAGATTTGACAAAAGTCACTCAATTATTTAAGCAACTTGACCAGAAAAATCTTAGAAATTAGCTAACAATTAGGTTATTGTGTTGATTTAACTTTTGGCAACGGAACTATTAATTTTTTATGGCAATTTTCATTTCCATAGATTAAACCTCAAAACTGCTTAAATCCTCACCTAAAGGGGTGACAACTAGACTCAGTAGATCACAAAGATCCTAGTTAGGATTGCGGGGGAGCTTCGGAGACCGGAGC
>DLXW01000252.1:38199-52072 GCA_003448685.1 Cyanothece sp. UBA12306
AAATAAAATAATAGCCAGTAAATCAGTACGGGCTTAATATTATTAAGCCCTTACAGAAGTAGTTTTTGTAACAATGATTTATGCCTCGATCCAAAAACTTTTCGCTTTAAAAAGCCAGGTTTTAGTCTCAATAATTTCAATAAATTTTAAAAAAAAATTTTTGCTACAGTATTATAGATAACTTAAACTAATAGTATTTTAGACTTATAATTGAGATGTATTTGAGAAAAAGATGCTAAAGTTTAAGGTATATTAACTTCCATGAAAAATTGTTTAATAAAAGTTATAAAAACACAAATCCTAACTAGTGGTCTGATTGCTCTAACTTCGGAATTATCGCCAGTTTTAGCCATGAATTTCACCCTAGAATCTTTTACAATTTAATTTTTGGGGTTCGTGCTACTAGCGTTGGGGTTGAAGGAAATCGAGAAGGTAGCAGTAAAGTAGCTTATGCTGGTTATGATGAGGATACTATTGACGGAATTCCCCCAATTCAAGTACAACCAGTTCCAGATCCTATGACAAAAGTTCCTGAACCTAGTAGTCTGTTGGGATTAGGTTTATTGGGAATAGGTGCATTAGCAGGAATGTTGAATGTTAGAAAAAAGCCTGAAAAAAAAGCTGTTAAAAATGATAAAATTGAAAGAATACAAAAGAGTAAAATAAACACTTTTTCAAGAATGATTGATTAACTCTAAAGTATCCGTGATTGGGTTTGCCCAGAATGTTAAACACATCATAAAAATCTATAATTTAGTGATTATAGTTGTTGCTTTTTAGAAATTTATAGATCTTAAAATCTTTATTGGCTCTAGATATAGTTTAAGATAATCTCCCCCACTCCACACTCAATCAGCTAAAATCTTGGTACACCCAATTGAAAACTACCTAATTATGGCTAATGTAACTTTTGAACAAGTAACAAAAAAATTTGGAGATCGTCTGGCGGTTAATAATTTGAATCTTGAAGTTAAAGATGGGGAATTCCTCGTCTTTGTTGGTCCGTCAGGTTGCGGAAAAACCACCACCTTAAGGTTATTGGCCGGTTTGGAATCTATTACAAAAGGGCAAATTCTGATTGGCGGTCTCCCAGTCAACCAATTACCCCCAAAAGATCGCGATATTGCGATGGTATTTCAATCCTATGCTCTTTATCCTCACATGAGCGTTCGTCAAAATATGGCTTTTAGTCTAAAATTACAGGGAAAATCCCGTGATGAAATTGAAAAGAGTGTCAATAGTGTCGCCAGTCAGTTGGGAATCGAAGAACTAATCCACCGTAAACCCAAGGAATTGTCAGGGGGCCAACAACAACGGGTGGCAGTTGGTCGTGCTATTGTCCGAGAACCTGCCGTATTTTTGATGGATGAACCATTATCTAATTTGGATGCCAAAACGCGGTTAAAAGCGAGACAAGAATTAAAAAAACTCCATGAAGAAATCAAAACCACTTTTATCTACGTCACCCATGATCAAGTAGAAGCAATGAGTATGGCAGATCGTATTGTGATGATGGAAGATGGTATTTTGCAACAAATAGACACTCCTAGTAACCTCTATAACAATCCGACTAATAAGTCCGTAGCTGGATTTATAGGGAGTCCATCCATGAATTTTTTTGACATTCAAAAGGTCGAACAAGAGGGAAAATCTTATTTAAAATTTGGTCAAAATTTGATTGATATAGAGCAATATCTTCCTCAATTTCCGCTAAATATAGCTAATCACCAAGTAAATGACCCCGTAACCCTAGGAATTCGCCCCGAAAATATTTATCATCCCCAATACCTCCCCCCAGACATTCAAGGGTTCAAAATAAGAGGAATAGTCAATCTGATCGAAATGATGGGTAGTGAACTGATTGTTTATCTCCAAACCCCAGACAGTCTAGAATTTGTAGCTCGTCTTAATCCCCGTGTTAACGTAAAGTCTGGGGAAACCCTTGATTTAATATTTGATAGCAAACGTATTTATTTGTTTGATAATAACAAACACAATATTTCAATTTTTGTTTAATGAAGAATCTTAATGAAGTCAGAAGAACAAGAAAAACTCGAAAAAGCTTTAGCACCCTTTACCGAAGAAACGGGTATTGAAATTGTATATGAAGGTACAGATAGTCTGAGAGCTTCATGTCTACATATTAACATGAATGACTATATTTGACTATATTTTTAGTGAAAGTTTACAATACTTTTGCTACTACTTTAACCATTCGGGTAGATTCAGGAAATCCACCAGATGTAGCTATGTTTCCCCAACCAGGATTAATGGCGGATTTGGCTAAGGAAGGTAAATTGCTCCCCTTAACCGAGTTTATGAACCCCAAACAGCTAACAGAAGCTTATGCCGATTCTTGGTTAGAATTGGGGAAAGTTGATGGTACTCTTTATGGGGTTTGGTATGATGTGTCAGTCAAAAGTTTGGTCTGGTATAACCCCAAAGTCTTTAAGCAAAACGGTTACGAAATTCCCCAAACTTGGGATGAAATGATGGCCTTGAGCGATCGCCTAGTCCAAGAAGGAAAAACCCCCTGGTGTATTGGGATGCAAAGTGGAGATTCCACTGGATGAGTTGGTACGGATTGGGTCGAAGAGTTTGGCATAGGCTTCACGATTGGTAAACGGGCGTTCAGCAGGGATATAAGCCTCAAAACAGCCGACCTCCCCATCCCAACCCCAAAGGGCTTCGATCAGTTCTTCATCGGGGGTGCGATCGCTATCGGGGCGCATTCCCCGGCCGAGGGTTGCTTTGCTCAGTTCTAAACCATTCGGCCAAGAGACTGGAAGTTTCATCTCTCGCAACCCTTTGACGATATCGAGAACTTCTTGCCGTCCTTCTTCTGCGAACATGACGCGACCGAGGAATTGATCGGAATAACAGAAAACCGCTTTGGCTCCCGCTTCTTGTTGCCTAGCAAACCACTGTAAGGCTCTTTGGGGAGTCATTTTCATTATTGTGGTTTGTGTGTTAGTAGTTCCCCTTCAAAGTACCCTGATTCCAATTTTGCAGAATGATTGTGCCTTTAATGGTATTTTTCGCCCTGCAACGCTATTTTGTGCGGGGAATTTTAGCTGGTTCTGTTAAATTTTAATCGCAGTTTTCATACCAAGTCCACTTTAGATAGTATCAAATAGTATCACATGGAAAAAAATCCTCCGCACTGTAACAGCCGGAGGTATGGGAATTAACAAATAACTAATCTTAACCGTTGTCGCCAAACATCTGATTTTTTATGGCATCAAATTCAGCAAGCAACTCTGCACGGTTAGACGCTTTCCACAAATAACGCCAGACAAACCAGGCAGTATAGCCAAGTCCTACCAGTTGCAAAGTGGGAGCTAAAAGGGGAATATCATCGATCGCGCCAAGAATCGCCACAACAATTTTAACGCTGACGATACCTAGAGCGATAATACCAAGGGTTGTTAAAAGTTGTTGATAGGTACTGAACCATTCTCCAAGGTAATTAGAAGCATTAGAAAGCACATCGACTACAGGTTCAACCCACTCTTGCCAAGGTTGATCACTAACAGGAGTCTGTTTGGTCATCATTCCAGGGACTTCGGTACTTAAATCCTTGGGGGTTGTTTTTTCTTGAGCTTGGGATTCCATCTTGTATCTATCCTTAATTCTAAGACTAAAGGTTTTTAGCGGCGACAAGACAGTCGCATCATTTAGTATACTGTCTAGCTTTTGCTCATACTATCAGACCGTTGAATATCTGGAGGTTTCGTTGCGAGAACCCTTAACAGTCTTTTACAATGAGCTAAAAACTGAATCCGTAATAACTTCTAATTCTGGGAGTTCAATTACTAATTCAATGAGTTCCCACTAGGATAGGTTCAATATTAGATGAACTTTTTAAGGGTTGAACACCCTGACGACAATAAATTTCACAGGAGTTATTTGGACTTTCGATTAATTTAACTTGATCAAGTTCTGCACCAAGTTCCCGAATCGGGTTTTGCAATAATTGAGCTATGTACAGAGCAATATTTTCGGCAGTGGGTACTACTTGAGCAAAGTAGGGAATATCTTTATTGAGAAAATTATGATCGAAGGGTTCGACTACATAATCCTTAACTACTTGTTGTAAAGCACCTAAATCTACTAACATTCCCGTACGCGGATCAATGTCTCCGGTGACAGAAACCTCCAGATGATAGTTATGACCATGGCCGTGGATACGGGCGCATTTACCATAAATTTTGGTGTTTTCTTCTAAACTTAATTCGGGCAACGCTAAGCGATGGGCTGCACTAAAATGGGTTTGAATGGTTAAAGTAGCTTCCATAAGGTTTCCTTGATATTCTGCCCACAAGCGGGGATGTTCAAATAATTGAATTTTAACTAGGGGTAAATGGGATTTTAACCTTTGCCAGATAACTCTAGCGAGGTTTTCTGTGGTGGGTAAGCTCTGCTGAAATTCCTCCCAAACATCGTTAAGGTGACTATAATCAAGCTGACTGGTGACTTCTTGTTTAATGACACCTTTGACAGTTGAGAGGTTTTCTACCATCCCGTAGGAGTCAATTTCCCCCATTAAGGAAACATAAAGAACATAATTATGCCCATGGCCTGGAAAACGCCCACAGTTCCCAAATTTTTCCCGGTTTGTTTGGTCATCTAACTCTGGTAACCAGTATCGATGACTGGCTGAAAATTCAGCACGACGGTTAATTACACATTGCATAGGTCTGGGAAAAAATAGTTATGTAAAGTTTAGTTAACTTTCTGTTCTCTAGGATAAAC
The DNA here is from genome assembly GCA_003448685.1 of Cyanothece sp. UBA12306. Classification (GTDB taxonomy): domain Bacteria; phylum Cyanobacteriota; class Cyanobacteriia; order Cyanobacteriales; family Microcystaceae; genus Rippkaea. The sequence goes on from DLXW01000252.1 coordinate 42,955, forward strand.
TAATTAGGGATGCAATGAAAGCCAAATCGCCAAAAAACTATTTTTGTTGTTAGATATTAGCCTTGGATTATTTTTGTAGCTTAAATTTTAGCCCATTCTGTGTTATAATCCCCGTTCAATTGATAATTAATAATTGATAATTCTAATGAAAACCAGATCAAATTGGTGGCAAATATTACCTTATTTATGGCCACAATGGCCTTTAATTATTAAAGGATTATTTTGCATTTTAGGCTTTGTCTTAGTGACCCTTTGTTTACCCCATCTTGCTGGTCAAGTATCTTTATTTATTGGTCAAGGGAAAGTCGATAAAGTGGCCTATTGGTTAGGTTTAGGAACCCTGGGTTTTTTAGTTAGAGGGATCTTTCAATATGGACAAAATATCTTTATGATTGATGCTTCCTTGACCATGGTTTTAAATCTCCGAAAAGACGTTTATGCCCATCTTCATAAATTAGGATTAGATTACTTTGAAACAACAAAAACTGGAGATTTATCTTACCGTTTAACAGAGGATATTGATCGGGTTGGGGAAATTGTTGATAAACTATCCCATCAATTTACTTCAAATGTTCTACAATTAATTGTTATTCCGGCCTATATGCTTTACTTAAACTGGCAGTTAACCGTTGCTAGTTTCATTTTAGCACCGTTAATGGCTATCTTAATCAGTAGTTTTGGAGAAAAATTATTACTTTTATCCCGTCGTAGTCAAAACCAAGTTTCTAATCTTTCAGCTTTATTAACCGAGGTGTTTAGTGGTATTCGAGTTGTTAAAGCGTTTGCCGGTCAAGATTATGAAGTAAAAAGGTTTACTGAAGAAGCTAGACGGAATCGTAATGCCAAATATAAGGCCGAACAATTAAAGGCTATTCAATATCCAGTAGTGGGATTTTTAGAAGCTATTAGCATTATGTTATTGTTCTTAGTTGGAGGATGGCAAATTTCTCGAGGTAACCTTCAATCACAGGAATTTGTTAGTTATTTAGCAGCAGTTGCTTTGTTGCTTCATCCAATCGATTTAATGACTAGTAATTATAATGAATTTAAACAGGCCGAGGCATCAGTTGATCGTATTTTTGAATTAATGGCCTTTCAACCAAGTGTTATTGAAAATTCTCATGGTTTGACTTTACCTCCAGTCACAGGGAAAGTGGAATATTCTCATATTAGTTTTGGCTATCAACCTGAGCAACCAGTTTTAAGGGATCTATCTCTGTTAGCTGAACCTGGTCAGATTATTGCCTTAGTGGGGTCTTCTGGGGCTGGTAAGACAACTTTGGTCAATTTACTCCCTCGCTTTTACGACCCCCAAGATGGTCAAATTCTCATCGATGGCATGGATATTAAAGAGGTGTCTTTAACCAGTCTGCGCCGTCAAATTGGCATTGTTCCCCAAGAAACCACCTTATTTTCGGGAACCATTGCCCAAAATATTGCCTATGGACAAGAAGATTTCGAGCAACAGTCTATCGAAAAAGCAGCTAAAATAGCCAACGCTCATTCATTTATTAGCAAATTTCCCCAAGGATATAATACCTGGGTTGGAGAACGGGGTGTTAATCTATCGGGAGGACAAAAACAAAGACTAGCGATCGCAAGGGCTGTTTTGCTCAATCCCCGTATTATGATTTTAGATGAGGCTACTTCTGCTTTAGATTCTGAATCGGAAGCATTGGTACAAGAAGCGTTAGAAAGAGTAATGGAAAATCGCACAGTTTTTGTTATTGCTCATCGTCTTAGTACCATTCGTCGTGCTGATTGTATTTTAGTCTTAGAACGGGGACAAGTAGTGGAGTCAGGAACCCATACCGAATTGTTAGCAATAGAAGGTCGTTATGCTAAGTTTTATCAACAACAATATGCTACAGGAAAGGATGATTTTTAGGAGAAAATAGTCATGTCTGGGACTTTATATGACAGTGATTATAATCGATGGATTAACCAGACAGTACAACAGTTAAAAAAAGGTCAATTTGATGATGTAGACTGGAACAATTTAATAGAAGAACTAGAGGATATGGGAAAAAGCAACAGACGAGCTTTAATGAGTCTTTTAACTCGTCTGCTCGAACATCTCCTTAAGTTAAGCTATTGGGAGTCTGAGAAGCAAAGAAGTGGTAATCATTGGGCATCTGAAATTGTTAATTTTCGCGCACAAATTCAACAGAGATTAGAAGATAGTCCAAGTTTACGCCCAGAATTAGAGAAAATTTATCCTAAAGCTTATAATGTGGCTACCAAGTCAGTATCAAAATTGTTTTCTCTTTCTATTGATGCCAATATTTCTCTAAAACAAGCCTTAGATGATGATTGGTTTCCTCCTTTTTAAATAAGATTAAATAAAATTTAACAACATTAGCTTCAACTACTCAATTATTCAATCAAGTCAAGATATTTTGTACCTTTTGACAAATTTAATTGGCTATTTTATACTTTTTAAGTATATTTTTACTTAACCAATTGAAAAATTCGTATCAAAATGTCTGATCTAAGAACTCCTGTATCGTTATGGATTCTTGTAGCTAGGACTGATGTTCCTTATATGCTACAAACCATTCCCCATCTGTTGAAAGTTTGTAATTATCCTTTTGTGGAAATAGTTTTAGCAATGGATACAGTCCCCTTAACCGGGGACAAACGTTATAGATATAATACAGGTAGCCAAGAACAATTAGAACAAGCTTGTCAAAACTTAATTGATCAAGGAATGGTAAATAGAATAGCAAAAATTGACTACAATCGGGACTTGATTAAAAGGATTTATAGTAAATATTTTGGTGCTGAATCTGCACAACAAATGCTCAATCATACTCATAACTGGAAAGGTTCAACAGTGTATGCTTCTTTATATTGTATTGAAGAAGCTGCGAGTGAATATTACTTGCATTTTGATGCAGATATGCTGCTACACCAAGATCAAGATTATGACTGGATTAGTAATGCTATAAAACTGATGGAATCTGTACCGACCATAGCAACTATTCGTCCTCGTTGCGGTCCACCTCATCCAGAGGGTAAGCAATTTCAGCCTCATCCGTTTATCTTAGATAATCGGGGATTTTTTAGCCATAACTTTTTTAGTATGAGAGCTTATTTAGTTAACAAAAAACGTTTTGCTGAGCTTTCACCTATTCCTTTGCTTTGGAAATTTAAGCCCTTATTGTCATCTCATTTACCCAAGCCATTACAAACATTAGCTGGTAAAATTGAGAGAAAACTCTTTAATAAAAAAGGTCCTATTCAAGGAGCCATTGAATCTTTTGAACCTATGACAAGTGAAAAGTTGTCTAATAGTGATTTTGTTAGAGCCGATTTAACTTCTGCTCAAGCTTGGACAATCCATCCACCTAAACATGGACCTAAATTTATAGAAGCACTTCCTCAGTTAATTCAACTAATTGAAAAAGGAGAATATCCTTTAGAACAAGCAGGTCACTATGATCTGATTTTGGAGACATGGCAGCAACTTTTAGAGACTAAAAATCTTATGGATTTTGGCTCTTCTATGAGTTATGATAGTTAACCTAGGATAATCTTGATTTTAAAGTGTTCCACATAATTCCTTACAGATGAATCCACAAAATCACTCCCTACGTCACTTGATCAGACTATACAAAAATGATCTGATTGATAAATATTACCAATTTCGGATTAATGGAACTAAAAATCCTTATCGAGTTTTGTTAAAAAAGGATTCTTATAAAGTAATTTTTATCATGAGTCATATGCGTTCTGGTTCTTCGCTATTGACTCATATTTTGACTTCTAATTCTCTGATTAAAGGTTACGGGGAAAGCCATATCCAATATTCCTCGGAAGCGGATTTAAAAAGGTTGATGTTCAAAATTTATTGTCATAGTCAAGAGTTTAAAAATATTCAAGATTTAAGTAAATTAAGAATGAATCATGATTATGTGATAGATAAATTGTTACATGATAATAAGTTAATTAATGAAAATATTCTAAAGTTAGAAAACTTTTATGTGATTTTTTTAATTAGAGAACCCAAAAGAAGCTTAATAAGTATGCTCGATCATAAGCCACATTGGAATGAAAAAGATGCTATTCAATATTACAATAACCGCTTATCAACCCTGGTAAAATATGCACAAATTATTAACAATAAACAGAGAAGTATTATCATTACTTATGATGCACTAATGAACCAAACAAACTTAGTATTTAATGCCTTACAAAAATTTCTCAAACTTCCGAAAGGATTTTCAGAAAAATATCAAGTATCAAACACAACAGGTATGCGTCATGTAGGTGATTTCAAAGAAAAAATTCGCTCTGGTAAAATCATTAGAACTCCAAGAGAAATTGATATATCTATCTCGGCTCATTTATTAGAACAAGAAACAGAAAAGTTTAATCAGATTCATCAAAAAATGTCTCAACTATGTCAAACTATTAGTTAAAAAAGGCTTATCGCGTTCAGTAATACCATTTCTCCATGAAGCTGCACTTAATTTATTCCTATCAACTCCTATTATATAAAGGATAATTCAGTACATTATTAAAGAGAAATGGTATAAGCCTTTCCATAATCTTTGCCAACTATTACCAGCGTCTTGAGACTTAAATAAGTTTCGCCTTAAAATAATAAATAAGGTTTGATTTTGTTGGTAATTTGATGATAACTCCAATTGCTCAACAATATCATGGGGACGATGACCCCAAGCTGGAGAATTTTGAACTAATAAGACTGACACGCTAAATAGGAAAATTAGGGTGAGCAGAAAAAATAATTTACCCAGTGGCTGCAACTTAGACCTAGACAGAGCCGGTCAAGCATTTATGATAAAGGAATAATATAAACCCAATTCTGATATTCTGGATCTTTATTTTCTGTAATTAATGATAACTTGTTTCGCAATTTATCGGTAATCAGACCGACACCAGATAATTGAAAGTTTTCAATTCTTGTAACTGGAGTAACTTTAGCGGCAGTTCCACTCAAAAATACTTCATCTGCTATGAATAATTCTGATTTATCAATCGACCTTTCAACTGTAGTGATTCCTAAGTCTTTAGCTAAAGTTAGAATGCTATCTCTGGTAATTCCTTCAAGGATGTCTTGATCAAATCCAGGGGTAATTAATTGACCGTTTCTGACCATAAAAATGTTCATTCCGGTAGCTTCACAAACTTTACCTTGGGAATTCATTAAAATGGCTTCATCAAAACCCGATTCTACCGCTTCGGTTTTGGCTAAAGCTGAGGTAATATAGGCCCCGCTGATTTTTCCTCTTAAAGGAAAACTACGGTCTTCTTGGCGATACCAAGAACTAATGCGACAACTAATACCATCAGGGGATAAATAATCTCCCATTTCCAATCCATAGACAAAGAAATTTTTCTCAATATTGTGTAGTCTTGGTGCAATTCCTAAACCAGAACTATAGACTAGAGGTCTGATATAAAATGGCTTGGTTGGTTGATTTTTTTTGACAAAATCAACAATAATTTGCTCTATTTTATCAGCAGGCAAATCATGGCCTAGAAACTTAGCACTTTTACTTAAACGGTAACAATGACGGTCTAAACGGAATAATAATATCTGTGCAGTATTTTGGGGGTCAGGGATTCCTCGCATTCCCCCAAAGGCTGCTGTTCCATAATGTAGCGCGTGGGTAGCAATAGAAATATTAGCTTTCTCAAAGGGAACAAATTCGTTTTCAAAGTAAGCAATAGGAAGAAAATTGTGCATCGCTGGTTGTGATTTCAGTGAATTAGATTGGTTCAGATATTTACTTTTAGGCGCAATATATCTTAATTATAGCCATAAATTAGGTGGGATTTCAGTAATTATTTAAACTAATAGTTAAAATAAATTAGCTAACTTCCCACAATATTTTATCAGTTTTGACCTAACCAACCAATGAAATTTTCCTGTTGGATTTTGGAGGGATTCTCAATTCGCATTACTTGATAACGATTGGGTTGGGGGTCTGTTAACTTAAGAGAAATAGTCTTTAACTGATCCTGGTGAAAGACCGTAATTGTCATCATATCACCGCTTTGATAATCTTTAAGACGCTCTGGTAATTGTTCTGCATTGACACGAATTCCGTCAATGGCTAATAATTCGTCATTGGGGTCAATTCCAGCTAAGGCAGCAGGAGATTCAGCTTCAACAAATTTAATTATTTCTTTACCATTGTCTGACTGTACCCGTAATCCTAGATAGGGAATAACCTCTGATTCCATAACTGGTTGTAATTGTAATCCAAATAATTCTAGATAGTGGTTAAAAGGTAATTCTTCAGTTGTGTCAAGATAACGTCTAAAGAAATCTTCTAAATTTATTTCGGCAACCGATTCAATAGTCTCTTGTAATTGTTGAGGTGTAAAGCCAATTTCTGGTCGACCGAATTTTTTCCACATTTGGCGCATTATATCATCTAGAGAACGCTGATTACTGTGACGTGAGCGAATTAATAAATCTAATAGTAAAGATACTAATTCTCCTTTGAGATAATAGGAAATTTGCGAGTTATCACTGTTAGCATCTCTTCGATATAGTTTAATCCAAGCATCAAAACTTGATTCACTCAAGGGGTGAATTTTGCGTCCAGGGGTATTCAAATAACGGGTAATTTCTTTACTTAAAAGATCCAAAAAATCTGTTGCCTGATAAATTCCTGCACGTAAAGGAATAATCATGTCATAATAGCTTGTTGTGCCTTCGAGAAACCAAAGGGAATGGGTGTAATTTTCTCGTTCATAATCAAAAGTTTCTAAAGCTTTAGGTCTAATTCTTTTAACATTCCATAGATGGAAAAATTCATGAGCTACCAATTGAAGAAATCGATTGTATTTATCTTTCGCTCGAAAACCGAATTGGGAATAAATTAGAGAACAAGAGCTTTTATGCTCTAATCCACCAAAACCATTATTGCATAAGTGAAGAATAAATAGGTAGTTATCATAGGGAAGTTCTCCATATAATTGAGCTTCGGTTTCAATGATTTTTTTTGTATCTCTAATAACTTTTTCTGGTTTAATATTTCCCTGACCCCAAATTGCTAATTTATGAGGTTTATTCAAAACTTCAAAATCATAAATATGATGGGTTCCAATTTCAAAGGGACTATCTACTAAAGTATCATAATCAATGGCTGTAAAAGTATTTACTTTAGAAGTGTTTTGTGGTAGAGAAGTGCTAACTTTCCATTGAGGATTAGGAGGGATAATTTCAATAGTAATTGGCTGTTTTTCTAACCCTGGAATAAAATAAAATAAGGCAGCTCCATTAAAATAGCCATGGGTTTGGTCAAGGTGATTGGTTCTAACCGTTAATTCATTAGCAAATATTTGATATTTAATGGTAATATTAGTTACATTGTCAGTTTGGATTTGCCAGTGATTTTTGCTAATTTTTTGACTGAATAATTTTTCTCTATTCTCGGTAGAGTAAGCGTCAAAACTTTGAACGTGTCGAGCATATTCTCGAATTAAATATGATCCAGGTGTCCAAACCGGTAGCTTCAGATCCAGAAGGTCATCTGACCATTCTTGAACATCTAAGGTTATTTCAAATAAATGGGAGCTAGGCTTATCCATAGCTACTTTATAGCCAATAGTAGGACATTTTTGTTTGATTTTAGCTGGAGTAATAGTTGTTGTTTTAGTCATTCTTTATAGCTGTTGGGAAAAATGATGAATTTGCTTAATATTAGTTAAGGATAAAGTTTGATTTACTTGATCAATATCTAGACAACCTTGACTTTGAAGTTGATTCATTATTTGCTGTAGATCTTCCAAAGGAATATCTGCTATATCGGCTAAATCTTGATTAGCAATACACCAAATTTCTATACCTTTTTCGGTTGATTTACCATATATTTCTGCTAACTTAATTAAAGTTTTTGCTAATTTAATTTTAGGCGGTTGTTGATGTAATTGAATACGGCGATACAGGAGGCGAACTCGTCGCACAGTTAACTGTAACATCCGGTGATGTAATTGAGGATCTTTAAACAACATCTGGAGAAAACGTTGAGCAGAAATACTCAATAATTGCACTTCAGATAAAGAAAATGCCGCAATACTTTTAGGAGATTCATCAAGAATTTCCATCTCTCCTAAAAAATCACCACGACCGAGAATTTCTATGGTTGATTGTTGGCCTTGATAATGGGAACTAACTTTAACCCAACCAGTAACAATGAAGTACACTGCTTTACCCCATTCATCCTCCTGAACTATTTCTGTATCGGGAGGATATTCTTCTTGATCTATCACCGATAAAAACCATTCTAAAGTTTCTGGGTTAGCTGTATTAAATATGGGGAACCGCTCGCTAATCTCTTGAATCTCCATTAAGGGTCTGTCAGTGTTCCACTGAATAACTGGTTAGGGAATTGGATAAGTCTATCTTTCTAGATGCAGATGATGGCATCTTTATCTGTCTAAATATTGACTTCTAGACATTTTTTGCTATTCTACCTTAACTGGGTAGAAATTGCTTGCTATTTTCGATTAAACTTAAATTTCAAGTTAAAAATCGAGAAATTTTGATAATAAGTCAGTTACCATCACAAGACTTTGATAAAAGCTTTATCTCAAGCTGTAAGCTTTAAGGTTAAGGGAATTGTGATATAACTGGTAAAGCTTAACAATCTGTAATGCCAATGGAAAAAAAGGAGCGTATTAGAGACACAAAAAAAATTTTATCCTTCATTTTTGTTTATTTACGCTCTTAATTACTCCAAATTAACCATTAAACTCCATTAAATCCTTCATGACAACATTGATTACTCCAACTCAGCAAAAAACCTCCCCACAACTTGACTCAGAGGTTCGTTTGCGAGATATTCTCAAAACTCTACCACCAGAAGTGTTTGTGAAAAATGCCGGTAAAGCTTGGTTCAAGGTCGGGTTTAGCATTTTTATGGTAGGTTTAGGCTATGTAGCCTTAGCTGTTGCTCCCTGGTATTTACTTCCTTTACTCTGGATTTTTACAGGAACTGCTTTAACAGGGTTTTTTGTAATTGGTCATGATTGTGGCCATCGTTCTTTCTCTAATCGTACCTGGGTTAATGATTTAGTCGGACATTCACTATTTTTACCGATTATTTATCCTTTTCATAGTTGGCGTATTCTTCTT
>DLXW01000252.1:52274-52874 GCA_003448685.1 Cyanothece sp. UBA12306
ATCACCACAAACATACTAATAAGTTAGAAGTTGATAACGCTTGGGACCCTTTCACTCCAAAATTCTATGAAAGTTTCTCCGATTTTGCTAAATGGGGATATCGACAATTACGAGGACCATTGTGGTGGTTTGCATCTGTTGTTCACTGGTTTAAAATTCATTTTGATTGGACTACTTTTAGTGGAAAACAAAGAGAACAGGTGAAATTTTCGGTATTGGTAGTCATTATTGGTGCAGTTATCGGGTTTCCTCTTCTGTTAGTTACCCTAGGAGTTTGGGGATTTGTTAAATTTTGGTTATTACCTTGGTTAGTATTTCATTTTTGGATGAGTACCTTTACTTTAGTTCACCATACCATTCCTGAAATTCCTTTTAAGACAGCAGACCAATGGAATGAGGCCCAGGCCCAATTGAGTGGAACAGTTCACTGTGACTATCCCCGTTGGGTAGAAATTCTCTGTCATGATATTAATGTTCATGTTCCCCATCACATCTCTACAGGAATTCCTAGTTACAATCTACGTCAAGCTACTCAAAGTTTAAGGGATAATTGGGGAGAATATATGTGCGAACGGCGCTTTTCTTGGTCTTTAATGCGGG
>DLXW01000252.1:53095-59262 GCA_003448685.1 Cyanothece sp. UBA12306
GATATCACCACAAAGTGTCATTTGTATCATCCTGAGAATTATTATCAATCTTTTGAAGAATATCACCAAAATCTCTCAAACAAAAATTAAAGGTTAATGGTTTGACCCAAAAAAGTTTGCTTAGAGACGTTTGAAATAGCGTCTCTATTCTAATCATTAAACTATCATCAAGAAATGAGGTGATTTTAATGTACACTAATATTAAATTTTGGATTGCTACTTGTCAAGAATTAAAGATTAACTATGAAATTGTTCACCCTAGTGGAAATTTACTAAAAATAAAATTGGGGGAGCAATATTATTTTTTTGCTGATACTAGAACTCCTTTTAACAGTCAATCATTATCGGTAGTTTTAAAGGATAAAGAATATACTTATTGTCTATTAAAAGATAAGATTAATATGCCTGACACTTTAGGGTTTGTCAATCCTTTTTGTCAAGAAAAATATCAACAATATCTTACCTACAAAAGTCTAGAAGCTATTGAACAAAAAATTAGCAGTTCTCTACAATTTCCTCTGATTATCAAACAAAATTCTGGTTCTCAAGGAAAGAATGTGTTTTTATGCCAAAAACAAGAGCAAATACCAAACTATTTAAAAATTATTTTTAATATTCAAAGTTGCAATTTTGACCCTATTGCTTTAGCACAACAATATATTCAAATAAAATATGAATATCGAGCTATATTTTTTGATAAAAAATTAGTTTTATTGTATAAAAAAGATACATCAAATGCTAATTTTATTGATAATCTTAGTCCCCTCCATTGGGAAGGTTCTAAAGCTTGCTATATTGATGATTCTTATTTAAAATCAACGATTGAAGAGTTTGTTAAACCTGTTTTTGAAGCTATTCCTCTTAATTATGGAGGATTCGATATTATTATAGATGAAAAGGATCAATACTGGTTACTTGAAATAAACTCTAGTCCTAGTTATAATGTATTTGCTAATGATAATGATCCTAGAATTCTTCTTGATATGTTTAAATATATTTTGATTGAATTAAACAAAAATAATTATGGAGTTTCCTCAAAATCTTGCTCAGATTTACCAATTAATCAGACAAAAACAATCTAATAAGTGCAATAAAAATTATCGATTTAAAACTCTACTTAAATATTTTAATATTTCTATTCCTTCATCCCAAGTAATCAAAATAGCTGGAACTAATGGCAAAGGTTCTGTCAGTGCAATGATAGAAGCAATGGCAATTGCTGATGACAAAAAAGTAATTTTATTCACTTCCCCCCATCTTTATAATATCACAGAAAGGTTTAGAATAAATGGGCAAGAAATTCCAACCAATATCTTAGATCAATTAGCAAAAAAAACAACGATAGAATTAATCAATTTTTTGGAAAAAGAGGGTAACGATATGGTTCCTTCTTTTTTTGAGATTTTAACTATTATAGCATTGAAAACTTTTAAATTGTATCAAGCTGACTTAATTATTCTAGAAGCAGGTATTGGAGGTTATAACGATATTATACACTTGATTGATGGTCAAATTTCTGCTATTACTTCTATTGGACTTGATCATACAAATCAACTTGGTTCAACTTTACCAGAAATTGCAGCAGATAAAGTTGGTATTGCTTCAAATAATTCTATTTTAATCTTAGGTTCAGATCTTCCTAATTCTGCTAAAAATATTATCATCAAAGATGCAGTTAAAAGAAATATTAAAATTGTTCAAGCTAATAAAAATAATTTCGAATTTGAATCATTAGGTTTCAGAGGTTGTCAAATAAACTTAAAGCAAGACTTAGAAAATATGTCATTTATTTTGCCTTTAATTGGCTCATTTCAAATTGAAAATTTCTCTACTGCAAAAACTATATTTAAGCAATTAATAGTCAACCAAATCATTAGTGATAAAAATAGTTTAAAAGGAGTCTCTAATGTTTATTGGCCAGGTAGAATGGAAGTTATCACCGGAAATCCTACTTGGTTACTTGATGCTGCTCATAATGGTCATGCAATTGAAAAAATTAGTCAAGAATTGCCTAATTTAATGAACCGTCAGAAAGTATCATTACTTTTAGGGTTATCCGATCATAATAATTCTGATGAAATTATTCCTTACTTAGAAAAATTAATTAAGATAATGCAATGTTATATTTATTTAACATCTGGATTTTATAGAGCAATTGATCCTAAAGAATATGTTGATTGTTTTAATAAAAATACATCCAATTTAATAGTTATAGATAATTATAAAACTGCAATTAATCATATATTAAATATATACCACAAACAAAATAATCAAATAATTCTGATAACTGGATCACTTTTTTTGGTTGGAGAATGTCGTAAATATCTTCAAGAGTTAGGAGTTCATAGTTGAGAATTTGGAATTAATAAACCTTAAATTAGTAAACAAATATTGTTGAGATTTTATATGATTCAAAATTCAGATAATATTACCCAATTAATTAAACAACTTCTGGAAATACCAAAGTTTGGAAATGGAGTCGGTTTTCCGAGAATGTATAACTTTTTCAAGAAAGAACCTCTCAATATTTGGTTATCCAAAATAGATGCTATTAAAGTAACTGGTTCTAACGGCAAAGGTAGCGTCTCTAAAATAATATCAGCTATCCTCCGAGAAGCTAATTTTAAGGTAGGTCTTTATACTTCACCCCACCTCTTTAATTTTAATGAACGTATGGCAATTAATAATATTAATATTAAGGATAGTGAGCTACAAAAATCTAGTGAATGGGTTTTAAAAATTATCGATCAATATCAACAAAAATATCCCGATGATTATTATGGAGCTTTTGAAATTTTTACAGCGATAGCATTGTATTATTTTGCTAATTATCAAGTAGATACAATGGTAGCAGAAGCGGGAATAGGAGGTAGATTTGACCCCACTCGTATGATCCCTGGAAATACTGCTACTATCACTTCTTTAGACTTAGAACACACCCAAATTTTAGGGGATACTCTTGAGATGATCGCTTATGATAAATCCGAACTTTGTCCTACTGGTGGAACCCTAATTATTGGTAACATAAATACTGAAATATTTAGGAGACTTGAAGCTTATTGTAATCTGAGAAGAGTCCAATTAATTAGTATTCAAAATAATTGTATATTATCACAACCAAAGTATTTAGCCGAAGGAATGATTTTTGATTTTCAATATGGAGATTTAAAATTAGATAATTTGTACATTAAACTTTTAGGTAATTATCAAATAAATAACGTAGCAGTTGCTATTGTAGCAGCAGAATGTTGGTTAAGAAAAAAATTACCTAATTTAAAGAGTTCTCAATTAGAATTAATCATCAGAAATGCTTTGAAAAATGTATCTGTAGCAGGAAGATTACAAAAAGTATCTAGTCAACCTGAAATATATGTTGATGTGGGACATACTCCCGATGCGATCGAAAAACTGGTAGAATCAATTGAGCAATTGTGGAACAATGAACCTATATTATTAGTAACAGGTGTTTCCTATAATAAAGATATTCAGGGAATCTTAGAAAAATTAGTTGTAATTTCTACGCAAGTTATTTGTACTAGAGCCTGGCATCGCGGAAGTGATGTTAGTATTGTAGTAGATTGTTTGACTAAAATACGTCCTGACCTTCCTTTATATTCAGCGGAAACCATCGAGAAAGCAATACAAATGGCCAAAGAAATAGCCAAGCAGAATCAAATGAAGGTATTAATTGCTGGTGGTTTGTTTTTAGTTGCTGAAGCAATACAAGTTTTAGAAGGAAAAAATCCCCAAAATATTCAATTTTTTTGATCTATTAAATTAATAATTTCTTGTAATTTATCAGCTACTCTACCCTGATTCAAAAGTTTTTCTGCCGTAGTAAATCCTGTTTTTAAATCGGCACAAAAACCACACCTCCATAAAGAAAATCCTCCGTTATAAATCACCGAAGAACTTAACTCATTTGCCTGTCCCGCCAAAACTACTTCCATTTGTTTAATTAGTTGAGTTTCTGACTCCAAACCAACATCTTTATCGGCAAAATCATAATCTTTTGGAGCAAGCAAAAGACGTTCCCAACCAGGATCAAGATCGAGGTTTCCGAGTCCAATAATAGCAGTGCGACTTAGGGGTAAATCACAACTTCCTTCTAAACCTTTGATGGTTGTAAAATGCTTAACTCCTCTCAACTTAAATGTCTCTTTAAAAAACTTCTCTGTGGGAGGATGAACAAAACCAGCTATGATTTGAACTTTTGGTGAACAGGGAGACCAGATTAATTCTACACTAGCTAAAGGAGGACGTTTACCAATTTGATCACGATAGGTAACCAATTGATTAGCTAAGGGAAAATGACGGGGAGTATAAACAAAAGTTAGGCCAGTTTTGACCAAAAGTTGCTCAACCTCAGTTAAAGAAAGTTGGGTAAAATCTAGCCCTAAACCTCGCCAAATATCGACCATTGGTAAGCCGTATTTAGTGGCCATGCGATCGCCCCCGTGCATCACCACCGGAACCCCTACAGTAGCTAGAATTAAAGCGGTAATGGGGGTAACAGGGGCTGTCCGCGATCGCCCATCATAGGGAGTTCCCAATACGGTCACAGGATAATCAAAACTGAGGTCATTGGCGGCAATTTTCGGACCTAATTCATCATAAGCATCCAACATTCCCGCTAATTCATTAGCAGTTGGTCGTTTAATACGATGGGCGATCAAAAATGCTCCTATTTGCGCCGGAGTTGCTTCTCCCAATAACATTAATTTAGCAGCTTGGGTAGCTTCAGCACGGGTCAAATCTTTGCCTGTATGAGTTCCACTGCCAATTTTTTTGACATATTCCCTAAAAGTATTACTCATAATTTTTTAGGATCATCACGAAAATTTCCGTAAAGCAGCGATCGCATGGAGACGAACGCCTTGATCAAGATCTTTTGCTAAACTTCGCAACAGATCAAGGGATGCTCGATCTTGTAATTCCCCGAGAGAAATAGCAACACTTTGTCTAATTTGGGGTTCTTTAGGGGCTTCTTGGTTAGAATCTAGAAAATCAATCAGAATTTGGCTAGATTTCTCCTTTAACTCTGATCTTTCCTGTCTTCCTAAAGCGGTAATAATTTCTTGGCAAACAAGAAGATTTCCCCAACGGAGTCCTTCTTGTAGATAAACTAGAGATTGAGAGGTTTCTATCCAACTTAATGCTCTTATTGCCTCTTTTTTTAGCATATTTGGAGTTGCAGGGGACTTAAGTAGGGTAAATAGGGCTTTTCCTGCTTCATTATCTTCCATCCGTCCCAAAGCAATGATAGCCTGTTGACATACTTCCCGTTCAGGATCATAAAGCAATGGCTTAATTTGATTGACTAAGTCGAATTTTTCTTGGAATTGACTTTGCATTCCCACGGCAATAACTGCTTCTTTGCGAACTATACTTGAGCAATCTTTTAAAGCTCCCAGTAAAAAAGTGATGAGATGCTCATCGTGAAAACTCCCGAGAGCTTCTATGACTGTGGCACGGATTTCAGGCAAAGTATCATCAATCACTGTTAATAGGGGTAAAATCGTCTGAGAATGGCGGATTTGGGCTAAAGAAATTACAGCCAACATTCTCGATGAAGGATTTTTGAGTAAAGTAGTTAGAGCTTCAATGGCAGATGGTCCGATTTTAGCTAAAGTTGCAGCAGCCATCATCGAAAGTTCTTCTTCGTTAGTTTCTTGAAGTATTTTGACCAAAGATAAAATAATCTCAGGATGATCAAATTCTCCGAGGATACGACCAACAAACCAACGTATTTCTAAGTCAGCTTCTTGATCTTCAAGAATACTTAGCAAGGGAGCGATCGCCTTATTTCCTAGTTTTGGTAAGATTTTCGCCACTTCCCACCTTTGCTGAAAATCTCCCTCTAGGAGTATTTCTAAAGCGAGGTTGAGAATTTGTTCAAGTTTGGGGTCATCGCCAGCTTCTGCTTGGGAATTTTGAATCTCCCAAACAAGACACTTTAAGTATTGGTTGACCAGTATTTCTTGATTCGCTTCCATCATAGTCGTTTCAGTCTTGAAGTTATTCGCCATAGATGATCTTCTGCTGAGGTCAACGACAAAATCTTGTTATTTAACTTAAGCTTACCGAGATTTGACCCAATTATAAAATCTTTTTTACGACTCTTGATGTAAATCACACATCCATTAGATGTATTTTTTGCAAAAAAT
>DLXW01000252.1:59498-60851 GCA_003448685.1 Cyanothece sp. UBA12306
AGATGTATTTTTTGCAAAAAATTAAATGAAATGGCCAAAAGTTCACTTGCTTAGAGAAAGTACAATATCTATTATGTAAAAAAAACATTATATCAATTTATTTTAAGCATAAATACAGTCAATTTAGTTACAATTGATACAAAACTTATTGAATACAAACAATTAAATAGGAGCAATGCCACTTGAAGGAGGACACCATCTGTGGTTAAAACCACTAAACCTGATCAAACTGTATCCCTGAATAAATTTGAAAAATTCAAAGCGCAAAAAGATGGATTAGTTGTTAAGGATCAATTAGACCATTTTGCCCAAATTGGTTGGGAAGCGATGGACAAAACCGATCTTGAACATCGTCTCAAGTGGTTAGGCATCTTTTACCGTCCCGTGACTCCTGGTAAATTCATGTTAAGGATGCGCACTCCCAATGGTGTTCTTACCAGTGAGCAATTGAAGGTTTTAGGGCAAATTGTTCAAAGATACGGCGATGATGGCAATGCTGATATTACAACTCGTCAGAACATTCAATTGCGGGGTATTCGTCTCGAAGATATTCCCCATATCTTTAGTCGTCTCAAAGCAACTGGGATGACTTCGATGCAGTCAGGAATGGATAATGTCCGTAATATTACGGGTTCTCCCATGGCTGGCCTCGATCGCGATGAATTGATTGATACCCGTGACTTGGTGCAAAAAGTCCAAGATATGATTACCAATAAAGGAGAGGGTAATTCGGCTTTTACTAATCTACCCCGTAAATTCAATATTGCCATTGAAGGGGGACGGGATAATTCAGTTCATGCGGAAATTAACGATATTGCTTTTGTTCCCGCTTATAAAGAAGGTGAACTAGGATTTAATGTCCTCGTTGGCGGTTTCTTTTCTGCCAAACGCTGTGAAGCGGCTATTGAATTAGATGCTTGGGTTCGGCCAAATCAAGATGTGGTGGATCTTTGTCAAGCCATCCTAACAGTTTACCGTGATAATGGCCCTAGAGCTAATCGTCAAAAATCCCGTTTAATGTGGTTAATTGATCAATTAGGTCTAGAACAATTTAGAACCAAGGTAGAAGAAGAGTTAGGCCGTCCCTTGGCAACTGCTGCGCAAAAAGATGAAATTGATTGGGAAAAACGGGATCATCTCGGAATCTTTGCTCAAAAACAGCCTGGACTCAATTATGTGGGGTTAAACGTTCCTGTAGGCCGATTATATGCCCAGGATATGTTAGATCTTTCGAGATTAGCAGAAGTCTATGGCAGTGGAGAAATTCGTCTAACTGTGGAACAAAACGTGATTATTCCCAATATTGCCGACAAAAACCTCGATCCCTTTTTAACTGAACCCCTACTAGAAAAA
>DLXW01000252.1:61029-63184 GCA_003448685.1 Cyanothece sp. UBA12306
CACTAGAAAAATTTACCATTAATCCTGCACCTTTAGAGCGATCGCTAGTTTCTTGTACGGGGGCGCAGTTCTGTAATTTTGCCTTAGTGGAAACCAAAAATCGAGCTTTGGCGCTCTCGAGGAAACTAGATCAAATTCTAGAAATACCCCAAAAAGTCCGTATTCACTGGACAGGGTGTCCCAACTCCTGTGGACAACCCCAAGTGGCCGATATTGGTTTAATGGGGACGAAAGTCCGCAAAGATGGCAAAACCGTCGAAGGAGTTGACTTATATATGGGGGGAAAAGTCGGAAAAGATGCTCAGCTTGGAACCTGTGTCCAAAAAGGAATTGCTTGCGACGACTTACTCCCTGTTTTGACCGATCTTTTAATTGAGAATTTTGGTGCAAAACGAAAATTCCTGTAGAAACTTTCCCAACAATGTCTCTACAACCCCTAACTGTTCTTGAGTTCCCTAACACTTAACTTTTAATCTTATCTAACTTCATAAAGAGGAAAACAATTAAAATGCTTGGAGAAATGTGGTCATTACGTGGAAGGTATAAGATCCTCCACATGACATGGTTTGCCTTCTTTTTATCCTTTGTGGTTTGGTTTAACCTTGCACCTTTGGCAACCCAGGTAAAAGCTGATTTTGGGCTAGAAGTCAGTCAAATCAGAACCTTAGCTATCTGTAACGTTGCCTTAACAGTTCCTGCACGAATTATCATCGGAATGTTATTGGATCGCTATGGTCCAAGAATTACTTATACATTATTGTTGATGTATGCAGCCATTCCCTGTTTAATCTTTGCTACTGCCCAAAGTTTTACCCAGTTAGTCATCGGCCGGTTAATGTTGGGTATCGTCGGCGCAGGGTTTGTCATCGGTATTCGCATGGTTGCAGAATGGTTTCCTCCAAAAGAAATCGGACTAGCTGAAGGTATTTATGGCGGTTGGGGTAACTTTGGATCTGCTGCTGCTGCGTTTACTCTCCCCACCATCGGCGGTTGGTTCGCCTTTGGCGCACTTTCCCCCGCAGGTGATCCCCTCCTCAATTGGAGACTTTGCATCGCTGGAACGGGCATTATTGCTGCGCTGTATGGACTTTTCTACTACAACAACGTCCAAGATCATCCTCCAGGAAAAACCTATCGTAAACCTAAAAGTGCCAGAGGGATCGAAGTTACTACGAAAAAAGATTTTTGGTTCTTAATGGTGATGAATGCACCTTTATCGGGCATTCTCATGGTGTTAGCTTGGCGGTTAACCAAAGTGGGTTTTTATGGTGTCAATACTATGTACCTGGTTTGGGCCTGTTTAGTTGGTTTATATCTGTTTCAAGCTTATAACTGTTGGGTGGTGAATCAAGACTTAATGACTGGTAAGAAGCATTATGGAGCTAAAGATCGCTATCGTTTCTCCCAGGTTGCTATCCTCGAATTAACTTATGTAGTGAACTTTGGATCGGAGTTAGCGGTGGTTTCCATGCTTCCTACTTTCTTTGAGGGGACATTTCCTTTAAGTCCAGCACAAGCAGGGATGATCGCGTCTAGTTATGCGTTTATGAACTTAGTTTCTCGTCCAGGTGGTGGTTTAATTTCTGATAAGTTGGGTAGTCGTAAGAATACCATGGCTGTGTTAACCCTGTGTATGGGTATTGGTTATCTAATGATGGGAAGTGTGGGTAGCAGTTGGTGGTTACCTGGGGCTATCTTATTAACTATGGCTTGTTCTTTCTTTGTCCAAGCTGGAGAAGGGTCAACTTTTGCCATTGTACCTCTAGTCAAACGTCGTATTACAGGTCAAGTTGCTGGTAATGTGGGGGCTTATGGAAATGTGGGTGCAGTGGCTTATTTGACTATTTTTAGCTTGTTACCAGAATGGTTAGGAGGGGGCAAAGATCCCAGTCCTGCTATTATTGCCCAAGCTAATACGGCCTTTTTCGAGATCATGGGTATTATGGCAGTTATTGTGGCCTTTTTATGCTGGTTTATTCTCAAAGAACCCGAAGGATCGTTTGCTGAACATCATGAAGGGGAAGAAGAGAAACTTGGTTTATCTCCTGTTCCGGTAGATTCTATTGCGAGAGCTTCCTCTAATCCTTAATATGTAGAATAATCAAGACAAAAGCAGTATAATAAGGATGGGGAATTCTGCCCGACATTGGGTTAA
>DLXW01000252.1:63375-64253 GCA_003448685.1 Cyanothece sp. UBA12306
ATTCTGCCCGACATTGGGTTAAGATTTGATTCTAATCCAAAATTTTCCAATTATCAGCACGACGCAAGGGAACTTGCTGTAACTCACTCAATGTAGATGCTCCCGCACAAAAAGCCGCAATTCTTAATGCTTCGAGTAGAACAGTAAATTTTTCGTAAACAGCTTGAGACTGATCGGTTGCAGCTTCGAGAAGTGGGGCTGCACTACCAACTAAGGTGGCTCCTAAAGCAATAGCTTTAGCTGCATCAATACCAGTGCGAATACCCCCACTAGCAAATACAGGTAAATTAGGAACAGCTTGGCGAACTTCCATCAGAGACAAGGCCGTAGGAATACCCCAATTAGCAAAACAATGGGCGATTTTTTGGCGACGGGGATCACTTTGTCGATAGGCCTCAACCTCGCTCCAACTGGTACCTCCAGCCCCAGCAACATCAATGGCAGCCACACCACAGGAGACTAAACGACGAGCAACAGAAGCACTAATACCATTGCCCACTTCTTTAGCAATAACAGGAACTTCCAATTGAGATACAAGGGCCTCAATTTTATGATAAAGTCCTTTCCAATTGCGATCGCCTTCTGCTTGGACGGCTTCCTGTAAAGGATTAAGATGAAGAATTAAAGCATCGGCTTCAATCATCTCTACAGCCTGTCGTGCTTGATCGATGCCATAACCATAATTTAGCTGAACTGCCCCTAAATTAGCCAAGAGCAGAATATCAGGAGCAACCTGACGAATTTTATAGGTATTAGCCAAATCTTTTTGTTCAATAGCTGCCCGTTGGGAACCAACTCCCATGGCAATTCCTAAAGTTTGAGCCGTTTGTGCTAAGTTTAAGTTAATAATGTGGGCAGATTCAGTCCCCCCTGTCTGG
>DLXW01000252.1:64422-64799 GCA_003448685.1 Cyanothece sp. UBA12306
GCTGATCAGCAAAGGTGCCGACAAAGTTTTCCCCCAAAGTTGTAAGCTTAAATCAACTTGATCAAGATCAATTTCAGGGAGAGCAGTATGTTCTAAAAAAAATCGCTCAAACCCTGTAGTAACTCCTTTACTACCCACATCTTCTTCTAATACAATCTTGATATGGTCAGCTTTGCGATTTTCTGTCACACTTTTTGGGGAGGCAAGAGAAGAATTATTTAATGGGGAGGACATAAAAAGGTACTAATGATTCTATCGACAAAGCCAGTCTTATGCTAATGTATTTCGCCCTAATTATACCAATTTTCTAAAATAACGCCACAAATAATACCTGTAGAATCAAATCGTATCCTTATATTGACACTCTCACCGCTAAT
>DLXW01000031.1 GCA_003448685.1 Cyanothece sp. UBA12306
GCATTCATCTGACATTTTAGGTGATTATTGTCTATTTCTTTGCTTATGTCTTGTGATTTCATGCCAATTTTTGATATCCTTCTGACAAAACCTTGTGTAAAAACATGGATAAATCTATAGTTTATCGTCTAAAACCGACATCTTAAATAGGTATGAAGTCAATCCCTTTAGTTAGAAATGGGCTAATTTCACCAATTATAAGTTTTTTTAACGATATTGGAACTCCCATCCAATCCCATCTCAATCAATTTAATATTCCTTTGGTGGTATTAGAAGATCCAGAAATTGCTCTTCCTTTACCAATGATACTAAAGTTTCTGTCTAAGGTGGCTAAAGCAGAGGGAATTAATAATTTAGGAATAACAGTAGCAGAAAACTCTAAAATTATTAATACTGGAATGTTTGGTTATTTATTATCCCAGTCATTAAATACCTACGATTTGCTCAAGCGTCTCTGTTATTTTACTCGTTATACAATCAGCACCAGTGGAGAAATTTTTTGGTTAATCGAAGAAGAAGAAAATGTTTGGTTATGTCAAAAATTTGTCAAACCTCTAACTTCAATTTCTGGATTTTATCATTCTGATTATTATAGTGTAGTGTTGATGTTGGATTCTTTAAAACTAACTTTAGATGATCTTTCAAAAATCCCAGAAATTCACATAGTCAGTTGTTCAAAAAAAGCAAAAGGATTAGATAAAATAATTGATTTAGATAAAACTATTGTTGGTTTTAACCAACCTTTCACCGCTATTTGTATTCCTAGAGAACTACTGAATTATCCTGTCAAAATTAAACATAAAACTCAGATACATTCTGAAAAATTGAATGTAGAACAATGGCAAAATACGGCTCCTGTTAATGATTTTGTTTCCTCATTAGAGCAAACAGTTAAAGCCTTACTCTTAGATAAATATCCTACTATTGAGATAACCGCAGAAGCAACAGGTTTAACTGTGCGATCGCTACAACGTTACCTGTCTCAACATAATCTCACCTATTCCCAATTAATGGATAAGGTTCGTTATGAGTGGGCATTATCATTATTAAATAATCGGGACATTTCCCTAATTGAAATATCCTATACTCTTGGGTTTAAAGATCCCGCTAATTTTTCCCATAGTTTTCGGCGTTGGACTGGGGTATCTCCATCAAAATTTCGTAAATACTTACTTTCGCATTGAACTACCCCAAGTTGAGAACTTGGGGATTCTTTTACTGTACTAACTCAACCTCACCGGGTCGCCAAGTCTTATTAAACCAAGGTTCTAGCGGTCCATAGAGACGGAAAATAGTATTCCAACCCTTACCTGGGACAGTCTGAACCCAGTTATTCTTTTTCCCTTGAGGTGCTTTAGGGCCAAAATAAATGTCGTAAGAACCATCTGAATTTTGCATAATGCCGGATTTATTATTATCAATTCCGGGAAATCTTTCATCAGTTTGTAACATTGATCTGGTTTGGTTATCGTAGATAGTGAAAGACCAAAAATCTTTTGCCGGAACATTGGGTGGAACATTAACTTTATAAGTTTTACTGCCATCTAATGGATTACCATCAGCATCAAGATAGGTATAGGCATATTTTGAACCCTTTCCGATTATCTTCTTCGCCATAGCTGGAGTAATACCTGGGGGAATCTCTGTAGTCATTTTCATTACAGGCGGTTTTTGAGCAAAACTTAAGCCAGTTGTTAAAACCAAGATTGCCACAACAGTTACGATGACTTTTGTTATGAGCATCTTTTTAGATTTTATAAAGTTTATCATTGATGAATTTGTGATTTTTTGGAGTAGTTTACAAGTTTATTGTTGAGTAATCTGGTAAGAAAAAAATATCTATTTAAGTCCCAAAGAATTTTCTAAACCAGCTAAAACAATGTCGCCAATCACTTTAATCCGGTAGCGACAAGCTTTAGTTTCAGTACAGTTAAAAGTTCCATTTTCCCAATATTTATTACTACCCGCACCCCCACCACATAAGTCAAAGTAGTCACAAGTTTGACGGCACGATTCAAGGCCAGCAGCCATATCTTGATCAATTTTTTGAAACTTTTCAGTATCAGTAATAGACAATAAAGTATCTGCAAAAATATTGCCAAAAATAAAGTCGCCATACTGTTCCGTTTTGACGGATAATAATTCTGGATCGAAGGTTGAAAAATTTCCCTGATGATCAAAATTAACAATCACAAAGGGTTTATTCATGTCCGTGTTTTTGAGAAAACAACCTGTATAAGCGATTCCAGAAATTGTTTCAAATTCTCTGATTTTTAAAGCCCCTTGAGACTGAACGGTTAAATCCCAGAATCGTTGCATAAAAGCCTGATATCGTTGATCTATTCCTAATTGATTGAGACTAGATTGCTGATTTACCCCTTCTGCTTCTTCCATGTTGAACCCCACATCAGTAATGCCATTTTCGAGAAAAAAATTAAAAATTTCATCGGGGTAATCTAGAGAATCTTGACTGAGAACTGCGATGATACTAAAGTAAATTTCATTTTTTTGTAAAAAAGAAATCCCCCTCATAGTTTCTTGATGGGAACCAAGTCCCTTATAGGTTTTGCGGTGGATATCGTGAATAAAAGCCGGTCCATCAATACTTACCCCAACTCCAATTTGATTGCGCTTAAAACAGTCGCACCAAGCTTGATTAATCAAAGTAGCATTGGTTTGAACGGATTGAAAAATTTGCACATCCTGGGTTTTATATTTGCCTTCAGCTTCTCGAATTAGAGCAGTTGCTTGGTCATAAAAGGAGACAGGAACGGTTAAGGGTTCTCCCGCGTGCCAAAGAACAGTAAAATCATGGCTAACAAAGGGACTGGTTAATACAGTTTTAAGGATGGGATCGATTAAATCAAGAGAGAGTTGATTTTTAACTTTGCGATCGCGAAGATAACAATAATCGCAGTTGAGATTACACAAAGAAGTTGGTTGAATGACAACTAAGTTAATCGGTCCGAAGTTGTCAAAATTGACATCAGATATTTGACCTGCTTCAATTTTTTCTGTTGGTTTTGGTGAGATAATCATCATATTCTAGCTAGTATTTTGATTAACGATTAACAAAACCACCACCGCGATTGGCAAAACCGCCACCACCGCCACCATTAGCAAAACCACCACCGCGATTAGCAAAACCGCCACCATCACTCCAACCACCGCCACCGCGATTGACAAAACCACCGCCGGCAGATCCATCACCCCAACCGATACGACGATTAACAAAACCGCCGCCACCACTGCCATTTCCCCAAGCTCCAATTATTAGGTAATCTTTAACATCAGAGGGGATTTTGGGTAATTGAGCTTCTTGCTCTTTAATAGTTCTATTAATCCGGTTTAGACGTTCTGTGATCGGTTTTTCATTGCTGTTTGGTTGACTGATGGTAGCATGAGCCGTTGGGATATTTAGGGCTGATAGAGCGAGTAAGAAACTAACTAAACCTGTATTGGTGGTAATTTTCAAGGGAATTCCTCCTAAAAATGAAAAAGTTGTCTTGATTGTTAATTAGAGTCGTAATTGTGCTTTTGATTACTCGGATGGAGCAGGGACTCCTGTTAGGGGAATTTCCTCATAGCTGAACAGAACTGACTGGAAATAAGCCTTAATTAATTCAGTGGGGAGATCAACAATCCCTTGGCTTCCTACCCATTTGTTAACCATTGCGCTATATTTAGGATCGTCATCTAAGTAACCTTGAAGCATTCTGGCAATGGATTGGTTAACCAAATTTCTAAAGCTGGAGTTATCTTCGGGTATCATACAGCCTACGCCATAGCGAGCCAAAGGTTGTGCTGGTACTACCTCATAATCACTAGGATTGGATTTTTGGATGGCACCAGCCAGGACAACCGTATCACCGGCGATCGCATCTGCTTTACCCGATACCAGTGCTTCAATGGCTTGATTAACTCCAGAGACTTTCACCAAAGTTGCTTGAGGTTGAATAGACTTGATCAGCTTTTCTCCCAAAGAATTAGGCAGCACTGCCACTTTTTTACCTACTAGGGACGCTGCATCTCCTTTTAAGCTTCCTTTTTTCGCCAACAATCGAATCCCCGAGAGGCTGTAGGGCAGGGAGAAGTCGACAAAATTTTCCCTTTCCCAAGTAAATTGGGTATTACAAGCTATATCGACTTGACCATATGCAACTTTGGGGATTAATTCCGAAATTTTCCTAACAGACTGAAAATCAACTTTGACAGGCTTACCCAGGAAACGAGACACTTCTTGTTCGATTAAAGAAATTAGATCGATCGAATACCCTACTAGCTGATTTTTTTCATTGAAATAAGAGTAGGGAATGACATCACTCGAACCTGCCATCCGAATGACTCGAGTACGGGCAATTCTTTCCATTACCGTCTCAGCTTTTGCCATGGTTGGCAATGCTAGGGCAAATGTTAATCCTAAAAAAGCAATTGAGAGTTTTTTGAGCATTTTTATTGTTGGTATTTGGACATTTTAATCAAATGAATTTTTTTCTACGCCTCAGAGAATTTTCTATTCTTCGGGCAATAAGAATTGGGTATCTCGACCAAAACGTTTTAGGGTACTAGAAACGGATAGGAAACTAGCATCAAGAGGGGTTACTCGATCGCTATCTATCAACACAACAGTTCCCGAACGAGGATCTGGAGAACCTGGTAAAAATACGACCACTTGTTCCGTGGCAGTTCTCTCTACCTCGAAGGCAATTTGTGATTGGTCGTCTAACCGAATTAGAATTGGTCTTAGGGCTGATGCTGCTTGATTGGTATCAAATTCAGCAGTCATATTTTTTAGATAAGTGTAGCCAGGAATAAACTTCTCCAACAGAACATCGAGAAATTTAAACAGCTTTTTCCCCCAAATGGTTGTTGAGAACAAACCAGCCAAGAAGCATAACCCAACAAGGCAGAAGATAGTCAAAAACTGGACAAACACCACATCCTTGACCGAATCTGCCCCTAAAGCTTCGCTCAAGGGGACAGAAATCGCCCTCGTCATTTTGAGTGCTTTACCAAGTATAGCCGTAGCAAAAACAACCGGAATCAAGAAAAAGATTCCACCAATAATTGTATTTTGGATAAAACGATTCATGGGCGGTTTCAAGGATAATGTAGGATAATTTGTAGTTATTTAATTAAATGAATTGTATTTTTTTAGTTCCTGGCATTCATACACACACAATATTTCTGTCCTCAATTACCAATTCTGTGGTTAGGTTACCAAAAAAAACTGCTAAAATCTTGTGATTTCATGCCATTTTCTTAGAGTTTCAAGGTGCTATCCCTTAATATTGGTTGGTTAAAGTGATCGCTTCTATCTTTCTTGCGCGAGAGGACTCCCGTTACACGCCCGGGTTAACGGCGAGATGAATCGCGGGCAGGATTTGTGATACAATGAGGTAGTTAGGTGAAAATCCTGTAGTTGTGAAAACCAAGCAACAATTGGGGTAAGTAGCAAGCGCAAGTATTTTAAATACCGCCGGGCAGACGGAACTTTAAGCCTGTGGAGAGGGAGTAAGACTCGCTGGTACTTGTATTAGAAAGCATCACTCGTTGAATCAGGAATCTCCCGCTACATTGCCTGATTCTATTAGCGGTGAGAGTGTCAA
>DLXW01000258.1:0-337 GCA_003448685.1 Cyanothece sp. UBA12306
CTATTAACTATTAACTAAAATGACCACTATTCTTAATCCTAAAAAATCTTTGTCGGTTAATCCTTTAAAAATGAGCCAACCGTTGGGGGCCTCCTTAGCTTTTTTGGGGTTAAAAGGGATGATGCCTTTGTTCCATGGGGCGCAAGGGTGTACTGCTTTTGCTAAAGTGGTTTTAGTGCGCCATTTCCGCGAATCTATTCCCCTATCCACTACAGCAATGACGGAAGTAAGTACCATTTTAGGGGGAGCGGATAATATAGAACAAGCTATTTTAACCATTGCTCAAAAGAACCAACCCGAAATTCTCGGACTGTTGACTACTGGGTTAACCGAAACT
>DLXW01000258.1:645-20663 GCA_003448685.1 Cyanothece sp. UBA12306
GGAGGGTATTCTCAAAGATATTCGTCAGAAACACCCCGAATTAGACGGTTTACCCATTATCTTTGTTTCTACTCCTGATTATAAAGGTTCTCTGCAAGATGGCTATGCGGCTGCGGTAGAACAAATTGTCGCTACTGATTATCATGCTATTCTGTGTGAAAATGCTCGGAGTTCTGTAGTTTATCCCCAACCTCAGGTAACTATTTTGACGGGTTCTTTCTTATCTCCTGGGGATACGGAGGAAATTAAGGCTATTGTCGAGGCTTTCGGCTTAACTCCCTTAGTTGTTCCCGATTTATCGAGATCTCTTGATGGTCATTTAGAGGATGGTTACCAGTCGGTGACGGGAGGAGGAACCACCTTATCCCAGTTACGGTCCTTACCCCATTCTTGTTATACCTTAGCCATTGGGGAGAGTATGCGCGGAGCAGCAAAAATCCTACAGGAGCGTTTTGGGACAAAATACGAGGTTTTCCCCCGTTTAGCTGGTTTAGAAGCAGTAGATACCTTTTTATGGCGTTTATCCCAAATTGTAACTTCCCGTTGCGATCATCATTTCCCTCTTATTCCCAATGTTCCAGCTTTGTTTCAACGTCAACGTAGTCAGTTACAAGATACTATTCTTGATACCCATTTCTATTTTGGTGGTAAAAAAATTGCCCTGGCCTTAGAACCAGATTTACTATATCAAACGGCTTGGTTATTGACAGAAATGGGCGCAAAAATTCAAGCAGCTGTTACTACAACTAAATCTCCTTTATTAGAAGATTTACCGATAGATACAGTGACGATTGGTGACTTAGAAGATTTAGAAGATTTAGCCACAGATTCAGATTTAGTTATCACTAATTCCCATGGAACAGCTATGGCAAAACGTTTGAACGCCCCCTTATACGGTATGGGCTATCCTGTTTTTGATAAGTTAGGGAATGGTCAACGTTGTTTAGTAGGATATCGTGGAACCATGCAATTTTTGTTTGATATTGGCAACATATTGATGGCTGAAGAAGCGAACCAAAATCATCAATTATCTGTTGGGGTTCATGCCTTCTAAAAGATAGTCGAGGTCAACAGTTTTTGACTTCGACATTAACTAGGAATTTCGAGCAATCGCTTCACCAACTAATGATCTAATAATGAGTTCGGAGTCGACTAAAAGCTTAATTAAGTTGTTGTCTGAAAAGACTATTTTCTGATTAATAATTATTCTACACCGAATTCTTAATTCCTAACCAGGCAATCCCCTTCAACAAGTTTCCCCTATTTTCATTTATTCTACGAGGAGAATTACCATGAAAATTGCTTTTACCACCAGTGATAATGTTCATATTAATGCTCATTTTGGCTGGGCAAAACAAATCGATGTCTATGATATTTCCCCTGAAGGTTATAGCTTTGACAAAACCCTAGAATTTTCTGGGGATTTAAAAGCCGATGGCAATGAAGATAAATTAGTACCTAAAATTGAAGCCCTCGAAGGGTGTACAATTATCTATGTTGCGGCCATTGGCGGAAGTGCCGCTGCGCGTTTAATTCGTAAGAATGTTACCCCCATCAAAGCCCGCAGCGAATCGGACAAAATAGAGGATCTTTTAGCCGAATTAGTGAAGACTTTAAAAGGTAATCCTCCCCCTTGGTTACGCAAAGTTCTTCAACAAGAATCCAAGTCTTTTGACTTTGAAGAAGAAGAGGAAGAACTTTTAGTTAATAGTTAGTAATGAATAGTTAATAGTTTAACTATCAACTATCCAATCTCAACTATCCAATCTCAACTATTCACTCTCAACTACCATGACTACTACTGCTACTACTGAAACTTCAGCCAAAGCCCAATTAGTCGCCGAAAATGCCTTCTTACAAGAAGTAGTTAGACAAATTCGTGCCTACGATAGCTATGGCTTTTATCGCAGTTGGACCGATGAATTAGTTCTGTCTCCTTTTGTAGTTCCTAAGAAGAAAAAACGCGAAATTTCTTTAGAAGGAGATATCGACCCCGCCACCAAATTACGAATCCTTTGCTTTTATCGAGCAATTGCCAGTTTAATCGAAAATGAAACCGGACAATTATGTCAAGTAATTGTTGATTTAAACCATGAAGGGTTTGGCTGGGCTTTGGTTTGGAGTGGTCGATTAATGTCTGTTTCTCGTACCATCAGAGATGCCCATCGTTTCGGGTTTGAATCACTAGAAAAATTAGCGGAACAAGGCGAAAAATTAACTAAAGCAGGTATTGAATTAGTTGAGCGTTTTCCTGAAGTTGCTCGAATTTAATTCCTGTTGAACAATTTAATTAAAATTGTTCATTACTAACTGTTTTGTAAGGTAAAGTTGAGTCAGAATGGTAGAAGCAACAACCACTAAACCAACAGCAGAAGAAATAGCAGATCTCAAAAAATCCATCAAACGACTCAATTCAAAAGCGGGTCAAATGAAAATGGATTTACACGATCTAGCTGAAGGATTGCCGACTGATTACGAAAATTTGCTAGAAACCGCTCAAAAAACTTACGATATTTTCAGTAAGTTAGAGCAACTCAAAAAACAGCTAAAAACTTGGGAGGAACTCTAAAATGACCGTCGCTGACAAAACCCTAGCGGAGTTTACTAAACTCAAAGATGCAGAAGACTTTTTGACGTTTTTTGCTATCGAGTATGATGCCACTTTTGTCAATGTTAATCGTCTTCATATCTTAAAACAATTTTCCCTACTAATAGAAGAAGTTGACAAAGCTTTTCCTGATGTCAGCGAAACAGAAAAGTTAGAGAAATATCGCTTAGCGTTAGAAGAAGCTTATCAAGTTTTCAAGACTTCTAGCCCTCTAGAAACTAAACTGTTTAAAGTCTTCCAAGATGCCCCTAAAAATGTGGTCTTACTAGATGACTTAGCCAAAGAAGCTGGAGAGTAAAACAGATCATGGAACTGACCCCCATTGAATTAGAACGCTACTCTCGTCAAATGCAGCTTCCTGGGTTTGGTGAGACAGGACAAAAACAACTCAAAGCTTCTACTGCCTTAGTTACAGGAGTAGGAGGACTCGGAGGAACCGTCGCCCTTTACCTTGCCGTTGCTGGCATTGGCAAGTTAATTTTAGTTCGCGGGGGTGAGTTACGTCGCGATGATCTCAATCGTCAGATTCTGATGACCGATGATTGGGTGGGAAAACCTCGGGTCTTTAAAGCGAAGGAAACCCTCTCAAAAATCAATCCTGATGTGGAAATCGAAGCAGTTTATGAATTCGTGACCCCTGACAATGTAGATGAGTTGGTACAACAGGCCGATATTGCCCTCGACTGTGCCTTCGACTTCAAGGAACGAGACTTACTCAACACCGCTTGTGTGCGTTGGGGTCGTCCGATGGTTGAAGCAGCAATGAGTGGCATGGATGCGTATCTAACCACCATTATTCCAGGTGAGACTCCCTGCTTATCCTGCATTTTCCCCGAAAAACCCACCTGGGATCGCTGGGGATTTGGGGTTCTAGGGGCGGTTTCAGGTACTCTGGCTTGTTTAGGTGCCCTCGAAGCTATTAAACTCTTGACGGGACTGGGAACACCCTTAACGGGGGAATTATTGACTATGAATCTTGAGAATGCGACCTTTGCCAAACGTCGTCCTTATCATGATCCTAATTGTCAAGTTTGCGGAAATTTCAAGCAACAAAGTTTAGCCGCACAGATCACCCAAAATCAGGTTTCCCAAAAAGTTTATGCGTAATTAGTCAATAGTGCATAGTTATTAACTATTAACTATTAACTATCAACTATCAACTAAATCGAGGTGTATCATGACAGTAAGTCTTACAGAAAAAGCCGCCTTTAGATTACGTAGCTTCATTAGAGGCGAAGGTTCAAAAGTTACTGGTATACGAGTTGGGGTTAAAGGTGGTGGCTGTAATGGCTACGAATATACTCTTAACCTGGTTAAACAACCTGATACCGAAGATTTGTTTTTTGAACAAGAAAATATTCCTATCTACGTTGATGCTAACAGTGTACCATTATTAAATGGAGTGGTCATTGATTTTGTCGAAAGTTTGACCCAAAGCGGATTTACTTTTACTAATCCCAATGCTGATAATACCTGTGGCTGTGGCAAATCTTTTTCAGCCGGAGATTGTGGAAGTAGTGCCACACCTTGTAGTTAGGAAATTTTCTAAATTAACTTTTAGTTTTTTTAGTTTTGCAGTTCTAAATGGAGGAGAACACAAATGACTACTTATAAAGTTCGTCTGATGAAAACTGTCAAAAGAAAAAATAAAGAGACAGGAAAGAAAGAAGAGTTCACAGAAATGGATCTTACCTTAGATGTTCCCGAGGATCAGTATATCCTTGAGGCCTTTGAAGATGCCATTAACGACGACGAACTCGAATATCCTGAGGATATCGAGGAGTTACCCTCTTCTTGTCGGGCTGGATCTTGTTCTAGCTGCTTGGGTAGAATGGTAGAAGGAGAAGTTGATCAAGAAGATCAATCGTTTTTGGATGATGAACAATTGGAGAAAGGATGGGTCCTTCTTTGCGTAGCTTATCCCCGTTCTGATTGCACGATTAAAACCCACCAAGAAGCTAATCTTGTCTAATTTGTCAAACCCCAATCAAGCAAACGTAGGGTGGGCAATGCCCACCAATTAATTTTTATTTTAAAGAGTGATATATGATGCGTAATATTTTGAATAGTTCTGGACTTAATTTAAACGAGGTAATGTATGCAGTTAAAGTGGAAAGAATTTGTCTTCAAAACAACATTTTGGTTGGTAGGAGAGATCATCCTCAATATATTGGGTCTGGATAATGTAGCTGACTATAGTGATTTTCTTTTTGGTCAGGAATTGGAACTGCTGAAGAAAAATAATCGTACGGTCAAACTGTCCTCGCTTAAGCCTAAATTTTGTGCCAAAATCAGTGATAATTGTCCAGTCAATGAATTTGCTTTGCAATTTTCTGAATCTCCCTTAGAAGATTGTATTACTCAGCCAACTGTCTTTGATAAAAAATGTAGTAAAATCAAGCATTCTTGTATTAAAGCTTCGCTGTTTTCTGATTTATCTTGACTATATAAATTAGAAACATTACCTTTAAATTAAGTCATTGAGTTAAAATTAACTAATGATCTTCTCAGATTATTTAGTTGGATTTTAGCTTATTTTTTTTGAATAAATAATAAATAAAAAAATACCATTTTATTGAAATTGTGTATCTTAATTTACGGTTTATAATAAGAAAATTTTTTAGACTATAGAATAAGAGCAATGGGTGAAATCAATGAGTTGTAATCAATGCCCAAATTCTTCAGGAAAAAAACCAGATAACTTCAATAAAGTGATAGGTTTCTGGAAGGGTTTTCTGAATAAAAATAGCCCTCGTAAATCTTCACCGATTTCTAGTCAAGCTACTATTGCTTTAATCGGTTCTCCTAATGTAGGGAAAAGTCTCCTATTTAACTTATTAACTGGAAGTTATACAACAGTTTCTAATTATCCTGGGACGACAGTAGAAATCTCACGGGGTAAAACTGTAATTGGCGGACAAGTAGTTACGATCATTGATACTCCAGGAATGTATTCTTTAGTTCCCATGACTGAAGAGGAAGGGTTTGCGAGGGATTTTTTGTTAACTGAATCAATTGATTTAGTAATTCATGTAATTGATGCTAAACATCTGAGCCGAATGTTAGCTTTAACCTTTCAACTCATTGAAACTCAACTTCCCGTTTTATTGGCTGTTAATATGCTAGATGAAGCGGAAAATTTAGGAATTTGGGTCAACGAAAAACAATTAGAAGCTTCCCTCGGTATTCCCGTTGTTACTATGTCAGCAGCCCAAAAAAGGGGCATTCAAACTTTAACAGCCAAGGTAGCTAATTATGTCTATACTCCTGCGCTATCCTACAGCTATTGAAGAAGGAATTACCAGAATTGAGTCTCTATTGACCCAAGATTATGAAAGAACTGTCAAAGGTTCTAAACATAAAATCTCTCGGCGTAGTCTAGCCTTATTATTAATTCAAGGAGATCCAATTTTTTGGCAACAAGTTCAAAAAAAAGAAACCCATCTGTCCGAAATTAAAACTGTCATTAATTATCTACAATCACAGTTTAGTGATCCTTTGGTTTTAGTAATTGCTAAAAGTCGCCATCAGTTGGCCAGAAAAATTGCTGAAGTTTCTATGGTTAATATTAGGAAAAAATCCCAAGAAAATGAGGAATTTTTTCATCAAGTTACCGTTAATCCTATCACAGGATTTCCTTTAGCATTTATTATCCTGTATGTCGGTTTTTATGAGTTTGTTGGCAGATTTGGAGCCGGAACTTTAGTCAATTACCTAGAAGGATTTTTTACTGAAAAAATTAATCCCTGGGTTAATGAGGTGACAGAATATATTATTCCTAGTAGCATTTGGCAAGATTTAATTGCCCATGACTACGGCATTATTACCTTGGGATTGCGTTATGCAATTAGTATTGTTTTTCCTATTGTCTTGACTTTCTTTTTAATGTTTTCTTTGCTAGAAGACAGTGGTTATTTACCAAGACTTTCTATTTTAGCTGATCGGTTATTTAAAGCCTTAGGATTATCAGGTCGTTCCCTAATTCCCCTTACTCTAGGATTAGGATGTGGCAGCATGGCTACCTTAGTTACCAGAACCTTAGAAAGTAAAAGAGAAAGAATTATTACTACTCTTTTATTGGCTTTAGTTATCCCTTGTTCTGCTCAATTGGGTATCATCATAGGTTTGCTCTCACAAAATTCTGTTGCCCTGATAATTTGGGGGTGTATGACGGCCATTATTTTGTTATTTGTAGGATCATTAACTGCGAAAATTTTGCCGGGTAATCCTGCTTGTTTTTATATGGAAATTCCTCCCTTAAGGTTACCCAGTTTTCAATCGGTTATCCTTAAAACTTATTCGCGAATTAGGTGGTATTTAAAAGAAATTATTCCCCTATTTATTTTAGCTTCTGGACTCATTTGGTTTGGGAAGTTGACAGGAATTTTTGATTTATTAATGGGAATTTTAGAGCCCATTATGATCAATTTGGGACTCTCTCAAGAAACCGCAACTATCTTCTTATATGGATTATTTCGTAGAGACTATGGCGCGGCTGGATTATTTGACTTATATCAAAGAAATCTGTTAGTTGGTCGACAATTGGTAGTAGCAACAGTAACTTTAACTTTATTTATTCCCTGTTTCTCTCAAATTAAATTTATGCTCAAAGAACAGGGCTTAAAAACCACTGTAGCCATGACCATTTTTATCTTTGTCTTTGCCTTTTTAATTGGCTATTTGCTCAACAAATCCTTAATTATTTTAGGAGTCATACTCTAAATGTTTACTCAAAGCTTTGCCGTAGAATCTTCTGCCTTAAACCTACTCAAAGAAAAAGAAACTGGTATCATCACCCAATTCCGTAAAAATGATGAAAGTTTACTCAGAAAACTAATTGCTATCGGTATTATGCCTGGACTTCCCATCACCTTAGAACAAAGATTTCCATCCTATGTTGTTAAAGTAGCAGGAATGCGAATTGCCATCGATCGCGCCCTAGCTCGTGCTATTTATGTCCGGCGTACTCGATAATCTCGATGACTTTCGAGCTAAACTTGACGACTATTCCCTACAAGTCAAACTGTTTCCCGAAAAAATAGCAACA
Source organism: Cyanothece sp. UBA12306 (assembly GCA_003448685.1). Lineage (GTDB taxonomy): Bacteria > Cyanobacteriota > Cyanobacteriia > Cyanobacteriales > Microcystaceae > Rippkaea. The sequence continues at coordinate 8,301 of DLXW01000258.1, forward strand.
TTTTCAAGATTTCCTATTTCCCTAAGTATTTTAGTTTTGCCCAACGCGCCTCATGGTACTACAGAATTCAAGTGGATAACTCTGTCTTGAATACCCAACCAATCAACCCTTGGAGTTGGTTGATTAATCTCTGAATAGTTAATAGTTGATAGTTAATAGTTGATAGTGATTTTTGATCACAAAACTTATTAATTATTCTTCAGGACTAGTTCAGTGACAATGGGTTCTTTTTAACTCCAAAAATCCATCCTAGAAAGGAGAACGATTATGGCAAATGTAACTGGTTTAACCTTTGGTGGACTTGAATGGATTCCCCGATTTATTGAATCCATTGATAAAGATACCTGTCTTGGTTGTGGACGTTGTTTTAAAGTCTGCGGTCAAAAGGTATTATCGTTGATGGCTCTTAATGAAGACGGTGAATTTGTTGATGATGAAGATGATGAAGAAATCGAACGCAAAGTGATGACTATTGCTAATAAAGCTAAATGCATTGGTTGTGAAGCTTGTGCTCGTATTTGTCCGAAAAAATGCTACACTCACGCGCCCTTACCTGCGTAGCAATCCTCGCCGTTTCGGGTTGCGCTTCGGCGCAACCTAAATTTTATTGTCATAATTGACGCTCCTATATTTCGTTAATGCACTCTACAAGATTGGCGATCGCATTTAGGAGCAAACCTTTGCACCTCTAGGTTTAGAACTAATATATTGCTACTCTGAACAACCTGATCTTAGTCAGGAAAATCTTGCTCTTGTGGTCAAAAATTATAAAGAAATTAAATATTTTTAGATAAAATTCTGTAAAATACAGTACACTATAGGGATTAATCTTGACAAAAATGATTTCTCCCCATGAGTCAAATAACTTCTGGCGGCTATTCTCCAAGCACTTTAGCTCAACTTCCTGCTATCAGAACCTTTCAAATGGATGGGAGTGGTATTGGCAGCATACCCAATGCAGTTAATCTTTTCCGAGGGGATGTTAACCTGCCTTTGGAATTAATATCTCTTCCGGGTAGAGGTGAACTCGATGTAAAAGTTGCCATCATGTACCAGAGTAATATTCAAAACCTGGTGGATACTTGGAATTTGGAAGCACCGACGGGTATCCTAGGGTTAGGCTGGAATATGCCATACGAAATGATTGCTATTGACAATAAAAGCACGGGTTCTACCTATGATGACCAATATTACCTTGTTTCTGGCGGAGGAGCTAATCGACTGCATCAAGATGGGGTAACTCAAGATGGTGCATGGAATTTTGAGACAGAAGACTATAAACCTTGGGATATTCGCTACTATCCAAAAGACGAAAAATGGGTGATTATCAAAGAAAATGGTGTCAAGCAGATTTATGGAGGTAAGAAAGATAATTTACCACAAAATAATCCATATATTCAATGGGGGATAAAATGGGGTAACTGGATTGGTAGCACCACAAATATATCAGGACAAGAACCCATTGCACTAGCTTGGAATTTAGCAGGAATTGAAAATACTTGGGGTGAAAAAGTAACCTTTAGCTACGAAGTTGATTTAGAGGAAATTGGGAGCGGTGGTTATCAATATACCCAAGCTACTTACCTAAAACAAATTACCGCTTTAGATGGACGTACTGTTACTTTTAACTATAAAGAGAAACAGTATGATGACCAAGTAAGAGAATATCAAATCCCCCATCAATATGCTGGACAATCAAACCTTCATGCTTATCAGGATAGATATGAAACTAAGTTTCTTGACTCCATTGAAGTAAGAAATGAAGAATCAAAATCACTCTTATTTTCATTGCAATTTGATTATGAGTTAGAAAATGTTTCTTTAATTGATTTTAATAACCCAGATTTCTCTAAACGTTATCTAACAGGAATAACTCAAAAAAGTTCTTATGGAGAGTCTTTACCAGGTTATAAGTTTGAGTATTATACCAAAGATCTAAATGAGAATATCCATCGTGGTGCTTTACAAAATATTATCTATCCTGCTGGTGGTGTTGCTAATTTCACCTATGACAAAAAGAATCTAGTTGGGACTTCCCATGAAACCACTATTTATGGTAACGGAATACCTCGTGTTTGGTTTGGAAATGATTATGTTGTCATTGCTTACTATGATGATAGTCAAGGAAATTTAGATGTTAAAGTATATAGCTGGAATGGTAATTGGATAAGTGATACACCAAGTGCAGGAGGGTTTAATTTTAAGCTGGATATTGATAGTTTGCAGGTGGTAACTCAAGGGAATTTCTTTGCACTGAGTTTTAAACAAACTAATCAGTCTTTGATGAATGTTTATCTATTCCATCAAGATATGGGACGATTTGGACAATGGAGTTATGAAAATTATTATTTGAATTTAGCTTCAAATGATGTCCAAACACACCTTGCTGTTGGGAGTAATTTTGTTGTTGCTTGTTCTTCTGGAAGTACAAAATTAGGTCGTTATGTATGGAATCAGCAGTTAAAAAGTTGGGATGATAAAAGTACAACTATAAGTCAAGGGAATTATAGTTTAGCTGCTTTGGGGAATTATTTCACCATCGGTATCTATGATACTGCTTCTAAAAGTTGTGAACTCCTGTTATATTACCTAGATGAAATTTACAAACAATGGACTAGGAAAGATATTGGAAGTATTAGTCCAGTTGACAAAGATAATAAAGGTAATCCTTATTTTAATTGGAGTTTGGGTAATGACTCAGCAACAGCAACTTTTATTAAATCTTTTGGTACTAATATTGATTATCAAGTTCAAGTCTATCAATGGGATGGTTCGTTTAATATTAGTTTACCTATCAGTAATTCCTATAGCGTACCTCAAGATACAAAAGAAACCTTTGGCTATTCCATCACTACAGGTAGCTTAGTGGCAAATATTGGTCATCTCTGGCGATATAATGGTAGCGAGTGGATAGATAGTAACCTGAATGTTTCTAGTGGAAATGAAGCGACAAAGTTTGCTTATGGTTCTGATTTAGCTATTGCTTCAAGTTCTAATTCAACTGATATCAAAGCTTATAATCCTTACCAAGATAGTTGGTCATATCCAGAAGGTTCATGGTCAAGCAATGAGTATCACCCCACTGTGAGTGGTAATTTTGTAACAGTTGGAAACGGTATATTTTACAGAAATAATCAAGGTCAACTTAATAAAGATCAACAATCAATTTCATCGGGAATTAAACCTGATAGTATCATAAACCGCGCACCTTTTTATATTGCTTACGAGACGGATAATGGAGAAAGTTCAGATATTATTATTGAAAAATGGCAAGGTTGTTAATACTGAATATCTGTCAGAAAGAATTTATGTTGATAACGAAAGCAGTAAAGGGAAATCGGGTACTAATTTAGCTGGATATAATGCTTTTGTCACTTATCAAGGAGATAATTTTGATCAAGCTTCTAACTTGAAGCTATATAATGTCTTTAATCAATCAATTCAAGGGAATGTTACTGATTTTCCAGTTGTTGAAGTAACTATTAAGGACGGTTATCAAGAAAGTCAGACTATCTATGATTATGATACAGGTAATATTGTCATTAGCGTTGAAGGAATAGTTACGGAATATTCTCAGGTTACGATTATCAAAGGTAGTGATACTCCAACATCAACTCCTTTCGGTAAAACCGAATATATTTTCTTTAATGGACTTTCAGTAGGAGGGTTGGGTTTGAAAGATTTTAAAGGAATACCTCCCTATTACTACACTTTACTACATGGTTCTTTGTATCAACAAAAATCCTATAATTCTACAGATGATGAGGTAGCTTTTCAAACTATAGATTATGAAATAGTAACCCAAAGACAGCTATTAGGAGAGTCAGAAAAAGTTGATTTATACGGATTTTATATCCAACACAAACAAGAGTCAAATATTCTTTATAGTAAGGAGATTGGTACTAGCGACTCAAATGCAGAAGTTCAACGAAAGGTTGAATATGAATATGACTCAGCAACAGGATTATTAAAAAAACAAACAACTTACAATTACAATAGTTTAGGTGAGGAAGAAATCCTGACACAAACTTCTGTTTATGGTTGGGAAAAATATGAGGAATTAAAACAACAAAATATCCTCACTCCTGTTGTGGAAACTACTAACAAAACTAATGATCAAATAACAGCGATCGCCGTTTCAACTTGGAAAGACTGGGGAGGAAATAAATGGGGTTTATACAGAAGTTATCAAGGACTGAATAAAGACGCTATTTTTGACCAATGGAATAATCAAATTGAACCACCAACAACAGATTGGTTGCAAGTTTCAGAAGTGGTTTCTCGTACTTCCAATGGAGTTGCACAAGATGTAATTGATGTCAATGGAGTTCACAGTTCAACTCTATTAGATAACCAGCAATTCTATCCTATTGCTCAGTTTAGTAATGCTACGATTGAAGAAGCAACTTATACAGGTTTTGAAGCTTACGAAAATCTCAGTGATTGGAGTGTAAATCAAGGAAATATAACTGATTTAATTGTCACAGGAGATGCTCATACAGGATTTTCGAGTTTGCAACTTAAACCTAATTTAACTCTTACCAAGCAAACAGTTCTAGCAATAACAAACAATAAGCAAATTTATCTTATTTCTGCTTGGATTAAAACAGAAACAGGGTTTACAACAGATGGGGGTAAAGCTGAACTTAAACTACAGTTTTACAATGATAATAACCCAGTAGGACAAGCTATTACTGTTTCCATTGAATCTACCGATAGCGAATGGCAATATTGGAACTATGCAATTGATCCTAATCAAATTCAGGGAACACAATTAGGACTAGAAATATCTAATCAAAAAGCATCTAAATCTTTTTTAGTTGATGATATTTGCTTTGTTCCTTTGATGGGTGCTTTTCAAGGAAATGTCTATGAACCGAAATATAAACTGGTTAGCGCACAACTAGGAAATGGTAGTGATACCGTCCGTAATTTCTATGATTCATTCCAACGCAAAGTAGCAGAAATTGGACTGGGTGAGACAGTTAATGGGGTTACGACATCCTATTTAACTCGACAAGGAAATGAGCAAGAAAATTATGTCTTTCCTCAAGATAAACCTAACAGTGTTCTAGGTATTGCAGCAGCAGAAGGAGGAGTTTATGCTAACTTTATTAATGGTGAACAATGGAAACAAGAATGGCAACCCACCCCTAACCCCTCCGAGGAGGGGAATAATTGGAAGGTAGAAAATAATGCTTTAGTGCACACAGGAAACACCTCGGACAGCATCAGTTATCAATCTACTGCATCATTTAGTAATTATGGTGTAAGGTTATCAGTCAATCCATCAGATACACCCCAACAACCGTTAGGTATTAGCATTGGTGATCAATTAACTGTAACCTGGACACAAAATCAGGGTTGGACTTTAACCCTTAATGGTACATCTTCCCAAGTTGCTAACACAGGTTCTATCCCCCATGAATGGTTATTAGTTGCTGCCAATAATACCCTTTTATTCTATGCTGATGGTCAACAAATATTTGCTCAAACCATAGATAATAATATTACTGGTGCGCTAGAAATATTTACCGCAGATCAAGTTAGTTTCTCTAATATTGTTACCTTCAAAAATCCCCAAATTGGTATTACTTATAGTGATGGTGCAGGAAAAGAAAGGCAAACCCAAGCATTAGAAGGAAGTAACTGTCTGGTAACAGCAACGGTTTATGATGTTTTAGACCGTGAGGCGATCGCGACTAAAACAGCACAGTTTAATAATACTCTCTTCGGTTATCGAACAGAATTTGTAGATATTAACTGGGAAACAGGGGTAATGACGGGAGAGGTAGCTAATTATTATCCCGAAGATCAAGGTTATCCTTACAGCAGAACCGTGTATGAACCATCACCCTTGAGTCGTCCTATTGAACAAGGAATACCAGGGAAAGCATTTGCTATCGGGAATGGTAATACCCATATTGTCACCAGTGAATATGGAACCAATGTACAAGGGTTTTTTGCGGAAGATTCCTATCCATCTGGACAATATTTTGTGGACAAGGTAACGGATGCTGATGGAACCCCTGTTTATACCCTCAAAGATAAATTAGGTAATACTTTAGCGCAAAAAGCGGGGCCCATCACAGCAGGAAGTGATGTTTATCAAACTACTCGCAGTATTTATGATGCTGCGGGAAATGTAGTTAAAGTGTTGCTTCCTAATCAATTTGTTCCCCCTGAAGGTTCTCAACCGGATGCTTGGGAAATCACCATGGAATACGATTTCCTGGGACAAATGACCAGTCAAACTAACCCAGATTCAGGAACAACCAAGTATATCTATGATAAAGCAGGTCAACCTCGGTTTATGGTCGATGCACAGGGGTTAACATCTAACCCCAATACTATCCTTTACAGGAAATATGATGTTATTGGACGCTTAATCGAGGAAGGATGGTTTACTGGAGACTGGGGTGATGGTAGCACTTTACAAGAGAAAGCGGATACTAACCCCAATTATCCCGAAGATGGTAATGGTCGTAAACGATATATCTTTGATGGAGATGGTTCAAATCCTTATTTAATCGGGCGTTTGTGGCAGGTTTTGAGTAGTAATCAAGGGGACGGTAATAGCGATGTCGAAGAGGTATATGATTATGACGAGTTAGGAAATGTAGCGAGTAAAACCCTGACGGTGACGGGATATGCAGCGCAAACGGTTCGCTATGAATACGATAATCTCGGCAATGTTATCAAAATTCACTATCCTGATAACAGTAATGGTATTCCTGAAGTAGTTTACAGCTACAACAGTTTGGGAGAAACGGTTGCAGTAGGAACACCGGAAAATACCCAACGGTTTGCCAGTTATAACTACAATGCTGATGGTAGTTTAGCAACCACTCACCTGAATAATCGGGGAATAGAAAACAGTCTTAACTATAACCCTCCTGGTTGGCCAACCCACATTAAGAATGAGAAAACAGATAACTCCCTAGTGATAGAACAATCTCTTGCTTATACCGAGGATGGTTATCAAGGTTCAGGATATTACAACGGGAATATTGCCAAAAATAGCATTAATTATGGGACGTGGGATAATGCACCCCCAAATTATGACTATCAATATCAGTACGATCAGTTAGGACAGTTAAAAGTTGCCCAAAATCAGCAAAATGAGCAAGCAAGTTTAGGGGTAGGACAACCCACTACCTACGATCTCAATGGTAATATTGAAACCTTGAAACGGGGTGAAACAACTAATCAGTATGAATATATCGAGAATACGGATAAGGTAAACACCGTTAGTAATAGCAGTGAACCGCAAAACTATGGTTATGATGCCAATGGGAATGTTAAAAGTGCTTCTCATCGTCAGATTTCTCACATTGATTATGATCCCTTAACTCAGTTGACGACTAAGGTACAGCTTGAGGGACAAACATCCGTTTCCTTTAAGTATGATGGGGGAAATCAGCGAGTCTTGAAAACCTCTCAGGATAGTTCGGGGAATCAAACCGCATCGAAGTTATATGTCCATGGTTTGAATGATTATCCTCTGTTGGAAATTAGTGAGCAACCCGTACAGTATATCTATGGTTTGGGTGGGTTAGTCGCACTGGTAAAAGATGGCAAGGTTTACACCATCCTCAAAGATCATCTCGGTTCAACTCGTGTGGTGGTGGATGAAGCAGGAAAGGTAATTGCTGCCTTTGATTATTTGCCTTTTGGGGACATGATGGGGACTGCTTATGGTAATCCAGAGATTATTAGTTATCGCTATACAGGACAGGAATTTGATACTGAGTTAGGACTGTATAACTATCGCGCACGATTTTATGATCCGAATTTAGGACGGTTTTATGCTACTGATCCTAAAGCACAATTTGCCAGTCCTTATCTGTATGGAGGGAATAATCCTATCCTCTTTTATGATCCTAGTGGAATGTGGTCATGGGGAGCATTTGGGGCAATTGTTGGTGGAGTGGCTGCGATCGCAGGAGGAATTGCTTTAACTATCTTAACCGCAGGTGCATCAACCCCGATCTTAGTCGGTGCAACGATAGCAGGTGGTGCATTGATTGGCGGTGGTGCAGGAAGTGCAATATATGGTGCAACCCATACCAGTAACTTTAATGCTGGCGAATGGGGTGTTTATACAGGACTGGGTGCTGTTTTCGGTGCTATTGGAGGAGGGGTAGGATTAGCAACGTCTGGATTATCAACAGGTGCAGCATTGGCAGCAGAGACAGTGGGTGGAACAGTGTTAGGTTCTCTTGACGGTTTTGTTACTAACGGCGCTATTAATGCAATTCATGGAAACAGTTTTATGAGTGGTGCTGGTACTGCTGCTGTTTACGGTGCGCTTTTCGGAGGAATAGGAGGTGCTATTGGCGGTTTGCTAGGGCGTGGTGGAGCAATCAAGAATTCTCGAATCTTGCGTGAAAATGCGGACATGATGGATGTAGGTGTTGGGCTAGTTAATAAAAATCATATGTTTAGTCATAGCACTATTAGGATAAACAGTATGAGTAGTGCTGTTGAACAAGTAATTACAGATGAGTTGGAAAGCAACGTAGCATTAATTCCTAAATTGGGAAGAAACAATCTTAGTACATCGATGGGGACTTTTGATAACTTCAATCCAGCAATGGGTCGTGAGATCAATTTAAGAGTTCCAAATAACAGGGCAGTAAAGGGATTGACACTAATTAATCAACGCAGGTCGCAAGGTTTGCCCTCCTATAATTTATTCACAAACAGTTGTACATCAAATGTGGTAGATGTAGTCAGTAAGATGGGATTTCAAGTTCCTCTTTATGCTCGTACTCCTACTACCTTCCATTTGTGGTGGAGAGGGATGTCTTTTATGGCACCTTAACTCATAGTGCGATCGCCTCTTGTAGGGTGTGTTAGCAAGAGCGTAACGCACCAAAACGAAACTTTAACCAAACAAAAGAGAGTCTGAAATCATGAAAATTTGCCATCAAAACCATTCAATCCGATCGCCATAACCAAGAAATATCAAACCCTTATTTCTTGTCCTATGAAAACGGATTGAACTATCAAATAAACACTCAAACTAAAAAAGGAGAAACTTAAATTATGACAGTACCAATTGGAACAATCTTACCCTATGGAGGCTTAGTTACAGGTAAAGCTCAAGGTCAATTAGAACAGCAAGGTTACCTTATCTGCAATGGTCAAGCAGTTTCACGGACTACTTATTCAGAACTATTTACTATAATCGGGGGTGCTTACGGAGATGGTGATAACATCAACACCTTTAACTTACCAGATTTGCGAGGTCGCTTTGTCCGAGGCGTAGATCATGGAACAGGACGAGATCCAGATGCTAATTCTCGCACTGCTTCTGGTAAAGGTGGAAATACAGGTGATGAGGTTGGTTCGTTGCAGGAGGATGAGTTCAAGAGTCATACTCATATCTATTTTTCCCCTTCCTTTGAAAAACCACCCGGGCAAGGTTCAGCTGGAAGTACGTGGCAATTCTCAATCACTTCTCCAACAGAAGCAACTGGTGGCGCGGAAACCCGTCCCAAGAATATCTACGTCAATTGGATTATCAAAGCTAAGGATGTGTAGCTGATTCTTAAGTGGGGAAATAGGGCGATCGCTTGTAGTGAATTGAAGGGGCGATCGCTCTCTCTCCCCCTTCTTATTCCCCTCCTGGGAGGGGCTAGGGGTGGGTCAAGTCTAGTATGTTAAATTAGGAGTCAAAAAACCATTCTCATCCTCATGGCAGTTAAAATTATTCCCTATAATCCAATATTGAAAGAAAGAGCCAGGGAACTCCGCAAAAACATGACCCCTGGAGAAGTCATCCTTTGGAAACACCTTAAAGGAAAGCAAATCTGTGGCTATGACTTCGATCGCCAACGTCCCGTCGATCAATTTATTGTTGATTTTTATTGCAAAAAGCTGATGCTGGCCATTGAGATTGATGGTTCTTCCCATGATAGCCCCCAAGCACAACAACGGGATACAGAAAGACAAGGGCGTTTAGAATCCTTGGGAGTGCGATTTTTGCGATTTCGGGAAAAAGACGTTTGTGGTGAGGTTGAGGGGGTTTTGAGGGTGATTGAGGAGTGGATTAAGACCCACCCCTAACCCCTCCGAGGAGGGGAACCGAAGGGGAACCGGAGGGAAAACAGAGGGGAAGTAGTGCGATCGCTTGTATGAATTAACTATTTCAGATATTATCAATAACTTGACAAAAATGCACTTGATCACAGACAATGGTAGTTTGTGTGAACTTTAGCTATTTTATAAACCCTTGGCTAACGTAATTGTCATCGGCGCTCAATGGGGCGACGAAGGAAAAGGAAAAATCACTGATTTATTGAGCCGTTCGGCTGATGTGGTAGTGCGCTCCCAAGGAGGAGTTAACGCTGGCCACACCATTGTTGTACAGGGGCAAACCTTTAAACTACACCTGATCCCATCAGGTATTCTTTACCCTGATACAGAGTGCATTATCGGTTCTGGGACGGTGATAGATCCCAAAGTGTTACTCGAAGAACTGGCTCAACTCCACCGTCTAGAGGTGTCCACCGATAAACTTTTTATCTCCCAGACAGCCCATGTAACTATGCCCTATCATCGTCTTTTGGACAAGGCATCTGAAGAAAAACGGGGTAAATACAAACTTGGGACAACAGGAAGGGGTATTGGTCCAACTTACGCCGATAAATCAGAACGAACAGGTATTAGAGTCCTTGATTTGATGAATCGTGATCATTTACACGAAAAATTAGAATGGACGATTAACTATAAAAACGGCATTTTAGAAAAACTCTATAATTTAGAACCCCTAGATCCCCAAGCTGTAATTAAAGAATATTTAGATTACGCTGAGCAATTGCGGCCCCATGTGGTGGACAGTTCCCTGAAAATCTATGAATCCATCAAAAAGCGGAAAAATATCCTATTTGAAGGAGCCCAGGGGACTTTACTAGACTTGGATCACGGAACCTATCCCTATGTTACCTCTTCTAACCCCATTGCGGGTGGAGCCTGTGTGGGATCGGGTGTAGGACCAACGGTCATTGATCGGGTAATTGGAGTAGCCAAAGCCTATACTACCCGTGTGGGGGAAGGACCATTCCCGACAGAATTAAAAGGGGAAGTGGGACAATTATTAGGCGATCGCGGTGCAGAATTTGGTACCACAACCGGACGCGCTAGGCGTTGCGGTTGGTTTGATGCAGTGATTGGTCGCTATGCAGTACGAATCAACGGTTTAGACTGTTTGGCTATTACTAAACTTGATGTTCTCGATGAATTAAAGGAAATCAAAGTTTGTGTAGCCTACGAATTAGATGGGCAACCCTGCCATCATTTCCCCAGTAATGCCAGCGAATTTGCCCGCTGTCGACCAATTTATGAAGCCTTCCCAGGATGGCAAACTTCCACCAGCCATTGTCGAACCCTAGAGGATCTACCCAAACGGGCATTAAACTATCTTAAGTTCTTGGCTGAATTGATGGATACTCCTATTGCTATTGTTTCCCTCGGAGCAAGTCGTGATCAAACTATCATTGTAGAAGATCCGATCCATGGCCCGAAACGGGCTTTACTTGATGCTAATGGAGAACCCGTTAGCTCAACCAATAATTAACTTGATCAATTAACCTTTAGGGAGTAAATACCCATGTCTCTTACCATTGAATGTCAAAAAAGACCAGAAGGCAGTAAACCCAATGCTTTACGTCGCGAGGGATATATCCCAGCAAATTTATATGGCCACGACGGGGCCAATTCTGTCTCCTTGATAGTTAACGCCAAAGAAGCTGTTACCTTGCTCAAACAAGCTTCAGCTAACGAAACCGTGATCGAAGTTAAGATACCCGATTTATCTTGGACAGGTAATGCTTTAATTAGAGAAATTCAGGCACATCCTTGGAAAAGAAAGGTTTTACATCTGAGTTTCTTTCATGTTGCTAATACCGACAGTGTGGCCTCAGAGTCTTAATTCTTAGGGGCGAATAGCTATTTGCCCCAACTAATATCAAAAATTGATTGATAAAAATGGAAGGCCAGTTTAATTTTTTTCACCATTGGTATCCCTTATCTCCAGTAGAAGATCTTGATCCCCAAAGGCCAACTGCTGTCACTTTGTTAGGATTAAAGTTAGTAATTTGGCAACAAAAATCAGCTACAAACTACCAAGTATTTTTAGATCAATGTCCCCACCGTCTTGCTCCATTAAGTGAAGGGAGAATTGATGAAAAAACTGGCCAATTAATGTGTAGTTATCATGGTTGGCAATTTAATCAGCAAGGAATTTGTACCCGTATTCCTCAAGCAGAAAAACCGGATTTAATCGAGAAAAATAAAGATAATTTTGCTTGTCGTTCTTTTCCTTGTCGTGAAGCAAATGATTTGCTTTGGGTATGG
>DLXW01000258.1:20821-21016 GCA_003448685.1 Cyanothece sp. UBA12306
GTATGGCCTGATGCCAATTCTGAGGAACTCGCACAGCAAACTCCTTTACCCCTTTCTCCTCAAATTGATACTAATAAAGGGTTTGTTTGGTCTTCTTATGTGCGAGATTTACCTTATGATTGGCAAACCTTAGTCGAAAATGTCGCTGATCCGAGTCACGTTCCTTTTACCCATCATGGAGTACAAGGAAACCGC
>DLXW01000258.1:21233-21432 GCA_003448685.1 Cyanothece sp. UBA12306
CCCAACCTCTACCGATGACAGTTGTTGAATCTAGTCGTAAAATAATTAAAGTTGAAGTAGAAAAACCTTTTAAAACTAGGATCACTTTTGAACCACCAAACCGTTTAGAATATGCCATTAATATTGGGAATAAAGGTCAAGTAGGATTAGTCACTTATTGTCTTCCTGTATACCCAGGAAAGTCAAGAATTGTCGCCCA
>DLXW01000259.1 GCA_003448685.1 Cyanothece sp. UBA12306
GCTTTAATTTTTTCCCCATTACTTAAAGTGGCAAAATCAATGATACCTAAATCTACTCCTATTGAATTATTATAAAGCCGTCGTAGAACGACGGGGTTTTAAACCCAATTTTCTGATAATAAGATACAAGGGGGAATTTCCCCTATCCCCTATCCCCTATCCCCTATCCCCTGTCTTCACTTTAACCTGCTTGTCACCCCGTGAGATGTTTTACTCTTGCTCATCAGACCCATCAGATTCATAGGATCGATTCAAATCTCCCTCCGCATAGGCACGAGCAATATTGTCATCGAGAACCATATTCTCATCCACCTCATCTAAATTAGAACCGAGCAATTTATTCTGAGTTTTAGTTTTTCGAGAAGAGGAACGTTCCGGTTCACGGTTATAACCGCTAGAACGATTTGACCGCTCTAATTCGATTTCTCCTTCAGCCATCGAAAGATCGTCAGAAGAGTGAAAACCGGTTCCTGCCGGAATCAAACGGCCAATAATCACATTCTCTTTGAGTCCACGCAACCAATCAGATTTACCTTCGATCGCCGCTTCTGTCAAGACCCTGGTGGTTTCTTGGAAGGAAGCTGCGCTAATAAAGGAATCAGTATTCAAAGAAGCTTTGGTAATCCCTAGCAAAATTGGGGTATATCGGGCTGGAGCTCCTCCTGTAATGGCCATGGCTTCATTTACCTGTTCGATTTGCCGTAACTCCACCAATTCTCCTGGTAACATGGTCGTATCACCCCCATCATCCACTCGGACTTTAGAGGTCATTTGACGCACGATTACTTCGATATGTTTATCAGAAATATCAATTCCCTGGGACTGATAAACTGTCTGAACCTGATCAACCAAAAACTTTTGTGCTGCTCGTAACCCTTTGAGAGCTGCTTCGTAAACCCCCAAAATATCTACATAGTAATTGAAAAATACTTCCAAAATTTCATGGGGATTGGCCGGTCCATCGGTTAATGCTTCACCCACTTCTACATGAGTTCCATCAGATACCATGACATTCTGATTAGTCAAGATTGGATATTCGCTAATGGTTGCATCTTCCTCAATAACCTTGACATCTACCGTTTCATCTTCGGAATACTCCACTTGAGTTACCCCAGGTTTCCGAGCTAAGATACAACCTTCTTTGGGTTTACGGGCTTCTAATAATTCTTCGATACGGGGTAAACCTTGGATAATATCCCCGGTTTTTGACCGCTCAAACACCAATAATACCAAGTTATCTCCTCGTTGCACCAAATCTCCATCATCAATGTGCAAGATTGCCCCTGGTGATACACGATAGGGACGAGCTTTGCGGAAAATAACTTCAAATTTCTCAGAATCAGCAATAGAATTAATCGCCACCACTCGTCCACTGAAATCCGATAATATACCGGGGGCTAATACCCCTGATTCTACGACCAAATCATCGATAGCAACAGAAGGAGATTTATTAACCACAACAGCGGACTTATCTTCATCGCGGACTATCAAAATACGACGAATTGACTCAATACCTTCTTTGATGCCTCGGACTTCACCACCGACGGAGGATTGAATCTCAGTAGAAGCCACCACTGCTCCTGGGGAAATTTGTTGACCACTTTTGACTAAAACATTGGTTTTGATTAGGCCTCCTTGGGGATCACTATCAAGATCGCGGCGTAGGACTAAAGATTCTAAAATCACTAACTGTAAGCGACTTCCTTCTATTGAGGGATCATCTTTTAGCTCAATATCTGCTGTCAGATGCAAGCTATGTTCTGATTCTTCCATCTCAATTTCTAATACCAATTGGGTACTTAACAAATGAGTTCCTTCAACAGACTTAACCCGTTCTCCATCTTTATAAAACAGTCGTTGTACAGAACGTAATTCAATTTGCCGTCCCCCAGTGTCGTTGATTGAAGCCTGTTTGGGAGTAACCGGAGAATCGGATATGATAAACTCTTCGACTGGACGCAGCAACAAACCAACGCCTTCGGTACTTTCAACCCATTCTGCTGATTGAAGCTTTTCAGTTACTACTCCTGGCAAAACTTCAGTTCCTGGGGGAATCAAGTCCCCATTCGCTATTTTATTGCCAGAAGAACCTTCTCCGGTATCATCGAGATAAAATTCTCCAGGTTTAATCACAATTTCTCGGAGAATATCATTTTTGGCGATTACCTCAACTACTCCACCGATGGAGCAGAAAATATCTTTAACTACCTCACTTCCGGCCTCTACATATTGGCCATCTTCGACCAAGAGTAAAGAAATATCTTTATTAACTTCATGGGTTTCTTCTGGAATCCAGAGTAAAGATCCTCCTTGGGTTACTTCATAACCAGTCTTGCGACTACCTTTAGCGACTTCAATTCCCCCATACCGTAAGATTCCACCGGTTGAAGTTCGGTAGTTATCATCAATTAATTCAGCAATAATGGCATGGTTTTGGACTTTAGTATCGGGAGCTGCCAATAATAAAAATTGCTGTCCTTCTTGAGTCTCAATTAAATATTGTTCTCTACCTCCACTACTTTCCATCTTCACTTCGGCGTGATCTAACAAAACCGAAGCGGTAATAATCTCAATCTCTCGACTTTCTGATGAGCGACGAACCACGCCCCCATGAATGCTAACTAATTTGGTTTCTGCTAAGACAGTCCCAGGCTCTACGGAATCGCCATTAGCTACTACCGGTTCAGCCCCTGGGGGCAAGTTATATACTTGTCCCGAAAGTACCCAAAGTAATCCTCCCCTTTGGGCAATGCGGGTTGTATTTCCCTGACGATCGGTTTTTTCTTCGGGAACTAATTGGGTAAATAACACTTCCCCGGCCAGATCGGAAGTTACATCTTTGGTTGCCCTTTCTGTAGATTTTTGTACCCGAGTATTGGTAACTTCAGCAAGTAGTTGATCGGCTTCTACTTGTTGTCCTTGGCTAACAAAAAGGAAAGAACCTGGGGTGACAGAATAAGCAATGGGTTTACCTCCTCCTTCGGGAGTCCAGATTAAATCTCCGGCAATTTCCACTTGTTCGGCATCATCTCCATGACGCGTCCTTACTTTGCGGGTACTTAGTCCTTTGCCCCAAGAAATTTTACCTTGTCCTGGGGCTTTTTCTTGACGGGCAACTTCTCCGGTAAATACTCCCCCAGTGTGGAAAGTCCGCATGGTTAACTGGGTTCCTGGTTCTCCAATGGACTGAGCCGCAATAATTCCCACGGCTTCCCCTAAATCAACCATGCGACCTACTGCTAAACTCCAACCATAGCAATGTTGACAGACGGATCTGGCGGCTTCACAGGTTAAAGGAGATCGTACCTGCACTTGTTCAACCTTTTGAGAGATCAAGGTGGCTAATTCGAGGTCCATGCTTTGATTGCGTCGGGCTAACACCTGCCCATCGACTACCACATCTTCGGCTAAGACTCGTCCGTAGAGACGATCTACGAGGGGGATTTTTACGCGATCGCCGTCTTTCATGGCACTGACGGTCAAACTTCGTTGAGTTCCACAGTCTACTTCTCGGACAATAACGTCCTGGGAAACATCTACTAGTCGCCTTGTTAGATATCCTGAATCTGCTGTCCTTAGTGCAGTATCGACCAACCCTTTGCGGGCTCCATAGGATGAGATTACGTATTCTGTTACTGTTAAGCCTTCTCGGAAATTGGTTTTAATGGGTAAATCAATAATTTCTCCTTGGGGATCAGCCATTAAACCGCGCATTCCTACTAATTGACGCACTTGGCTCATATTACCCCGAGCGCCAGAAAATGCCATCATGTAGACGGAGTTGAGGGGATCAGTCTCGCGAAAATTACGAATTACCTCATCTTTTAGTTCTTCTGAGGTACTATTCCAAGTATCAATTACCTTTTGGAACCGTTCTACTTCAGTAATTTCTCCCTTGGCGTAACGGGACTCTGTCAGACGAATTGATTGTTCGGCGCTATCAAGTAAACCCCGTTTTGTTGGTGGAATTGTTAAATCATCAATACTAATCGAAACTCCGGCTTTAGTTGCATAACGAAAGCCCAAATCTTTTAAATTATCTGCCATTTGGGAACTTCTGGCTGACCCATAATTGCGGTAAGCCCAAGCAATTAACTTTTTCAAACGACCTTTGTCAACGATGTAATTGTAGAATGTCATTGCAGTTAATAGTTGATAGTTAATAGTTGATAGTTAATAGTTGATAGTTAATAGTTGATAGTTAATAGTGATGTTTACATTAGGCAATAATCTTGGGGCTATTCACCTTCAACAACTACTAACTATTCACTATTAGCTATTCACTAATTACACTTCTTCTTCTTCAAGATCCTCACTGGTTAAGGATTCATAAGTAGGACGACTAGGAGTTCGACGTTGGGTATCGATCATCAAATCTACCTCCACATCGCGGCTAGTTCCATCGTCGGTAGATTCTACTTTATGAACGGCAATATCTAAACCCAAAGATTGTAACTCGCGCATTAGCACTTTAAAGGATTCAGGGGTTCCAGGTTGGGGAATTGGCTTACCTTTGACGATCGCATTGAGGGCTTCATTGCGTCCTTGCATATCGTCAGATTTCACTGTTAATAATTCCTGGAGGGTATAAGCTGCCCCATAGGCTTCTAAGGCCCATACTTCCATTTCCCCAAAGCGTTGACCACCTTGTTGGGCTTTCCCACCCAAGGGCTG
The DNA here is from genome assembly GCA_003448685.1 of Cyanothece sp. UBA12306. Lineage (GTDB taxonomy): Bacteria > Cyanobacteriota > Cyanobacteriia > Cyanobacteriales > Microcystaceae > Rippkaea. The sequence continues at coordinate 4,675 of DLXW01000259.1, forward strand.
TTGAGTTACCAAGGAATAAGGACCTGTTGAACGGGCATGAATCTTATCATCCACGAGGTGAACCAGCTTCAACATATAAGCTTGACCTACGGTTACTGGCCGATCAAAGGCTTCTCCTGTACGGCCATCAAACACTCGAATTTTTCCTGGGTTTTCTTTTTGGTAAATCCAGCTTTTCTTACGTTTGCGACTGGCTGTCTCTAATAGGCCATGAACGGTCTTACGGGAGGCTTCTTCCCCATACATTTCATCGAAGGGGGTAATTTTAAAGCGCACTCCCAAATTCTCACCGGCCCAACCTAATAAACATTCAAATACCTGGCCTACATTCATCCGTGAGGGAACTCCCAAGGGGTTTAAAACGATATCCACGGGGCGGCCATCGGGTAGATAGGGCATATCTTCAATGGGCAAAATACGCGAAATAATTCCTTTATTTCCGTGGCGACCCGCCATTTTGTCCCCTACCTGGATCTTGCGTTTTTGGGCGACATAAACTCGCACTACCATATTAGCCCCAGGGGGTAATTCATCTCCTTGTTCTCGGGTGAAGACCCGTACATCGACGACGCGGCCTTTTTCTCCATTGGGAACCCGTAGGGAATTATCCCGCACATCTCGGGCTTTTTCGCCAAAAATTGCTCTTAACAGTTTTTCTTCAGGAGGTTGATCCGATTCTCCTTTGGGTGTGACTTTCCCCACTAGGATGTCTCCTGCTTCAGTCCAAGCACCAACGCGGATAATTCCCTGTTCATCTAGGTTTCTCAGGGAATCTTCCCCGACGTTGGGAATTTCTCGGGTAATTTCTTCTGGTCCCAATTTAGTCTGACGGGCTTCTATTTCGTATTTTTCGACGTGAATACTGGTATAAACATCGTCGTATACCAGTCGTTCACTAATGAGGATGGCATCTTCGTAGTTGTATCCTTCCCAGGGCATATAGGCTACTAAAATATTCTGCCCTAGAGCTAACTCACCGCCTTCGGTGGCTGAACCATCAGCCAATACTTGGCCTGGAACTACGTCTTCATGCACGTCTACTAAGGGCCGTTGATTCAAACAGGTATCTTGATTAGACCGTTGATATTTCTGTAACAAATAGATAATCTCCTTACCCAATTTGTCATGGCCTTCTGGCCCTGTCACCTGAACTCGAATTTCTGAGGCATCAACATAGGTAACGATGCCGAAAGTCCGGCTTACGATAACCATTCCTGAATCTCTGGCGGCCTGAGCTTCTAGTCCGGTTCCTACTAAAGGCCGTTCTGGTCTCAACAAGGGGACTGCTTGACGCTGCATATTGGAACCCATTAAGGCTCGGTTAGCATCATCATGCTCTAAAAAGGGAATCATGGAGGTAGCGACCGAAACAATCTGAACCGGAGATACGGCTACATAATCTACCTGTTGGGGGCTGGTGGTGGAGAATTCTTGACGATAACGGATGGGTACCAGGTCGCCTAAAATATTTCCTTCTTCATCTGTTCCGGCATCCCCAGGACAAACCCTTAGATCGTCTTCTTCGTCTGCTGTTAGATAAACTGGGTCTAAATCCCGTCTTACTCGTCCATTTTCTGCTTTATAGTAGGGCGTTTCAATAAAGCCATACTGATTAACCCGAGCATAGGTAGCTAAAGAGCCGATTAAACCTGCATTTGGACCTTCAGGAGTTTCTACTGGACAAATTCGTCCGTGGTGGGACGGATGGATATCTCGCACGGCAAACCCTGCCCGTTCTCGGGTTAATCCTCCTGGTCCTAGGGCGGAGATCCTCCGTTTATGGGTCAATTCTGCTAAAGGATTGGTTTGATCCATAAATTGGGATAGCTGGGATGAGCCAAAAAATTCTTTAATAGCGGCTACTAAAGGTTTAGGATTGACTAGGGAAGCGGGGGTTAAGCCATCGGATTCGCTAACTGTCATTCTTTCGCGGATAATCCGTTCTAGGCGATTGAGTCCTACTCTGACTTGATTTTGCAGTAGTTCTCCTACCGAACGTACTCGACGATTACCTAAATGGTCGATATCGTCCGTACTTCCAATATCAAACTCTAAACTAATCAAATAATCAATTGCTGACATAATATCAGCTTGTCGTAACACCCGAATGGTGTCGGGGGCATTGAGACGGAGTTTTTTATTGAGCTTATAACGACCAACGCGGCCTAAATCATAGCGTTTGCTATCAAAAAAGCGCGAATCGAGCAGTTGTTGTCCTCCGCTTACCGTCGGGGGCTCCCCTGGGCGCAATTTGCGGTACAATTCGAGCAGGGCATCTTCTTCGGTGGGGTTACCTTCTTTGTCTAGGGTTCGTTGATAAAAGTCTGGGTGACGCAGTCCATCAAGAATCTCCGCATCACTGAGCCCGATGGCTTTTAATAATACTTGAGCCGATAGTTTGCGGGTTTTATCAATCCGTACCCAAACTAAACCATTTTTATCTGTTTCAAATTTTAACCAAGCTCCTCGATTCGGAATCAAAGAAGCAGAGTAGGTTCTTCTGCCATTTTTATCAATTTCTGCTTTATAGTATACCCCTGGAGAACGGACAATTTGGTTAACAATAACCCGTTCTGCTCCATTAATAATAAAGGTTCCCCTTTCTGTCATTAAGGGCAGATCCCCAATAAAGACTTCTTGTTCTTTAATTTCCCCTGTTTCTTTATTAATCAACCGGGTGGGAACGTACATCTGCACCGAATAGCTACTATCGCGCCGTTTAGCTTCATCTACATCATATTTTGGTTGTTTTAATTTATAGTTTTCTCCTAAGAAATGGAGTTCTAATTTACCTGTATAATCGCTAATGGGGGAGAAGCTATCAAGTTCTTCGATCAGTCCTTCTTCTAGGAACCAACGAAAACTCGACCTTTGAATTTCGATCAGGTCGGGGAGCAGATTGTAGTTATAGGTTAGATTAGTCATTAGGGGTAAATCTATCTATTATTTATTTGGGTATCCGTTATCAGTTTTGGATTGATAATTGGAACAGTTGGCAGGCGTTTTCTGTAGTTTGTTGGGCTAAGGTTTCTAAGGACACTCCGCGCCATTGGGCAAGAAATTCGGCGACATGACGTACATAGGCTGGTTCATTCCGTTTACCTCGTTTGGGAACTGGGGCTAAAAAGGGACAATCTGTTTCGATGAGGAGGCGATCGCTTGGTACCATTAAGGCACTTTCTCGAATTTGATGGGCATTTTTGAAGGTGACAATTCCACTAAAGCTGATATAGAATCCCAAATCTAAGAACCATTGGGTTTCTTCGGGATTTCCTGCCCAACAGTGCATGACTCCTTTGATCATCCCTTGGTTTTGTCTAAATGATTCTAAAATATCTCTTAAACTGTCTGCTGCCTCGCGACAGTGGATGATCACTGGTTTATCAAGTCGATGGGCAATAGCCAGTTGAGCTTCTAAAACTTGTTTTTGCCATTCTTGGTTATCTGCCTTATAAAAGTCTAGTCCCATTTCTCCAATGGCGACTACTCTCGAGTCTGATTGGGCATAGGCTAGAATTTCTTCGGCAGTGGTGGCAGTCCATTTATCGGCATCTAGGGGATGTAATCCCACTGCGAAGGAAAGTTCCTTAAAGCGATTAGCTAAAGCCTGTATGCTGGGGAATTCCCCAGGTTCGACGCACGAATGCACAAGATGGACAACATCTGATTGTTGCCAATGGGTTTGCAGTAATTCGAGATCGGTTTCAAAAACGTCGAAGTTGATGTGAACGTGGGTATCAATTAATTGCATCTGCCTCACATCGGGCTGATTTTACAGCTAGGTTACTTAGGGCGATCTTCTAATCTTAATTTTTAATTTAGATAGACTAGAGGATTAAGACTTAAATCTTATCCTAACCCATTGTCATTTCTAGAAGATGCTCTATCTTCAAAAGTAAGCAACAAAGTTTATGAAGCAGTGGCTACTTGTTTGAGGACTTTGGCTAGGCGGGCTTTTTTGCGCGCTCCATTGTTTCGATGGAGAACTCGCCGTTTTACTGCCTTGTCAATTTTACTATAAGCTGCTGAGAGACATTGTTCAGCCTCTTTGAGTTTGTCTGGGTTTGGATTGGCTCCATATTCTTCAACAGCTTGAAAGTATTTCTTGATTAAGGTTCTTAATGCCGACTTGTAAGATTTGTTACGTAGTCGGTTGCGTTCAGCGATAGCAATGCGTTTCAGTGCAGACTTCGAATTGGCCACAGTCGTTTCCTATTAAGGGGTTACTTAAGTGAACGATGGTAAATTTAGATCGGGTAGACTATCATAACAGTTTTCAGTGGCAGATGACAAGTTTATAGTAGTTCTTCTACTAGCCAAACTTCCCAAATTCTTGCTTTAAAGATCAGTTCCGAGGAGGAAAACGACGTTTTTGGAGAAAGTCTGGAATATCTAATCCCGTAGATTTAGGAGGTTCTGGTTTTGGTTCTGGTGGGGAAGCTGGGGAACGCTCAGGAGTTTTTCGAGGGTTTGGCGTAGTAATTGTGGCTACTTTAGGGTTTGTTGCTGTCTCAGATTCTCCTGTAAAACCTGTAGCGATTACAGTAATAATTACTTCCCCTTGCATTGCTTGATCAATCACCGCCCCAAAAATAATATTGGCATCGGGATCAACAACTTCAAAAATAGTTTCGGCAGCCGTATTGACTTCATGGAGGGTTAAATCATCGCCTCCAGTAATATTAAACACAACCCCCCGGGCCCCTTTAATAGAATGTTCCAATAGGGGAGAAGAAATGGCTGCTACTGCTGCATCACTAGCACGAGACTTCCCTGAACCAATACCCAATCCCATCAAGGCTGAACCCGCATCAGCCATTACAGCCCGTACATCGGCAAAATCCACATTGACTAAACCTGGAATTGTAATAATGTCGGAAATCCCTTGTACCCCTTGGCGTAGAATGTTATCAGCAGCTAGGAAAGCTTGTTGTAGGGGGGTATCTGGGGGAATTACCTGTAATAATTGATTATTAGGGATAACAATCAAAGTATCAACATTATTTTGGAGATTATCAACCCCTTGTGTTGCTTGAGTAGTACGCCGTCTTCCTTCAAAGGTAAAGGGACGAGTGACTACTCCCACAGTCAGACACCCTATTTCTTTAGCTACTTCTGCTACAATTGGGGCAGCCCCAGTTCCAGTACCGCCGCCCATACCTGCCGTAATGAAAACCAAATCAGTATTTTCGAGAGCTTGAGCGATTTCATCGCGGGATTCTTCAGCCGCTTGGGTGCCAATAGAAGGATTTCCGCCAGCCCCTAAACCTCGCGTCAATTTTTGTCCTATTTGTAGTCGTTGGGGGGCTGCTGACTGAGACAAAGCTTGAGCATCCGTATTAATTGCCCAAAACTCGATTCCAGTTAGGGAACTTTCAATCATACGGTTGACTGCATTACATCCGCCACCACCAACGCCAATGACTTTGATTTTGGCAACGTTATTTGGCACGATCTGGCTTCTCCTTGTATCTTCTCTAGGGGTTTCTGGCAACTCGCTGCTATCAGTTAAGGATAAACTTGTATTATGAATATGATAATTGTCTACCGCACTCAGTGACTCAGAGGATTGAGTATTATTAAGGCTGAAATGATCAAGAGCCAGCTTATCATTAGGGATCATTGTAATTAGCGAGTAATTAATAACAGCGTATTTAGAATATTAGGCGTTGGTTAGGAAATTTAGTCTATCTTATCATTGACTAATATACGATAGACTCGACTAAATGATAATCTATAACCATCTAAAAGCTTACTATTTAACAGGCACTTATTATCACCTTACAGACTCAGTAGATCGAAAAGTTGCT
>DLXW01000328.1:0-224 GCA_003448685.1 Cyanothece sp. UBA12306
AATGTTAGGATTAAACCCTTCAATAAAGGTTTAGTCCAGCCAAAGATAGAAAAGAAAACCCCTAAACTAAAACTGATGAGATAGCGGGGGTAACGGGCTACATTTTCAAAAAATTCTCCCATGGGTTAGCCTAGCCAATGTACAACCATGATTTTATCTTAATCTCAATTTTATGCCCAAGAACTTATTTGATCGCAGTGCCGACCAATTGGTCAATTTTAGCC
>DLXW01000328.1:435-1344 GCA_003448685.1 Cyanothece sp. UBA12306
GACCAATTGGTCAATTTTAGCCGTTTATGGGGTCGTCAAACCTGGTTACTGTTTCTTTTGGTTTTTAGCTTATCTGTCACCCTAATCATAGCAACTTGGCAATATCCGGCCCAATCTCGCAACCAACCTTCAGAAATTCGCGGAGTATGGCTAACCAACATTGATAGTCAGGTTCTCTTCAGTCAAGAAAAACTATCTGAGGCCATAGGAACCTTGAAACAGTTAAACTTTAATACTCTGTATCCTACGGTTTGGAATTGGGGTTATACCCTCTATCCTTCAACCGTTGCCAAAAATGTCATTGGAACCGATTTAGACCCCACAGAGGGCTTACAGGGACGGGATATACTACAAGAAATTATTGACCAAGGACATCAAGCTAAGATGGCTGTTATTCCTTGGTTTGAGTTTGGGTTTATGGCCCCTGCTGACTCCCAATTAGCCATCAGATATCCTCAATGGTTAACTCAAAGGGAAAATGGGGATAAAATTTGGTTAGAAGGTAATGTGCATCAGCGGGTTTGGCTCAATCCTTTGCAGCCAGAAGTTCAAGAATTTATCACCAATTTGGTCACAGAAATTGTCGGTAATTATAAGGTAGATGGAATTCAATTTGACGACCATTTTGGTATTCCTTTTGATTTTGGTTATGATGATTTCACTGTTAAACTTTATCAGCAAGAACATCAAGGTAAATCTCCTCCGAAACCCCCCCAAAATGCGAAAACTAATAATAATTGTCGAATAAATAGTCAAGCCTGGAAGGAATGGACAAGATGGAGGGCTAATAAAATTACAGATTATATGACAGAACTTTTTAAGGAAATCAAACAAGTTAATCCTAATGTAATTATTTCCGTTTCTCCTAATCCTCAAACTTTTTCGCTTAATTGTTATCTAGCAGACTGT
>DLXW01000328.1:1554-1739 GCA_003448685.1 Cyanothece sp. UBA12306
AATTGTTATCTAGCAGACTGGCATCAATGGGAACGTAAAGGATTGGTAGAAGAATTAGTTTTGCAAGTTTATCGCCAGAATATTCAGGATTTTAAACGGGAATTAAGCCGTCCTGAAGTGCGGCAAGCTAAACAACATATTCCCTTTGGAGTGGGTGTTCTTGCTGGTTTAAAAGGTCGTCCAGT
>DLXW01000328.1:1923-2640 GCA_003448685.1 Cyanothece sp. UBA12306
AGCGTCTCCATGAAACAGATAACTAAACAAGTAGAAACTACTCGTCAACAAAAATTTGCTGGAGTTTCTTTCTTTTTCTATGAAAGCTTATGGAATTTTGGGATAGAATCGCCAAAAGAACGTAAAATTAAGCTAAAAAAAATATTTCCTAATCTAGTAGATAGGCCAACAGTGAAAAATCTCAGAAGATCAACCCACAATTCCTAAAAATTACTCGATTAAAGGATAAAAATTATGACTACCACCCCTAATGTGGAACCTACCTTAATAGATGTTGTTCAAAAACTAGATAAACTCAGTGAAAATGTGGAACACCTTCGGCAAGATGTAGAACACCTTCAGCAAGATGTAGAACATCTCCAGAAAGATGTAGAAAACCTTTCTGGAGATGTGAAAAGGTTTGATGAACGTTTTGCTGACTACAGACAAGCAACACAGTGGGTTGTTCAACTTGCATTTACTTTAATTGCTAGTGCCACTATTACGGTGATCATTACTTCTGTACTTAAATAAGTCGAGAAGAATAGCTAAACTTAATACAAAGCATTAACTAAGTGGTAAATCATAGAAAATACCCTGTAAGATCAAAACCGGAGTAAACCAAGGAGTAAAGATTCGTGAGTCGTCAATCAGCCCCCAGCTTACAACCCTTAATTGGTGGGATTATCGCTGCCTTATTGGTAGTTATTAGTTTTAACTCATTTGTTGTGATCAACC
>DLXW01000328.1:2846-3820 GCA_003448685.1 Cyanothece sp. UBA12306
ACCTCATTTGTTGTGATCAACCCTGGACAAGCAGGAGTATTAAGTATTTTAGGAAAAGCCCAAGATGGAGCATTATTAGAAGGAATACATTTTAAACCTCCTCTTGTTTCAGCCGTAGACGTTTACGATGTAACTGTACAAAAATTTGAAGTTCCTGCCCAAAGTGCTACTAAAGATTTACAAGATCTGACAGCTAGTTTTGCCATCAATTTCCGGCTTGACCCTGTACAAGTAGTTGACATTCGTCGTACCCAAGGAACCCTACAAAATATCGTCGCTAAAATTATTGCTCCCCAAACTCAGGAATCTTTTAAAATTGCCGCTGCCAAACGGACAGTAGAACAGTCTATTACTCAACGCAGTGAACTTAAAGAAGACTTTGATAATGCCCTCAATGAACGCTTAGCCAAATACGGCATTATTGTCCTTGATACCAGCGTCATTGATTTAAACTTCTCCCCCGAATTTGCCCGCGCAGTTGAAGAAAAACAAATCGCTGAACAAAGGGCGCAACGGGCTGTCTATATTGCCCAGGAAGCCGAACAAGAAGCCCAAGCTGATATCAACCGCGCTAAAGGTAAAGCCGAAGCACAACGTTTGTTAGCCGAAACTTTGAAGGCCCAAGGTGGGGAATTGGTGTTACAAAAAGAGGCGATCGAAGCTTGGAAAGAAGGGGGCGCGCAGATGCCTAATGTCTTAGTTATGGGAGGTGATAGTCAAGGAGGAGTTCCTTTCTTGTTTAATCTCGGTGATATTCAAACCCAATAGGTTTTTATTCTGTTTCTTAATCTGCTGTTTAGCTATCAGTTCAACAGCAGATTTAGACAGATCAATGTACCGTCAGCACGGCAATTTTTAAAGGTAGCAAAGATTCGTCTTGTTTCATTAATCTAGATACAGGTTGAAGTTTTTTCCGCCTGCTGTTCCTCATGTGGGACTCATATTTAATTATTATTTTAGAGCTTTTGATCGCC
>DLXW01000328.1:4067-15409 GCA_003448685.1 Cyanothece sp. UBA12306
TCTTTTTATTTTATTTTGAGAATGATTATCGTTAGCAACCAACCTTTTGATGTCTATAAATTATAGACTTATCCAAAACGTCCACTAACATAATCTCTGGTTGATTCTTGGGCAGGATTCTGGAAAATAACCTCTGTATTATCATATTCCACTAAATAACCCACTTTCATTCCTTTTCCTGTTGCTTCTGCATTGTAGAACGCCGTTAAATCCGATACCCGTGATGCTTGTTGCATATTATGGGTAACAATAACAATGGTGTATTCTTGCTTTAATTCGTGGATTAATTCTTCTATTTTGAGGGTAGAAATGGGATCGAGTGCAGCACAAGGTTCATCCATTAAGATAACTTCGGGTTTAACTGCAATGGTTCTAGCAATACACAGACGTTGTTGTTGTCCTCCTGATAAAGCTAATCCACTTTGTTTGAGTTTATCTTTAGTTTCATCCCAAATAACTGCTTTTTTTAGAGAAGTTTCGACCAATTCATCCATATCTCCTTTAAAACCGTTCAATCTAGCCCCAAAAGCAATATTTTCATAGATAGATTTAGGAAAAGGATTAGGCTTTTGAAATACCATTCCAATGCGACAGCGTAAGTCGACAGGATCTACTTTATTGGCGTAAATATCTTTACCCTTAAAGGTAATTGTTCCATCAATTCTAGCACTAGGAATTAGATCATTCATTCGGTTAAAACAACGTAAAACCGTACTTTTTCCACAACCAGAAGGACCAATAAATGCTACAACTTTATTTTTAGGAATATCTAAGGAAACATCCCTAACTGCTAAATTAGAGCCATAAAAAACATTAAGATTTTGGGTTTTTAAAACTGCTTCAGTGGCTACATTAGTTACCATGATTTTTGATTAACTCCTGATGACTTTTATCGGATTAATTTTTGATGGCTATTCCTAGGATTTGTTGACAATTTTTACCCAAATCTTCCACTAACATAATCTTGAGTAGATTGTTCGCGGGGATTCCCAAAAATAACTTCGGTCTTATCATATTCTACTAGATAACCTACTTTGCTTCCTTTATCAGTTGCTTCTGCATTAAAAAATGCGGTTAAATCTGCTACCCTTGTGGCTTGTTGCATATTATGGGTAACAATTACAATGGTGTAACTTTGTTTGAGTTCGTGCATTAATTCTTCAACTTTTAGGGTTGAAATCGGATCTAATGCGGAACAAGGTTCGTCCATCAAAACCACCTCTGGTTGCGCTGCAATAGTTCTGGCAATACAAAGACGTTGTTGTTGTCCTCCTGATAAAGCAAAGCCATTATCTTGCAATTTATCTTTTACTTCATCCCAAAGAGCAGCCTTTTTTAGAGAAGTTTCCACTAACTCATCGAGATCACCTTGGTAGTTATTAACCCTAGCTCCATAAACTATATTATCGTAGATAGTTTTCGGGAAAGGATTAGGTTTTTGAAATACCATTCCGATTCTCTTTCTGACTTCAACAGGATCAATATCTTTGTCATAAAGATTTTGTCCATGATAGCTTATTTTACCAGTCAAATGAAAAATATCAATTAAATCATTCAGACGATTAAAGCAGCGTAAAATGGTACTTTTTCCACAACCAGAAGGACCAATAAAAGCAGTTACTTTGTTTTTGGGAATAGTAAAAGTGACATCCCGAACTGCCCTGTAATCTCCATAGTAAATATCGACGTTTTCTAAATTAAAAACCGTCTCTGTTTTGATTGTGTCTGACACTTGGTTGTCCATTATCAAAGAACTTGCCTCCATAACTATTAACTATTAACTATTAACTATTAACTATTAACTAAATTAATAGGTTTTTTGTCGGGTAGCCCAACGGGCAGTTACACTGGTAATTAATACCAATAAGACTAAAATTAATGACCCCGCCCAAGCTAATTCTTGTTGGGGTTTAAAAGGAACGATCGCGTAGTTGTAAACTAAAACTGATAAAGTTGCGATCGGTTCAAATAATCCTTTGGGCCAGAAATTAGAAAACAAAGCAGTAAAGATCAACGGGGCAGTTTCCCCTGCTGCGCGGGCAATAGATAGGGTTACACCCGTTAAAATTGCTGGAATAGCCGCAGGAAGAACGATTTTGATCACCGTTTGGTAATTATATGCCCCCAGTCCAAAAGCTGCCCAACGTACCTCTTGGGGAACAATTTGTAAAGCTTCATCAGTGGTTCTGATAATCGTGGGTAGCATTAATACCGCTAGGGCAACCCCCCCTGCAACGGCAGAAAATCCCACAATTTTAGTAGCTACTAATAAACCATAGGCGAAAATTCCGGCAATAATCGAAGGAACTCCACTGAGAACATTAGTTGCAAAACGAACCCAACGGGCAATTTGATTACCTCCGCTAAATTCAGATAGATAAACTGCGGCTAACACTCCGATGGGAACTGCTATTACTGTTGCTATTCCTACTGTAAAGAAGGTTCCAATGATAGCATTAGCAATACCGCCTTCGGAAAGTCCTGGTGGTGGGGGAAGCTTAGTAAATAAATCTAGATTTATTTGTGCTGCCCCCTGAATTATCACGAAAAATAAGACCAAAAATAGGGGTATTAGGGTCAAAATCAGACATAAAGAAGCGATCGCAGTCCAGAATGTCTCAAATAAGGCGCGGGAACTGCTGGGCTTCTTTTTTAAACTTAATCCAATATTTTCACTACTTATATTAGCCATTTTAGTTGATAGTTGATAGTTGATAGTTAATAGTTGATAGTTGATAGTTAATAGTTGATATTTTTGTGTAATCTACTATCACTATTTATTGGTATTTAGCCCTAACTTGACTAACAATATAATCAGCCGCAATATTAACAATTAAGGTTAAAATCATTAACACTAAAGCAGCATACATCAAAGCCGAGACTTGCATTCCTGATGCTTCAGCAAACTGGTTAGCTAATAATGAGGAAATGGTGTTAGCAGGTTCGAGAAGAGAAGCACTTATTTTGTTAGCATTACCGATAATCATCGTAACCGCCATCGTCTCCCCCATTGCCCGTCCGAGGGCTAACATAATTCCCCCCACAATACCCGAAAAGGCTGCTGGAATTAGAACACGGAAAATAGTCTCCCAACGGGTAGCCCCTAAACCCAAGGAAGCTTGACGTAATTCGGGGGGCAAAGAAGCCAAAGAATCACGGGAAATTGCCGTAATAATTGGTAAAATCATGATTGAGAGTACCATTCCTGCGGGTAACATTCCAGGTCCGGCTGGTGGAGTGCTAAATAGGGGAATCCAACCAAAATTATTGTTTAACCAGGAACCTATAGGGGTAAGCCAAGGAATTAAGACAAAAATTCCCCATAAACCATAAACTACGCTAGGAATAGCAGCTAGAAGTTCCACTAAAAAAACTAACGGGGTACGAAACTTGAGGGGGATAAAATTCTCACTCAAAAAAATAGCAGTCCCGATACCTAAGGGAACTGCGATCAAAAGAGAGATTAAAGAACTAACTAAAGTTCCATAAATTACTGGTAATGCCCCAAATTCCTCCCTTCCTGCCACAGGGTTCCAGGCACTACCAACTAAAAAACCAAACCCATAGGTTTGGATGGCAGGCCAAGCGCGGATCGTAATAACAATGGCAATAGCAACTAAAATTAAGCCAATACTCACCGCAAAAGCTAAGGTTAGTCCAATAAATCCCGTATCAATCGTTTTTTCGAGAGACGAACGAACGCCGACTCCGGTTTGTTTAGAATCAGAAATAGTTGGTGAACTCATAATCAAGTCTTCAAGTCAGAAGTCTTAAAGTCAGACTTCTATAACTTTTAATAAAAATGGATGATAGTTGATCTTTGACTTAGCTAAGACGCATTTTTAATACGTCCTAGCTTCCCTTAATTAAACTCAAGAAAAAGGCTAACTTTTAGTTAACTTTAATGGTGTAATCAGGGCTAATTTGATCAGCAGCAGCAGCTACTTTCTGTCTGACACTCGGAGGTAAGGGAACATAACCGAGGGTTTTAGAAGCTTCTTGTCCTTGATTTAACCCATACTCAATCATTGCTTCCATGGCGATCGCTTTTTGAGGATCATCGTAGTCCTTATAAGCCATAATCCAGCTATAAGTTACGATGGGATAAGAATCGTCCCCTTCTGGATCGGTGATAAATGCCCGTAGATTTTCGGGAAGAACTACTGCATCTAAGGTGGCTGAGGCTGCCTCATCAGTGGGTTCGATATAGTTTCCAGATTGGTTTTCGAGGGATGCCATGTTCAAATTATTATTCTTGGCATAGCCATATTCTACATAACCGATCGCCCCTTGGTTTTGTTGGATAGCGGCTGTTCCCCCTTCATTCCCTTTCCCGCCGATGAATTTACCTTTACTGGTAGGCCCTTCCACACTTTTACCTTGTCCGATGGCAGTTTCCCACTCTGGGTTAATCGCACTAAGATGCTTGGTAAAGACTCCGGTGGTTCCACTACCGTCGGAACGGTGTACTACAGTAATGGGTTCATTAGGTAATTTGAGGTCGGGGTTAACCTCAGCAATTTTGGGATCATTCCAGTTGGTAATATCTCCCTTCATAATCCCTACATAGGCTTCTCTAGAAAGCTTAAGACCTTCAACTCCAGGTAAATTATAGGCAAAAACAATACTTCCGGCGGTCATGGGTAATAAGATTACTCCTCTATTTACCTTCGCTATTTCTTCATCCTTCATGGCCACATCACTAGCCCCAAAGTCTACAGTCTCGCTGCTAAATTGTTCTACTCCAGCACCACTTCCTACCGACTGATAATTAACTTGCAGTTCGGGAACTACCTCATTGAGTTGAACAAACCAGTTTTGATAAAGGGGAGCCGGAAAAGACGCTCCTGCGCCTGTTAGAGCCACATTTCCTTGAAGGGGTGGCTTTTCTGCGGGCGCTGAAGCTGTATCAGTTCCTGCGGTATCAGTAGACCCTGTGTCAGTTGTACCACCACCACAGGCTGCTAAACTTACTGTTAATGCCAGTATTGATAAAGAAGATATTAAACCTGATGGACTTTGATTGAATTTGAGAAGTTTTAACATAGTAGGATTTGGTAAATTTGAGAAATCCAAATAAACTTTAGATCAGAACTTAGCAAAGTCAGGTAAACAATAGGTTAAGAAAGTTGTTTTAAGGTTTTCAGATGGCTTAAAATCAAGGTACTGTTTAAAATTATTTTTTTTATTAATACTTTTTTAATGTTGCTCTGGTATATTGCTTTCTAGAATAGAGTTGAGATATACTCATGTCCGAGTGAAATTGCCACAATATAAGTACAATTATTGACAAACAGGCTTGCTTTAGAAGTTAAACATTAAATTAATACTAAATCTAATTTCAAAAGTTAATTTATCGGTTATTTTACGACCTAAGTTTATCCATTATATTGATATAGTTAAAGCCATGAAAAAAAGATCAAATTCTTATGGTATGAATATCAAAAATATCGGAATAGCAATAGCATCTCTACTAACGCTTTCTGCTTGTAGTCAAGTGTATTCCAACGATATTAAACCTGTTAAAATTGATGGCTCAAGTACGGTTTTTCCCATTACTGAAGCTATCCTGGAATCATACCAAAGTCAACCTGCTTGGAAACAACTCAAAAATCTGACTATTGAAAGTGATTTTTCAGGTACAGGAGGAGGATTTAAAAAGTTCTGTGCAGGAGAAACCGATATCAATGCTGCCTCTCGACCCATTTCAACCAAAGAGATGGCCGCCTGTAATCAAAGTAAAGTAAGATACATTGAACTGCCTATTGCTTTTGACGCAATTACAGTTGTCGTTAATCCCCAAAACACTTGGACAGATAGCTTAACCACTGCTCAATTGCGAACAATGTGGGAAACTAATGCTGAGGGAAAAATCACCCAATGGAATCAAGTCGATCCGTCCTATCCTGAGCGTCCTTTAAACCTTTATGGCCCCGATACAAAATCAGGAACTTATGATTATTTTACACAAGCAGTCATAGGTAAACCGAAAATGAGTCGCCAAGATTACGTTTTTAGTGCTGATGATCAAGCTTTAGTCAATGGTGTGGTTCAAGATCCCAATGCTTTGGGATATTTTGGCTATGCTTATTTTGAGCAAAATCAGGAGAAATTGAAAGCCATAGCGATCGATAATGGCAAAGGTGGGGTGATACCTTCGAGGGAAACCGTAGAGACTAACCAATATCAACCCTTAGCTAGGCCAATATTTATCTATGTTAACGCTAAAAACGCCCAGGACAATAGAGCTTTAGAGGAATTTGTAGAATTTTACCTCCAAACGGCCCCAGAATTAGTTAGTCAAGTTGGTTATATTCCCCTACCCGAAGAAGGCTATCATTTGGCTAAAGTCCAATGGCAAAAAATGGAAGTAGGAACTGTTTTTGAAGGAAAACCCCAATTTGATCTTTCCATAGGGGAATTATTACGCAAACAAGCAAATTTTGAGTAAGTAAGTCCAAAATTTTTATACTTCTGCTACTTATTTGTCAATAGTAACTAAGACATGAGCATCGGGAGAAAGAGTAGGTGTAGTACCATCTACATCCAGTAAATAAAGAATCTTATTGTCAGGTAGATTTAAAGTACCATCACCGTTAACAGAACCTGATGGTAACTGACTTTTTATGAGACTCAGAAGGCCAGATGATAAAGTATCTGGTAATTTTTTACCATCAGTGTAATATTTTGTGTGATTGGAATCAGAAGAAGAAACCGTAGTACCACCACAGGATATATCAAAGGTAATGGTTTCGCCTCCAGAGAAAGTGCTTCCTCCTGAGGGTGAACCATCAAGATGGATACTAGGTGTAACAGCATTAAGACAGACAGAAGGATCAAGGATATCTGAACTGGTGTTGAGAGATCCTCCGGTTTCAGGAACTATTCCACTGTCATAGAGACCAAAATCAGGGAAAGTGAGTCCCACTGCTCCACTATAATCAGCAGCAGCAAAAGCTTGAGTTACTACTTGGTAATTCATCTTTTTCCCATAGCGAGAATCATCGTTAGATTTACCAATAGATTTTAGTTGATTGCTACTGGTTCCAGTTAAATAGAATTTAGCTAATTTTCCCCCAGTTTGAACACAAACAAAAAATCCTTTAATATCAGAACTATTGGTAGGAAGGCGAGTAAATCCGGCATCACAGGTTGTAGTCCCAGTGCTACTATCAGAAATGCCATCAATGAGAGCTTCTCCATCCCAACCGCCAGGATTAAACTGATCGCTATCGTAGGTACCATCCAAATTAAAACCTGGTCCGAAGCGTCGGAGTATGTAAGGAGGTTGCCAAATAGCACTCGAACTTGCCGGTTCTAAATAATAAACTACCCGTTCAGGAACCCCTGGTATTTTGAGAGCCAGAACTGGAATCCTACCGTTGCTGGTACCCTTTTTAGTATCATAGGTTGGTGCGTTGGTGCCGAGAGTTGTTAAATCCGTTTCCATGCTATCAGCATTTTGGATTTCTGCAGAGACAAATTGAGCCGCTTGATTGATATTAGATTGAGTCTGTGATGTGGCTAATGCCACTTTATTTTCCCGTAAAATAATTATCAGTCCGCCGATTGACGCACTAACAACAATGAAGCTAAAACTAGCAGCAACAATCAGTTCAGCTAGGGAATAGCCAGAATTTTGGCGAGATTTTGTTAAGAGTTTTAAATAGTTTTTTAACATTGTATTTTTGCCAGAAATTAGGTAGAACGATAACATTTATCTTTGCTTCTAGTGTCATCATAAGTTCCACTACGCATAATTCCTATTCCATTACTAATGGATACACATTTCTGTTTTCCTTTACCATCTTGGGACTTAACAATAATGGTGGTAGATGTGGTTGTTGTACCTTTAAAAGAAAAGGAAATGGTATTACCTTTAGATAAATCGATCGCCACACCATTGGGTAAATCCCTATCAGTACCCACCAAACAGCCAACCGGAGAAGGGGTAATGGTGGGAGGTTTAGCAGTTTTATCCAATTTCAGATCACATCGTTCTCCCATCCGCATGGCCTGTTTTTGGGCATCTCTCAAGCTATTTTCCACTTGCTCCAAACCCTTTTGGACTTTATTGCCCTGAAGCATTCCTATCAGATTAGGCACAGCAGTTGCAGCTAAAATGCCAGCAATGACGGCAGTAATACTTACTTCCATCATATTAGTGCCACGATTCTTAGAAAAATTGGCTCTAAAACCCTGCCTTTTAAGGCGAAGAATCTTTGGAGCGTGACTTAAATCCCCGTTACCAAAACTTCTGACTTCTGTACGGGCGAACGGCCATTCGCCCCTACGAATTCTGACTTCTTTAATGGGTTTATGGGCAAGATAAAGAAGCCAAAGGGATGAACTCTGTGTAGTTTTCCGCAATAACGGAGTTTTTTCCTGTGTCCGGATCGATGTTAGCAAGTCCGTCGTCTGTGTCTGTATCATCTCTAACTCCAACTCGGTAGGTGATTTGTAACATTTCAGGTTGATTGGTAGGAACCTCAGTAATGCGAACTAGGCGATACTGTTTATTGAAAATTTCCTTACCATCTTCGACAATTTGCACAGTACGATTAGCAGTGATGGTAGGTGTACCAATTTGGGGTAGGGTACTGGTCAAATAAGCGCCAATACCATTGTTCCCAGTGTTTCCGCAACGGCTTTCATAAGCAGTTTGTTCGGCTGTAGTCAGGTCATCAAATTCTGTTCCTGCAATGGAAGAAACTAAGGCTATGTCGTCTTGTATCCAAAATTTAGCTCGCGCTTGTCGTTCGGATTTAACTTGAAAATAAGCACTAATAGTCATTGCTTGGAGAGTACCCATCAAAAAAGCAAAGGATACCAAGATGGCCACTAAGACTTCCATCATGGTGAAGCCATTATTTTGGGATTCAAGAGGGAGCGATCGCTCTTCAGATTGATTCTCTAACCTTGAGGGTTGAGAATAGATAAATCCCCGATTTCTCGGGGGAGACAGTAGTAGTAATTTAAGTTTAGGATTCATAAAGCGGATTGGTTAAGATATGGGGTTTATTATTAAGGGGAAAATCAAAAAATATTGACCCAAACAGTCGTTTTTTTCTTAGAGCAGTCGAAGCATAGGTTAGGACAGCCAAGATCCTCAAAACCTACTCATAGATTAATTTTCCCTGCTGCCTTCTCCCCCCTGCCATACCTTTAACTACCCAATTCTTGTGGGGTGTAGTTGGAAGGAGCCTCTAGCTGGATTTTTTGCAAACCATTAGGTTTAATTTGATCCATGAGATCTGTCCATTGTCCGGTTTGGGTGACTACTGTATTAGAGGTGTTTGAACCGCAACCGTTAACTTCATTCCAACTTTTGAGCCAAGCACTGCCTTTAATAGCTCCTGCACCACCACCAGTTCCGGCTGCTCCTGCTGTGTAGGTGGGGGCAAAAATAAAGCCTTCTATGGGTTTATTCCCATTAAGGCAGATCTCAGGTGGGTTGGATGTGCTTTGGGTGCCATAGCCATAGATTTGGAAGTCAGTGGTTTTACCTACTCCTTGACAATTGCTATCAGAAGGATCATCGCAATGGTAGATCCCCTGACCACCTTTGGTGATATCTCCGAGAACATAGAGTATCACTTGTCCATTAGTGGTGTTAATCTTTAATTTTTCATTGCCTGACATATCGATTTTGTTGACCAGATACTCATAAACGGTAACGCTTTTCCCGTTGATGGTTTTAGTGGTGGATGTATCTCCTGGACGAGGCAATGTAACATCAGAGTCAATAATTAATCCAGTCGATGGAGTTGATAAACCTGACATAGAACCGAAGCTTTTGCCTTTGTTTTTGCCTTTGCCTTTGCCTGGGCCAGGATCTGGACTAGGATCTGGGCTAGGATCTGGGTCTGGGGTTGATGGATTTGATGTAGAACCTGATTTTTGGGCTGTAGGAATTGTAGCCTCATCATAAACTGGTAGCTTACTAGAGTCGGGGAAAGGAACTGGCGCATAGCTACCTACTTGTTGACCAGAAGGATCTAGGATGGTGGCAAGATCAGTTTTGCTTACATTCGTACAGTCACTGATCCAAACATCCCCGTCAACCCTATTATTATTCTGACCAACCTTCCCGCTTTTACTAAGATCTTTTTCTTTAAGCCACAGTCCAGGAATATCACCTGTTTTAGGTTTGACTGGAATTTGGATCTGAAGCTGAGCGATAGATTCTTTTAGTTCTCCTTTATTATTGTTGACTGGGTTCGCTTTGGCTTGAATCTTTAATGTACCAAGTCCTCTAGTGGTGCCAGAACCTTGATAATCCATTATTTTGTATTGTCCTTGATTATTACCAAGATCTTGCCAATTACCCCCAGCGACATTCTTAATTTCAGTGATTATGTCTGTTAATGATTGTTGTGAGTTACAACTCTCACTAAAAGCCTTCAAATCCTCGCTAATGGGATCGGTTCCAGTTTCTGAAATGTTCTTCCAAGCGCTGAGATCGTTTTGAGCTAAAATTTCGTGTTTCTGTAAAAGATAAATCACCCGATTAACGGCAGCATCAGCTACGGCCGAACCTTGAGCTTTGGCGTTTTCAGCAGATACTTGAGATTGTTTAGCTTGACTGCCGATAAGCATAGTTCCTGCGGCTAATGCCATGACCACACCAACAGCCATAGCAAAGACGATAGTCATGCCCTTGTTTTTGGGTTTTCGCAGGTGATTAAGATAGAATAAAGCAAGTTTGTATCGAGTATTCATAAGATTGTTTCCTGATGGTTTATTTATACATAAATGACTAAAATCTCCAGACTGTGACACAAGCTTCAAATAATAGTTCAGTTAGCAGATTTTAGTTAAAGATTACTTAACCTATTAATTATCTAATAGGCTTTTCGCAATCACTGTGAGATAGATTTGTTATGTTGAGTGATATAAATCACACCATCTATTATGGACAATCTTCGTCAGAAAAATAACAGTAATTTCTCGGATTTTTTATTGATTTTTTAGAAAAGTTATGGTAGATTGCAACTAATATCTAATTAATAACTTAATAACAAAAAATCAAGATCCTGTAACTTCGTCATATTTCTTAAAAAGATGATCTTAGTGGAAATACTTAGAGACTGTTTGTCAAATAAATTGTAAAGTAATTGTAGGGTGCATTACGCTACGCTAACACACCTATAGCAGTTGTCGACTTAATATGTGATACAAAAAGTTAAGGTTTGAGGCTCCGAAGCAGGAGTTTAGATATACTTTAATAACTCACAAAGTGCTGTAAATCTCTCCATTTTGGTGCGTTACGGCATAACAAAAATTCTAGATCATGATTCAATAATCAAAATTGGCCTAGCGCACCCTACTTAATGTTTTGT
>DLXW01000043.1:0-1352 GCA_003448685.1 Cyanothece sp. UBA12306
ATAGGGCGGTGAGGATGTCAACTTAAGATAGTAGCTATTCACTTAATCCTATCTCTTGATGATTCCAATTTGTATTACCCTAGGAACGCGTCCTGAAGCTATTAAACTTGCTCCAGTTATTCAACAATTTCGTCAATTACCGGAGTTTGCAACCCATGTGATCTTAACGGGACAACATCGGGAAATGGTAGAACAGGTGATGGAATTATTTGAATTGACCGGCGATCGCGATTTGAAAATTATGCAGCCTGGTCAAACTTTGTCGGAAATTACTTGTAGAAGTTTACAGGGTTTAGAAACAATTTTTCAAGAAATAAAGCCTAAGTTAGTTATTGTTCAAGGGGATACTACAACGGCTTTTGCTGCTGCTTTAGCTGCATTTTATCAACAAATTCCTATCGGTCATGTGGAAGCGGGATTACGCACTGATAATCTTTATAATCCTTTTCCTGAAGAAGCTAATCGTCGTTTGATTTCTCAGCTCACTCAATTACATTTTGCCCCTACTAAATTGGCTGTGGAAAATTTAAAGCGATCGGGGGTAACTGGGGCAATTCATTTAACAGGTAATACGGTTATTGATGCTTTATTAACTGTTGCTCAAAAACAAATTAATTTTGATATTAAAGATTTGGATCTTAATCAGTATCGTCTGCTCTTAGCAACGGTTCATCGTCGGGAAAATTGGGGGCAACCTTTACAGGATATTTTAACAGGATTTCAACTTATTTTAGATAATTATCCTGATACTGCTTTATTATTACCAATGCACCGTAACCCAAGGGTTAGAGAACCTATTGAAAAAGCATTAGGTGACCATCCTCGGGTCTTTTTAACGGAACCATTGGACTATGGGGAATTAGTGGCAGCAATTCAAAATTGTTATTTATTACTAACAGATTCGGGGGGATTACAAGAGGAAGCACCTAGTTTGGGTAAACCTGTTTTAGTATTGAGAGAAACTACTGAACGTCCTGAAGCAGTTGATGCGGGAACTGCCAAATTAGTGGGGACAAATTCTCAAACTATTTTGACAGAAGCAAGTGAGTTATTAAGTAATCAAAATGCCTACGAAAAAATGGCTAATGCTATTAATCCATTTGGGGACGGAAAAGCAAGTCAAAGAATTGCGGAAATTGTTAAGGCTTATTTAGAATTTAGAATTTAGAATTTAGAATTGAATGATTTCTTTATTCTTCATTGTTTTCTGTCAGTTATTATTATTTCGAGAAGAACAAGCAACCGAAAGGGATTTTTGTAGGGGTTTAACACTGTTAAACCCACAAATATGGTTAAACCCTAACCTAATTTGTGGTCATCATAAAATAGCGGACATAATGGTATTATGTCCC
>DLXW01000043.1:1577-2134 GCA_003448685.1 Cyanothece sp. UBA12306
TAATGGTATTATGTCCCTACAATTTATTGTTTCTTTGTAGGGTAGATATTGCCTACTTTACTGCTTGTTATTGTAGACTAAATTAGGGTTCAGCAGTCGTTAACCCTTAAATAGATAAAATTATCGATTGTTTTATGCCAGTTATTATTATTCGGGAAGAACAACAAACCGAGAGCGGGTTTAACGCCTTTTTAATTATTAATAGTCAAGAGTATTCTATTACTATTTCTGACCCTTTTCAACCTCAAGATGAAAAAATACTCGAATGGTATTTTGAAGGGTGGTTAGTTACTCCGATGCTGCATACTGAAACTGCTAAAAATGCGGCGGATAGTGTAGAACATTATGGACTTTCTTTATTTGAACAGGTTTTTAAGTCTGATTTTAATGCTTATAGTAATTATTGTCAGTTAAGAGTTAATTTAAAAGAGGTTCAATTTGAAATTCAAAGTAAAACTCCTGAGTTTCAATCTTTGCATTGGGAAGGAATGAAAGATCCTGAGTTACCCCGTCCTTTAGTAGAGTTAATTGATCAGGGTAATCTGAGGGTAAATCTT
>DLXW01000043.1:2271-2946 GCA_003448685.1 Cyanothece sp. UBA12306
GGTAATCTGAGGGTAAATCTTGAGATTTTGCGTCCTGGTACTTATGAAAGTTTGTGCAAACATTTGGAAGCAAAAGGGAGCAATTATTATCATATTATCCATTTTGATCTACATGGCGGCTTGATGACTTATGCCGAGTTTCAAAAGGGTGTAGAAAAAAATCGCTATTTGTATCAACGGGGTTATGGGTTGGAACATTTAGACCCATATAACGGGATGGATGCTTATTTACAAGTTATCCAATTACTGGAGTCTTTGAATAATGTAGAAGAACAAGCAAAACAAAGTAAATTAGCAATAACCTACCACCAGTTGGGATATGTTGCGCAAGAATTAAGGGAATGGGAAGAAGCGAGAAACTATTACCAACAAGCTTTGTCTATCTACATTGAATACAGCGATCGCTACTCTCAAGCAAGAACCTACTATTGTTTAGGAATGGTAGCAGAAGCAACAGGAAACCCAGGAGATGGCAAAAATTATTACCTACAAGCATTACAAATATGGGTTGAATTTAACGATGAATACTGGATAGGAAATTCTCTACAAAACTTGCAGCGTTTTTATCAAGAAAACCCCGATGACAGCATTTTAGAAGGGGTTGCGTCTATCTTTAATACAACAGTAGAGGATATTAGATCGGATTTCAATGATTCGTAGGGGTTTAACACTGTT
>DLXW01000043.1:3199-3336 GCA_003448685.1 Cyanothece sp. UBA12306
GGTTTAACACTGTTAAACCCACCACCCCCAGCGTTAAACCCACCACCCCCGTTGAATGAAGTTCAGAAGTCAAAAGTCTCCAAGTCAAATTTGTAGTATTGGGCATAAGTATATTTATTGGGCATAATGGTATTATG
>DLXW01000153.1:0-1919 GCA_003448685.1 Cyanothece sp. UBA12306
GAGGGGGAAGAGGGAGAAGAGGAGGAACAGAGGTAAGCTGACAATTGGTTCATTCTCCCCACACCCCCCACACTCCCCACACTGTAAAATTTTCAGGCAAAACCTACGCAAGATAGTTGCCTATCCTACCTAGTACACGATAGAGTATGTTCAAAATCTTAATGAAAACATGAGCCGAGAAACATTAGCATTGCTGATTGGAGGGATTTTACCGGCATTTATGTTCGGTTTCTCCAATATTTTCACTAAAGCAAGTACATCTGGCTTAATTTCCCTGAGTTCCTATGTAACCCTCGTAGGAATTGCTGTAACATTAGTAGGTGTGGTCAGTGGTTTAATGACTAAACAAGGATTCATGGCTGACTCTAAGTCTACTGTGTTTGCCTTAGGAGTCGGCATAACTTGGGCTTTAGGACAACTCTTGATCGCTCTAGTTTTACAGAAATTTTCAATTCCTCTTTCGGTTTTAGCCCCTATTTATAATACTAATACTTTAGTAGCAGTCTTAATAGCCCTGATTATTTTTAGCGAATGGAGTCAAGTATCTCTAGTCTATTTAGGTGTAGGAGCCTTTTTAACGACTATAGGCGGTATTTTGGTCTCAAAATCTCTTATCTAATATTTGAACATTGCTAAAATTGGATTGTAAGTCTCTAGCTTAATGGCAAGGTTTCAATCCTATTTTTTTAGTGAACTATCTCACCCTATCCAAAAGCAAGATAGGTTAAAATTTAGAAGTTAACATTACTTAATGAATTTTGATCACATTTTATGCAGTTAGCTCCTATTTCCTCAACTTCTAATGCCCTTGGAACTTACTGGCAATGGCAAGGACATTCTATTTATTATGTTCGTGCAGGTTCTAGACATCCTCAAAGGCCTCCTTTACTTCTGGTTCATGGTTTTGGTGCATCCACAGATCATTGGCGCAAAAACATAGATCAATTACAAGAAGATTTTGAAGTTTGGGCGATTGATTTATTGGGTTTTGGTAGGTCAGCTAAGCCTAATACACAATATAGTGGTAATCTT
This sequence comes from Cyanothece sp. UBA12306, assembly GCA_003448685.1. GTDB lineage: Bacteria > Cyanobacteriota > Cyanobacteriia > Cyanobacteriales > Microcystaceae > Rippkaea. The sequence goes on from DLXW01000153.1 coordinate 1,033, forward strand.
TGGCGTGATCAACTCCAGGCTTTTATTAACCAAGTCATTGGTCAACCTGCGATACTTGCAGGAAATTCCTTAGGGGGATATGCTTCTTTATGTTTAGCTTCTCAATGTCCTGATGCTGCGGTGGGTTTAATTTTACTCAATAGTGCTGGACCTTTTAGTGATACTCCATCCTCACAACCTAATCTTTTACAAAAGCTAATTCGTTCTGTTCTTTTGCAACCTTGGGCTAGTTATTTATTGTTCCAATATATTCGTCGTCCTGGTAACATTCGTAAGACTTTAAAAAAGGTCTATCTTGATCAAAATACAGTCACTGATCGCTTAGTTGAAGAGATTTATCGTCCCTCTTGCGATCGCGGTGCAGTGAAAGTTTTTGCTTCTATTTTTAAAACGCCTCCAGGAGAAAAAGTTGATCTGCTTTTACAACAGCTAAACCATCCTTTATTAATGTTATGGGGAGAGGAAGATCCTTGGATTAATGCTCAACAAAGGGGGAAAAAATTTCGTCAATACTATCCTCAATTAACCGAATACTATCTACAGGCTGGTCACTGTCCCCATGATGAAATCCCCAAAGAAGTTAACAGTTTAATTCGTTCTTGGGTGTTAAAAAATTTCATTCACTCAATCAAATAACTTGTCCATTGGCCTTTTTGATCAGATAAACTAATATCTTGTCTTAGTAAACGCCAAGTTTCTCCTTCGATTTGTCGTTGTAGATAAATATTAAATTGGTTGTGCTTTTGAGTAATTTTTTTGCGGGGTAGTATGAGTTTTAAATTGTAGGTTCCCTGAAGATGATAAGTTGGCAATTGTGCTACTAAAATTGACTCTAACTGCTTAACATTAATTTGACTAATTTCTAGTTGAGGAGTGGTTGTGTTTAG
>DLXW01000153.1:2176-10986 GCA_003448685.1 Cyanothece sp. UBA12306
AGTGGTTGTGTTTAATTGTTCGCTCAGACGTTGTGAATTTTGATTAAATTGTAGGGCGATCGCCTTTTTCACTATTTCTCCGTTAGGAGCAAATTCGGTGGGTGCAGTTTGATAATTACAACCAACTAAGAGGACAATCAATATTGTTGCTAGAAAACCGTGAAAACATCTATAAATCATACAAGAAAAAATCACTGTCAGAATTGCTATTGCCTATTTCCTAACAAGCAATATCACACATTTCTGCCTCAATAAAGCTTAAAGTGCTAATATTCTCATGACAATTATACCAAGACGCAGGGTTCGGCGTTGAGATCAGGTCAACGGATGCACTCCGCAGGAGAAAAAATCAAAGCACTTATGGCTCTGTATCAGAGTATTATGGACTCACAAAAAACAAATTTAGAGGTAACATCCACCTCTATTAAGTAATTATTTCAAACTTTTAGATTGAATATTGATTAATCAATGACCCAGAAACCATTTTGTCGCCAGTATTGCTCTTTAAGTGCGACATCTAGTTGATCGTTGATGATCAATCCTTTTTGAAGCAGCACTTGGCCTAATTGGGAATTTCGAGAGCTTTGGATTTTAACGGCCTCCTCAAGTTGGTCTGAGGAGATCCATTTTTTCTGAAGTAATATTTGACCTAACTGCATAGCTTTTAAGGGTTTTCACTGAAGAACATTTGAGCTACCTACGTAGCAGTCTAGGTATATTCTACGCTATGCCCAAAAAGAACGTCAATATTTTATTAGACAAAATTACTGATAGACTCAAAGCTCACTGTGATCTTTCTGCTAAAATAGCCTGCATTTGCTCCCAACTTAGTCCTCGGTCCAAATACTTTGGACTATAAAGATTGTAGGGACTTTCTAGACGATCAACTGATAAGATCGTGCTTTCTTCTGGGAAAATTGGAACATCAGGGTCAAAGTTGGTCGATTTGACTAAAGAGCTAGAAAAACCTTTAAAGATCATAATTTGATCAGATTCTCCCTTAATTTCTAGGGTTACCAAGAGGATTTCCTGAGGATTTTGGATCGTATATTGTTCTAACTGTTTTAAGACAGACATAGATATTAGATGCTTGACAGTGAGATTTACCTAAGTAATTTTACTGTTCTAAAGCTGAGCGTCCTTGTTTCCCCAATCTAATCAAGAGAAAATAAACAAAATAGAGGACATAAATTGACAATCCGAATAAACCTAAAAACCCGATAAATCCTTGGGTTGCGTCCTGATGAATCAGTGATCGATAAGCTAAAGGAGCTTCGATCCAAACTTGACAAAAACTAGTAGATAGGAGTTCGAGAGAAAAAGCACAAGAGAGAAAAGGAATATTGGCGATCGCCCCCAAACTTGAATAAATTGTCACCGCCCAACGCCAAGAAATTGTGGCTAATTTCAGAAAACTTGGCGGTAAATCTTTAATTTCATCGTTAACATCCAGCCAAAACCAGAGGGAAACGGGAATCAGAATGCGGGCGATTAAAGCAGTAATAAAACCAATTTGTCCACATAAATTGTCAAAACGGGAATTTTCTATGCCCCAAGCAGGAACCATCAAATAGACACTAATCATCAGTAAACTGGCTACTCGCCAATAAATGATCAAAAGACGGCTAATCGATTCCATTTGTCTGACAAATGACCAAACGATCAGAACCGTAGGGGCAATCACCAAAAATAATAGGGCTATTCGATAATCAGTCCAAACTAAAGGTCGAAACCAAAGCTCTTCCATCTGGTTGTCTTTAAATGCTAAAGAATTTCTTGAATTTTTCTAATTTTCTCTTCCCTAAACTTGTGGGAGGATAACTTGGCTCTCAAAACAGTAGTAAAAATCTCGCCATAGTTGACGATCTCGTTTCTTCAAAATTATGAGATACTCTCGGGATTGGGTTGGGTTATGGTGAAACCCAACCTACAGTTACTAATACTGTCTCTTAGTAATCGCCGAAACTTAGTATTAGATGGTCACGGCTGCTATATTAACCAGTAATCAGGGTCAACAAGACCTATCAACCAGCTATTTAGCTTTTAATCTTCATAAACTCGGCATTCGACCGCGTCGGGATTATCATCACAATAGGTTTCAAAAGAAGTCTTAGCAGGTTGTTTTTGTCGTTGGTGAGCAGCTTCAGCTTGTACTTCTTCTACTGCATCCCAAGCAGCAGCGCACTCACCAGAGCTAGCTCCTTCGGTGCTACAAACTTCTCTGGCGTTTTCCAATTCTTTGTCAATTGTTTCGTTGATGTTACTCATGATTCCTCTGAATTTTTTAAACTGTAACTCTACAAAGGTATATCCTAAGATCTGACTATATCGCAAAATTCTTATCCTTGCTTCAAGCATTTTGCAAGAACTCTATGCTTAATAGTCATACTTAAGTGTTTACTAGCGACCAAACCCCTTGCCGTTAACTTTCCCTCACACCATCATACTATTTAGTTGTTTTTTAACTGTTTAATTTTCCTATGAGCCATCAGATGCAGTGGACTAATGCCTTATCTACCCGTCCTTCCCTCGAAGCAGCCATCACAGAAGTTGTAGACTCAATTAAACAATCTTTATTGGATACTCCTGATTTGGGGATCTTATTTATTTCTTCTGCTTATGCCAGTGACTATTCTCGATTAATCCCCCTTATTTTAGAAAAGTTATCTTTACCTGTTCTAGTTGGTTGTAGTGGAGGGGGAATTATCGGCGCCACGGAATCGTCTGATATTGTTGAAGTTGAAGCCAAACCAGCCTTAAGTTTAACGGTCGCCACTTTACCTGGAGTAGATGTCCAAGCTTTTCATTTGAATCATGAGACTCTGCCCGACCTTGATAGTTCCCCTGATACTTGGAGCCGATTGATCGGGGTTTCTCCGGAAAATAAACCGCAATTTATTTTGTTATCGAGTCCTTTTTCGCCAGGGATTACGGATCTTTTGGATGGACTTGACTTTGCTTATCCAGAAGCTGTCAAAGTTGGTGGTTTAGCCAGTACCAATATCATGGGGGTTCAAAGTGCTTTGTTTTATCATACTCAACAAGATTCGGGTCAACAATTATATGCTCAGGGAACTGTTGGACTGGCTTTGAGCGGAGACATTGTAGTTGAGTCTATTGTTGCCCAAGGGTGTCGTCCTATTGGTCAGCCTTATGAAATTTCCCAAGGAGAACGTAATGTTATTCTTGAACTTAGAACGGTCGATCAAGGTATTCGTCCTCCTTTGGAGTTGCTCAGAGAGTTAATTCAAAACTTAGAAGAAAAAGATCGCCAATTAGCTGAGCATTCTTTATTTATCGGCGTTGTTCGTGATGAATTTAAGCAAAATCTCCAACCGGGGGATTTTTTGATTCGTAATCTAATTGGGGTTGATCCACGCATAGGAGCGATCGCTATTGGTGATCGTATTCGTCCTGGACAACGGGTTCAATTTCATTTACGCGATGCTCAAACTTCTGCTGATGATTTACAACTTCTTCTCGAAGGTTATATTTCTTCTCTGGAGTTAGAAAATCCTGTCCAAGGAGCGTTGATGTTTTCTTGTTTAGGTAGGGGTGAAACCCTGTATAACGAGCCTAATTTTGACTCAAGGTTATTTCATCGTTATTTTCCTCAACTTTCTTTAGGGGGCTTTTTTTGTAATGGGGAAATAGGCCCTGTGGGTCAACAAACATTTCTCCATGGTTATACTTCAGCTTTGGCTCTCTTTCGAGGGAAGAAAAATATTTAAGTTTTCAGAGCTTAATTTCCCAAGAATCGCCAGATTCAGTAGATCACAAAGATCCTAGTTAGGATTGCGGGGGACTTCGGAGACCGGAGCGGGGGAGAAAGTAAATAAGATAAAATAGGATAAAAACAAAATAATAGCCAGTAAAATTGAGATTTTTAGGGATTTATATCTTTTTAAACCTTTATTATCTCTAAAATAGCTTAACGTAATCTCCCCTTCTCCCCGCTGCGAAGCTCCCTTGCAGCCTAAACAAGCAACTTTTCGATCTACTGAGATTACCCCACAGATCAGAAAAAGAACCGGCGACTTTCCTTGTTTCGTCTCGGTTCTTTTTCTGGTTCGCTCCTCACACTGGTCTTAGTATACATAACTCGCAAAGATTTGTCACCATACTTTATAAATTTTTTCGATTTGTTGCTGAAAAGTTACAATTGAGATCTCGGAAAAGTCCCGATGTGGCTAGACCACAGCCATTGTAATAGATATTGACTAATGGCTATTAACCCTAATCTGACTTGGGATAACTGGGGTTCATCTTCGATTAATGCCCCAAAAATTCGACAATAACGCTCAAAATCAAGAAAAGATTCACTTAACTGCTGGGTTAGTTTCTGCCAAGTTCCCCAAGAATTATTGGCTAATCGATCTATAGTGGTTATGATCTGACTAATCAACGCTAATTCTGCACGGTGGGTTAAGCGCAATCTCTCTCCATCTATTAACCAAGGAATAGGATTAGGAGTCTGCCACAACCAAGTTAAATCGTTGAAATCATGATTTTTGAGCTTAATTAATTTTTGTTGCTCTCCTAAACGCAATAAAGAGCTACAACGAGCATGAGCATATTCAATAAGCAATAGATGATCAAAATAATTGTCTCTAACATCTTTTCTCTTGAGGGGAATAGTTTTTACAATGGTACTTAAATCCCCTTCTGGGAAATATTGTAACCAAATAGCTAAAGCGCGATCGCTCAGTTGAAAATCTAACCATCCTGGTTCAACTAATTTCATAGTTAAAATTAGTTGAGGTACTTCTTGATTATCATTAGTATGAGTGGCTAGGATAGAAAATATTTGTTCTGCAAGATCAAGGGTAGACAAAGGTGAGTGAAGTGATAGTTGCTTTGCGATCGCCCAACGATAGATAATGGGTTGCACTTGAGATAAACGAGAGAGAGAACGGGTATTCTGTGGGACAAAAGATAAGGGGACTTCTAAAAGTTCTGAATCAATTATATAACTCAATAATTGCTGTTCTAACTGTTGTTGAATAGATAAACCTTTTAAAGGCATTTTAACAGAGGCAAAATGGTAGTTAATCAGATTGTTCATTTAACCGATATTGAGTTTTTTTTAGTTTTGATAAAAAATGTAAATTTAAGATAAATTACCGGTAATATTGTTAAGAATTTAATAAGAATTATCTGGATTGCCGCAATTTATTTAATCCTTAAAATTATAATAGTAACAGGCTTAGTGTGAAGCTGTTTTAAGTTAAGTAAAATTTTTGCTTTCGACACATCTGTGATTGATTTTTGAGAATCTAGGAGAATAAATTATGACTAATTTTATTCAACGTCGCCAAGAATGGGATATTAGCAGCAGTTGGGAAGATTTTTGTCAATGGCTAACGAGTACGGACAACCGGATTTATCTCGGTTGGTTTGGCCTGTTGATGATTCCTACTTTAATAGCTGCTACAACTTGCTTTATTATTGCTTTTGTTGCTGCCCCACCAGTGGATATGGAAGGCATTCGGGAGCCAATTTTAGGCTCGCTGCTGAGGGGAAATAATATTATTTCTGCTGCCATCGTGCCGAGTTCTGCTGCTATTGGTCTACATTTCTATCCCATTTGGGATGCTGCTTCTATCGATGAATGGCTCTACAATGGAGGACCTTATCAATTAATCATTTTCCATTTCTTAATTGGAGTTTGGTGCTATTTAGGTCGTTTGTGGGAATTGAGTTACCGTTTAGGAATGCGTCCTTGGATTTCTGTGGCTTTTTCTGCTCCAGTAGCCGCGGCGACTTCAATCTTTCTAATTTATCCTATCGGACAAGGTAGTTTTTCCGAAGGAATGCCCTTAGGAATTAGTGGTACATTTCAGTTTATGTTAGCTTTCCAAGCTGACCATAATATCCTTATGCACCCATTGCATATGTTAGCCGTTTCTGGTACTTTTGCTGGGGCATTGCTTGCTTCTTTACATGGTTCTTTAGTAACTTCTAGCTTGATTCGAGAAACCACAATTCAAGAATCAATTAATCAAGGTTATCACTTTGGACAACAGGAAGGTACTTATAATTTATTAGCAGGACACACAGGTTATTTAGGTCGTGTTTTAATTCCCAGTTTAGGCTACCGTAATAGCCGTTCAGTACACTTTATTTTAGGAGCTATTCCTGTTATTGGTATTTGGTGTGCTGCTTTGGCTATTGGAGTTATGGCATTCAATTTGAATGGGTTTAATTTCAACCAATCAATTCATGATAGTCAAGGTCATCCTATCCCCACAGAAGCTGATGTTTTGAATCGGGCTAATTTAGGTATTCGTTCGATGCACTCCCCTAATACTCATCATTTTCCTCTTACATTAGCCACTGGAGAAGTTTTACCCCTTAGTTAAGTTTTAATTGTTGTTTCCGATTTACTATTTTTAAGTCCTTCCCTATAAAAATAAGGAGGGACTTTTTTTATAAATTTAATCTTGAATATTTTCAAATAACGAAAATTCATGTTTTGCATGAAGTAATATTAATTTAAGTGAATATAAACCAAAAATACGTTACAAATAGTCAGTTATTTATGAAAATTGGTTAAGATAATTAATATAAAGTATTGTCTCATCAAGCCAATCAACTTAAATTGATCGTAATTTTAGAGGCTAAAAACTTTAACTTTAAACATCCCTAGATCAACAAGGAGGATGAAATCTATGTCTAGTGACTTTATGCAAGCTTTAGCTGTTATAGGTCTAATTACTGTGGCCTGTACTATTGTATCACCCCTTTTGGTATGGTTGCTAAAAGATCACACCAAAACTACTTAATTATCTTCAACTTGAAAGCTAAAAAATATCAGGGGGAAAGTAAAACCTTTCTATCCTCAGTTACCTGGGTAGTGAATTCATATCCTCCTGCTTTTATTTGTAATTTTCCTTCTTTCCAACCCAAAAAAATTGGTGATTTATTTTTAGATTGACTGTTGTAAAGATGATAATTTTTTGACCATTGATGTAAAACTCCATTACGAACTATGGTCGGTAAAAGATTGAGTAAATTATAAGTCAATTGTAAAGTCTTCCCCTGAGATCCTTTGAAAGTAATTTTTCTCTCTTTCAATTGATCTAAATTGAGGCGACTTTTTCGTTTAATTGAATCTTTGAATTGTTGATAATTACCATGAGATTCTAACTCTCCTACTTCTAAAGCAAAACCAGCATAATTATTGTTGATGGTTTCAGCTTTCATAAGATTATCTTCTTGATATTTTTTATTGTCTTTTACTTCTATGATCTGATAACTTTTTAAGTTAATAGGATGAATTGCTAACCAAGTTTTCTCAAGTTTAATAAACCAAATATTATCCTCAATTTCTGCTGTAGCTGTCTTGGGTATTTGCCAGAAAAAAGAATTTTTAGAAGGAGTACGTAACCAAAGCAAAAGATTTTGATATTGTCCAATCTGATCTCCTGACATTTTACCAGGAGTTAGCCAATTTTTTCCGGTATTAGCCACAAAATAGTCGACTCCTCTTCGGGAATTGTCAGCCATTAATTTAAACGGTGCAACATCTCCATCGGCAAACTTTCCCGCTAAACTTCCCATTTGATAACTATTTCCAAAAAACTGAGTTTCCCAATATCCAGGTGCAAGATCATTGCCAGGTTTCCAATTTTCATATAATGGTTTACTACTGAGAATTTCTAGCGGTTTTTGAAAGTTTTTCTTAGCTAAAGCCATCACTGCTAAAGGAGGACGATAGGTACTCGTAACCATAAACAAAGTATCTTCTTCAGGATGGGAATTAGGTAAGGGTGAGTCTCCAAAATACAGCCAAAATGTTCTAGCAGAAGAGGAACCTAAAGCCACATTTCCTCCCCCATAATCTCGTTTAACTGGACCTCCCCAACTTCCTCTATAATACTTGATTGCTGCCGCCATTGATAGCCAATCTAAGGCTGCTTTTGCTAACAGTTTAACCTCAGTATCCTTGGCAAAATCATAAAGATTGAGATAGGGTGCAAAAGTATGTCCATGATATACTTCTGAGTCCCATTCTCCCATACCAATATGATATAAAGCCCAAACATAACGCTGGATTTTTTGTTTATAAATTTGCCTTGTTTCCTCATTTCCTGTTTCTTCAGCCATCAAATAAACCGAAGTTTCTCGCATTGCCCTTAAATTGTCTGTATTACGTCCATCAACCTGTTTTCCTCTTCGTCGAATACTCCAATCTTGTCCCGTTCCTTCTCCCATTCCATGAATAGGATGGGGAGTAGTTAAGGGATCGGTTTTTGTCCACTTTTTTGCACCTTCAAACATCCGTTTTTTGTAAGCAGGATCAAGAAATTGTCCAAAGAGAAAATATTTTCTGATTTGTCCTTTTAGGGTAAAACTATAATAATAATCAATCCCTTCGGTGTGTTGATGCTCTTTTTTTTCGGGATCTTCTAATTGTAAAAAAGCCAGAGATTTTTTTCTATTTCCAGCTAAAAAATCAAACATAGCACGAGGATAAGATCGCTTTTCATTTTCTTGATAATTGTTTCCATAAGATTCCCTATTAGCATAATGTTTAATAACTTGTTGCGCCCGTTGCTGAAATTGATTTTCTAATTCTGATGTCCAGAGATTACGAAATTTATCCTCAATAGTAGGTAGGCTAAGTTGGTTAATTTCCTTGGGGCTAAAAATTTCTTTTGCTTTGGTTGAATTTGATGACATTTGACAACCAATAATAGTAATTATGCTAATTAATATAGCAGCTAAATTTCTAGCAATGAACAAGTTATCCATGAGCTTTGGTTATAATTAAATTAGTTACCTTAGTGACTCCTAATCTTCTATTT
>DLXW01000099.1:0-244 GCA_003448685.1 Cyanothece sp. UBA12306
CAATTGAAATGATGAACAGCTTACATCCATTGATAATTTTAATTTTCACCAATCCCCAATGCAAGAAATTCTCTATTTAGAAATACCTACTCCTGACACAACCAAAGTCTGTAATTGGTTACAAAATCAATGGACTCCCCAAGTAGGACAAAAAGTTAATACATCTAGAGGTATCAGGTTACAAATCTCAGATAAAAATTCATCATCTGACTCTTCAATTACGGAAACAGAACTCTCAATTTTT
>DLXW01000099.1:502-704 GCA_003448685.1 Cyanothece sp. UBA12306
GGAAACAGAACTCTCAATTTTTCTTTGGTCAGTTCAAAGAACAACTTATCTCAAAGTATTTCGCTGGGGAAATAAACCATTTCCTTCCGAGAAAAATCTTTGTCATCAGTTGGTCAATAATATTCAACAACAGTTCCCCCCTCAATATCCCCAACTTCCTGATTTAGATTTATCCCAAAACTCAATTTTTGAAGCTTTAGAA
>DLXW01000099.1:917-4454 GCA_003448685.1 Cyanothece sp. UBA12306
CCCCAAACAGTCCATTTCTTTCGTAAAATGCCCCAAGGAGAAACGGACTTACAACGGGTTTATTGGTGGGAAAAACGTTGGCGTGAAGGGGTCAAAAATCCCCAGGAACCCAAACAAGTGTTGTTTTTGAGTCAAGAAACATCTCCAGTCAATCCATCCTACGATTTGATTTATATTGGAGGGGCGTTAGGGGCAATTCATGCAGCTATGATGGCAAAATTGGGCTATCGGGTGTTGTTGGTGGAAAGGTTAGTTTTTGGAAGGATGAACCGAGAATGGAATATTTCCCGTTCTGAATTTCAAACTTTGATTGATTTAGAATTATTTACTCCAGCAGAATTCGAGTCAATTATTGCCCGAGAATATATTGATGGTTTTAGTAAATTTTTTGATAGTAATAATCCTGCCCATCTCAAAGCGGCAGTTTTACATACTCCTACGGTATTAAACATTGCTATTGATACAACAAAATTACTCAGTTTGTGTGGAGAAAAATTACTCAAAGCTGGGGGAAAAATTTGGGATCAAACTGAATTTATTCGTGCTGATATCGATGCTAATGGGGTAACAGTACAGCTAGTTAATTTAGCAACAAAAGAAGCTAAACAAGTCAGAGGAAGATTACTAATGGACGCAATGGGAACTACTTCTCCCATTGCTTGGCAACTCAATGGAAAAAGAACTTTTGATAGTGTTTGTCCTACTGTTGGGGCAATAATAGAGGGATTAGAACCTTCTGTTTGGGATGTAAATTATGGTGATGTTCTTAATTCTCACGGCGATATTTCTCGCGGCCGTCAATTGATTTGGGAATTGTTCCCAGGGGAAGGAAAAGAATTAACTATTTATTTATTTCATTATCATCAAGTACATCCTGAAAACCCTGGATCTTTATTGGAAATGTACGAAGATTTCTTTAATATTTTGCCAGAATATCGACGCTGTGATCTAGAAAAATTAACCTGGAAAAAACCTACTTTTGGTTATATACCGGGGCATTTTAGTGTGGGTAAACGCGATCGCAAGGTGGCTTTTGACCGAGTATTAACCATTGGTGATGCTGCTTCTCTGCAATCTCCCCTTATTTTTACCGGTTTTGGTTCTTTAGTTCGCAATTTAGGTCATTTAACCCATGCGCTAAATTTAGCATTGACAAATGATCAATTAAGTGCTGAAGATTTAAACAAAATTCGCGCCTATCAAAGCAATGTAGCAGTGACCTGGCTATTTTCTAAGGGAATGATGGTTCCCACGGGAAAAACCTTACCTCCACAGCGCATTAATGCCATGTTAAATACATTTTTCGGCTTATTGGCTGATTCTCCCCCAGAAGTGGCTGATACCTTCATTAAAGATCGAACCACTTGGATGATGTTCACTCGACTGGCCCTGAAAGCTGCGCGCAAAAATCCGGCCTTACTTCTTTGGATTTGGGAAATGGCAGGAACTCAAGATATGTTAAGATGGTTGGGTTCTTATGCTGATTTTACCTGGGATTCTCTGAAAAATTGGTTTAAAAAAAGATTTTAGTCTACTAAGTAGTAGTACAAAAAGTTTTAATTAGCAAAGATAAATTGAAAAACTTGTTGGCAATATGCCTAAAAAAATTAGAGAGTTAAAGCAAATGTTACGTAAAGCTGGATTTATTCAAAAACCAGGTAAAGGAAGTCATACTAACTGGACACATTTTTTGTATTCTGGTAGAGTAACTGTTTCTGGTAAAGATAAAACAGATGCTAAACCCTATCAAGAAAAAGAAGTCATAAAAGCTATTCAAGAAGTTAGTAGAAAACAAGAAAATGAAGAAAATTAAGTATCGTATGGTGATTCAATGGTCTGATGAAGATAATTGTTTTTTGGTGGCATTACCTGATTTTCCAGGTCAATATTGGCGGACTCACGGAGAAACTTATGAGGAAGCAGTTGCTAATGGAAAAGAGGCCATAGAGTCTCTCATTATTGCTTATGAAGCTGATAGTGAACCCTTGCCAATACCTCTAATTGCCAAGACAATTTAAGTTTAATTTTTCAACAAAATACTTCTAGAGTTAAAGTGAATTATTTGTTATAATTTAGCATGACAATTTCGGTAGAACAGATCTCTGTAATCTTACCAAGAAACTGGAATTGGAACACCATCTTCTGCATATTGATAAGGTTGTTCTGGTTCGGGTTGAACGGTTGGTTTAACAGGGGGAGGAGGTGTATTTTCCCTGGGTTGATAAGGTTTAAACTCATCAAGAGAAGCAGGATCTGCTATCGGCCCAGTGGGTTCATGAATTCCAGTGGGAGTATTTCCTATGGGTTCAGTGGGTTCAAAACTTTCTTCAGGGATAGTATTTTCTGGTGGTTGATCAGGTTCTAAATTATCTATTATCCCTTGATCATCCGTCGGTTTATAAGTTTCAAGAGTATCTAGGGGTTCTATCTTTTCTAATGGTTCATAGGGTTCAAAACTATCTATAGGGGCTATATTTTCCGGTGGTTTAGGACTTTCTAATTTGCGGACAGCAGGGATAGAAAAAAGGGCTAAAAATTTCTTTTGTCTTTCTGCTACAGGTTCAGGGGCATAATTCCAAAGACTATCATAAAAAAAGAAAGAAACTCCTAATCCATATTGCTTAGCTGTTAACACTTTTTCTTGAATAAATTCCATCTCAATCTGGCGATTTCTTAACCCTGTTAAAATGCCAACTCCTGTGGGTATTTTTTGCCGCGCTTCTCGAATTGAAGGTTTAGTTAATTGGTTAATAAAGCTGTCTAAATCTGGTCGGTAGACTTGGACGACTAATTCATCAATTAAATCTTGTCTAACCCAGGTTAACCAATCTTGTAAATGACCACTATAAGCGGTGTCATAGGGGTTAGGAGAAACTGAAAAGATAGCATTACTTTTTTTAGCCTTAATTGCTTGATTTAATTGGGTAACATAAGCAGTTAATTTATCAGCACGCCACTTTAACCAGTCGGGATCTTTTGGATTTGTGGGGGGATCTTTTTCAGTTTCTTGCTTATATAAATTAACGGTATAATCGTCATATCCTAATTCACTTGGTAAGCTCAAATGATCATCAAATTGAATACCATCAACATCATATAAATCCATCACTTCCATCACTAAAGAAGTAATAAACTTTTGCACCTGGGGATGAAAAGGGTTTAACCAAACTACTTGTCCTGCTGCGCTAATAGTGGCTTGACTACCATCTCTTTTATTAGTAATCCATTTGGGATGTTTAATGGCTAATTCTGACGTAGGTGGGGCCATAAACCCAAATTCAAACCAAGGAAGCACTAATAACCCTTGATTATGGGCTTTTGTGATTAAATCGGTCAAGGGATCTTGTCCTTGTAACCCTTTATGAACAAACGGTTGTATTCCCTCTTTTTTGGCAATTTCGCTGGGATACAACGCATAACCTGAGTTCCAGACAACGGGGTAAAGGGTATTAAAATTGAGACGACTGAGTTGGGCGATCGCCTCTTCTAATTTGGGTTGATCAAGTAGGGTATTGGTATCATTGGTGGTTAACCAAA
>DLXW01000017.1:0-2468 GCA_003448685.1 Cyanothece sp. UBA12306
GGCTTTTTCCATACCTCACATTCTAACAGATATTTTGTGGGAGTGCTAGACTTAAGCCGTAAAGCCGTCGTAGAACGACGGGGTTTCAGACCCAGATTTTCGATGACAGAACAATTAGAATTAACTTCCCAAACAGCAGCTAGAACTGAAATCAAAATGGCTTTAGCAGCTTTATTCCCTGTCCTAATCATCTTCGCTGTCGTACCTATTTTGATTAAAGTCAGCGAATATGAAATTAACCCCAATGCCATAATATTTAACCGCTTCTCGATCGCGATCCCTGTATTGGGGTGCTGGAATGGAGTATTAAACCTGAAGGAAAAATCGGCTGAAAAACCGATCCTAGTCGAGTTTTTTCGGCAAAAACAAAATGGATTGTTGCTGCTGCTTCTTCTATCAGGAGTCTTTTCTGGAGGACAACAACTCCTCTACGCTTGGTCACTAACTCAAACTAGCGCAGCCAACTCTGAGGTCTTACATAGTATGACCCCTCTATTTACAACCTTAATTGGATGGATATTCTTGAGTCAAAATTTTGAGCGCAGATTTCTTAGGGGAATTGCGGTCGCAATATGTAGCTCAATTATCCTAGTTAGTAATGACTTTTCCATAACCATTGACAAACTACAAGGTGATGCACTCGCTTTGGTTTCTGCTATTTTGTGGAGTGGGTATTTACTAGTTTTAGAAAAACTGCAAACTCAGTTCAGTATAAATACAATAACAACATGGACTTGCTTGGTGGGGACTATTTTTTTATTGCCAATTCTTCTGATCGCTGATGATGACTTTTTTCCTCATTCTTGGCAAGTATGGCTCATTATCGGAATCCTGGGAACCGTAGAGATTTTTACGAAAATATGTCTAACCTATAGCCTCAAACGGTTATCTTCAGGATTAGTAGCAACGATTTTGCTCCTTCATCCAGCAATTACTGCTATTTTAGCTTGGGGGTTATTTTCAGAAACTTTAAATTTACTGAACTGGTTAGCATTTTTGGGAATATTGCTAGGTGTTTACTTAGCAACATCAAGTACAATTGAAGAGCCTAATCTCTAAAAGCTGAGATTGCGATCGAGAAGTCGCCACCAACTATGGAAATAGTCCCGGTCTATTGAACAGTAGCGCAAATGGCGGCGCTGGTTTTTTATCCCAATGGCAGTCCGTCCGTGCAGGATACGATGGTTGTCAAACATCACCAGGTCTCCTGGTTGTAGACCTTGTTTGAGACAGTATCTTGGATCGGTATAGAACTGCATTAGCTTTCTATATGCTAGATAAAATGGCTCAATAATCTCCTCTGGTAAGTCCAAGGGAGCCGGAAATAAATTGCTAATCCGAACTTCCTTCAAATTACCATCACTATCTAGGCAAAAAACTGGACTACTAAAACGCATATCAATGCGATCGCTATAATATTTTCGGAAGGGAACTTCATAACGACAGAGTAGATCGAACGCCTCTGAATCCTCCTGACCTAGAATCTCTGCGATTTGGAAACCATCGACAAAGGTAGACTGACCACTACCATCGTTGTTTGCCATTAAACAGTGGAAAAAAATAATTCCTGGTGGTGCATATTGATAAGCATCATCTGTGTGGGGAATTAGATTAATTTGAGAGTTAGCGACACTTTTCTGGCTTTCTTCTGGGTCTACAATAATCTCAAACACACGTCCATAATTGGTTTCCAATAAAGGCCCAAATGACTGAGCAAAAGATTCGAGTTCTCCTGTTTGAGGTAGCACATTGCGTACAAAACAAATCCCGTAATCTCTCAGATATTCTAACAGTTGTAACCGACTTTGATCGCTAGTTTTAGCTTCTTGATAATCAATCTGTGGCAGGTGATTAATAATATTGCGATTCCAAAGAATGGGTCGATGTTGACGATGCTGTCTCTCAGTAGCAGAATAGCAATGCTGTCGTAACCAATTAGCATTATAAATACTTTTGTGACCATCAGGTTTCCATAATATTTCCAATGTATTACCACTATCCCAACTAACTGAAAGGGGTTCTATATCTAAGGGAACATCAACGATCCGAAAACGCTTTGCTCCATGGCTAGGATCGCCACACTTAGAGCAATAACAGTTATCTCGTAACCAAAGATAGTGGAATGTACTGCAATGACCGTCAGCCCAATATACGAGCAGTTTTCTTTGGTCTTGTTGGACTTTAGAGATGGGATATTCTTGGGAGTTAATTACCAAGTTAGCATGACTTATCATAACTTCTTCCTCCTACAAATCCATCATCTGAGTAAAACTTTTATCTCCACCATAGGTTGTACAAGCCTGTTGTAAAACCTCACATAAACGCTCTGAAAATTCTAGAGAAGTTTTAAAACTTTGATTGAGTTCATTAACTAAACAAGCATCCTTGTGAGCTAAGTTCAAGGTAAATGCCGGGCCAGGATTCCCTTCTAAAATTGAAGGCAGCAATTTTTCCGCCACCCAGCTGCT
>DLXW01000017.1:2631-8542 GCA_003448685.1 Cyanothece sp. UBA12306
ACCCAGCTGCTGCCTGAACCTGCTTGAATCATATTCATTAGTTGTTTAGGATCAATTTCAGCTTCTATTCCCAAGGAAAGCACTTCTCCGAGGGCTTTAGTATTGATAAAGCAAAGATAATTAATCAGCAACTTAGAAAGAATAGCATGGGAAAGTGGCCCAACATAATAAATCTGGGAACCAATTGCTTCTAATATTCCTTTTATTTGCTCGAAGCTGTCTTGATTTCCGCCCACATACATCGATAGTGTTCCCGTTTGGGCACCCTTTGCTCCGCCAGAAACAGGTGCGGCAATAGAGTCAATTTTCTGTTTCTCAGCAAGGGCTGAAATTTTTTCCATAATTTCGATTGAGTTAGTCCCAGTATCGATCCAAATCGTTCCCGGGCGGGCATGGGCGATCGCTCCAGCATCCCCTAACATCACTGCTTCTAACTGTTTTGGCCCAGGCAGACTGGTCATAATGACATCAGCATTACCTGCTACCTCTGAGATGGAATTGCGCCAGACCGCACCTGCTGTTACGAAGGATTCAGCTTTTTCGGGTTGGATGTCATGTACCGAAATATCAAATCCTTTTTTGAGCAGATTAGCAACCATACCACTGCCCATATTACCTAGACCAATAAATCCAATTTGCATTGGGACTTTCTCCTATCTAATTTAAGTATTGATGAAGTGATTAGCTGTTAATCAACCTTCGTAGGCTTCATCGGCAATTTTCAAGGCATCATCAATGATGGCAAACCCTTCTTCTAACTGTTCTTCATTAATGCAAAGTGGAGGGGACATAAACACCCAATTCCAGCGCACAAGACCATGTAAACCAAGTTCTCGCAGACGGGCAGCAACTTTTCCCATGATCGCCATTTCGTGAGATTTGGCATTCCAGGGCGCTAAAGGTTCTCGCGTTTCTTGATTCTTGACGCACTCAATCACGCCATAAAGTCCTAAACTGCGGACATCTCCCACTGATGGATGTTTGGCCTTCATTTCCTGTAACTTTTCTGCCATCCGTATCCCCATAATTCGGCTATTTTCCACCAGATTTTCTTCTTCATAAACCTTCATGGTCGCTAAAGCTGTAGCACAACCCATGGGATTACCGCTGAATGTTAGTCCACAGCCGAGGGGGTTGGTTTCAAAATAATCGGCAATGTGCTGCCGTACTATAACTGCACCCATCGGAATATATCCACAGGTGAGTCCTTTGGCCATGGCCATAATATCGGGAACCACACCATAATGCTCGATTGCAAACATTTTTCCCGTGCGACCAAAACCTGCGATCACTTCGTCGCAAATGAGTAAAATGCCGTGCTGGTCAGCATATTCCCGTAGCGCTTGCCAGTAGCCATCAGGAGGAATAATACAACCATTGAAACCCGTAATCGTTTCCATCAGGATTGCTGCCACATTTTCTGGCCCCTCAAACTCAATGGTTTGAATTACATGATCGATGTACACTTGGGGATTTCCTTCTGGTGCGTAGCCAAATGGACAACGGTAAGCATAGGGATCGTGAACCCGAACAATCCCACTAATAGTCGGTTCGTGAGCTAAGCGTCTGGGGTCTCCTCCGGCGATCGCTGCACCTAAGGTTGCACCATGATAGCTACGATATCGGGTGACAATTTTATGCCGTCCCGTGTATAGTCGTGCGATTTTGATGGCATTTTCAACCGCTTCAGCGCCACTCAAAGTAAAAAAAGTCTTGGTCAGATCCCCTGGTGTAATTTCTGCTAACTTAGCCGCTGTTGCAGCACGAATTTCTGTCGCTGTACCTGGATGGGCGAATGCCAGTTGATCGGCTTGGTTTTTGATGGCTGCGATTACCTTGGGGTGGCTGTGACCAATATTCATGTTTACGTACTGACTGGAAAAATCCAGGTAGCGTTTGCCATCTTTGTCCCAGAAGTAAACACCCTCAGCCCGATCCATTAGAATAGGATTTTGGATATTTTTCTGAGGAACCCAGGAGAAAAAAACGTGGTCGCGATGGGTTTTGACAATTTCTTCAGCTTTCATCTTTTTTATTTGCAAATAAACCACGGAATTTAAGGTGGCCAAGAGCCACCTTACACTTGGCAATTACCGAGTAACAAAAACTTATTTATGGACGGCGAAAATGAAATAGACCCCATGTAAACAGACCTTTTTGGGCAGATTCCACCCATTGACATAAACCATTTTTAGTCGATTCTAAAAATTCTGGTGTGCATTTTTGGCTAAGTTGATCATAATGGGCAATCACTGAATCCCTCAATTTAGTGTAATGGAGGAGCAACTGATAGGATTTGTCAATCACTTTGATGGTTTCAAAACCAAGGCTTTCGGCTTTACTGGTATAGGAATTGAAAGAACCTATACGCTCATGGTGTATATTGAGTCGTTCGAGTGAATCCCTTAAGGCTCCATCTAGACAATCATCTGCTTGTAGAATATCCATGAATAGTAACTGTCCAGAGGGTTTGAGTACCCGATAGGCTTCTTCTAGGACTCGATCTTGTCCGTCACTGTGAAACAGAGCATCCTGAGACCAAACCAGATCAAAACTGCTATCATCAAAAGGGATATTTTTAAAATTGCCGTACACAATCTCAATCAAATTGTCCAGTCCCTGTTGAAGATTACGTCGCTCATTTTCCTGATTTTGCTCTTCACTAATGTTGAGACAGGTGACATGACAACCATATTTGCCAGCTAAAAGTCGCGCTGCTGGTCCATATCCAGAACCGAGATCGAGGATACGAAAATTGGGGTTGAGGTTTTCGACTTGTTCTGCCATCCATTCAGTGGTTTTCGCCATTGCCTCTGCAATGGGACGATCTGGATCATCTTCATATAATCCTAAATTTAAGGTGTCGCTGCCAATGGCAATCTCATACAAATTCCGCGCATTTTCACTGTTGTAATGGACTCTGGCGCGCTCTGTGGCTTGTTCTGAGTTGGCTGTTGTTGTCATGAGTTCTACTTCTATTTCATGTTTTTAGATGTACGCTAAATTCAAAGAAACCCTCAATTGGGATTAACTCTGAAGTTGGTATTGGGATTCGAGAGCCAACTTGCGGCTATCTGGCTCATAAATTGAATCTATATGGGGATGAAGGTGACATAACCGACTGACTTCATCTTGAACCTTGGCGATCGTCTTAGCTGTAGGTTCACTGCTGAGCATTTTATCTATTAGTTCGGCAATGCAATGCATTTCCTCAGCACCAAATCCCCGAGTTGTGATTGCCGATGTTCCTAAGCGGATACCGCTACAAATAGTCGACTTCTGGGAATCGTAGGGAAGCATATTTTTATTGACGGTAATCCTGACGCTGGCTAAGCGATCTTCAGCTTCCTTACCTGTAATACCTTTTTCACTTAAATCGATCAGCATCAGATGATTATCCGTACCACCAGAAATTAGGCGAAATCGCCTTTCTATCAAATCTGTTGCTAATATCTGGGAATTTTCGATTGTTTGACGTTGATAGTTGACAAAGCTTGCAGACATTGCTTCTTTTAACATCACCGCTTTAGCAGCGATCGCATGTACATGGACGGCTCCCTGTACACCAGGGAATACTGCACTGTCAATCTTACGAGCAAATTCTGGTGCGGAATGTTTCCCCAACAAGATCATCCCACTTCTGGGCCCGCGTAAAGTTTTTTGAGTGCTGGTGGTGACAAAGTGAGCGTAGGGAATGGGAGAAGGATGTAATCGGGCAGCAACTAATCCTGAGATGTGAGCAATATCAGCCAATAAATAGGCTCCGACTTCATCAGCAATTTCCCGAAACTTTTGGAAATCAATTGTACGAGGATAGGCACTCGCACCAGCAATAATCAATTTTGGACGGATATCTTTAGCTTGAGCGAGAATCACATCATAGTCCAACAATTGTGTATCTGGATCTACTTGGTAAAAATGACAGTCATAATGCTTCCCTGTCATGTTAAATTTCGCACCGTGACTTAGATGCCCTCCGTGATCGAGATCCATCCCTAAGATGCGATCGCCTGGTTTAAGAACAGTGAGATAAACTGCGTGATTGGCTTGGGAACCTGTATAGGGTTCAAGATTGGCGTGAGCTGCTCCAAATAATTCTTTGGCACGAGCGATTGCTAAATTTTCCAACTCGTCAATATTCTCACAGCCACTAAAGTAACGAAGACCTGGATATCCTTCCGCCACCTTATTTGTCAAGATCGAGCCAGTGGCTTCTAGCACAGCACGACTAATAAAGTTAGCTGACGCAATTAATTCAATATTGTCTTTTTGTCTTTGGTTTTCCCTTTCAATAATGGCAAAAACTTCTGGATCTATGAAATCTAAACCATAGTTTCTTGGCTGGGTTTTGTCCTGGGAAATAGTCAATGGCCTGTACTCCTAAAACCCTTGTTATTGTTTGATTTTTCTTGATAATCTGAATTAACTACAATTACAATGCAAAAATTCACTTGAAGCTTGCAGTTAATTGAGTTATCAATGATCTGATTTTACTAAGTAGTAGGACATAAATAAACAGTAGTATATTAAGTTATTGTTATGGTTTGATCAATTAGTCTAAATTTTACCCACTTGCATAATTAATAAAAGGTATGCTACACTTGTTAATCGTTGAGTAAAACAAGGGCTTGTAGCTTAGTGGATTAGAGCGCGTGGCTACGAACCACGAGGTCGGGGGTTCAAGTCCCTCCAGGCCCGTACAGGTGAGATCAATAGTCTTTGCAGACTATCACGATCATCAGCAATAAATTTTGTCCTCTGAAACTTTTATCTTAGGTTTCAGAGGTATGTTTTTTGGTTAGTACGAACAATCAATAGTCAAAATTTTCACCTGGTAAAGCAGGAGTTGTTGCAGGCGATCGCCGAAACTGGGTTGCTTGTTCGTAAGCATAAGCCAATCCCAGTAAAGTTGGCTCGCTATAAGGAGAACCGAAGAAAGTTAGTCCTACGGGCAATCCCTGCTTAGTGAAGCCCATAGGAACTGAAATTGCGGGAAAACCTGAAACATTGGCTAAATATCCAGGCCGATAGGGGTCATCGGCCGTACATTGGTAAGTTGGATCTTTCGTTGTGTACACAGGACTTGCTGGACAAGTCATGGTAGGAAAAATTATCGCGTCGAGTTTTTTAGCCCTCATAGCAGATAAAAGCTCTTGGCGAACCCGTGGAAACTCGAAATGAATGATATAAAGATATTCGGGATCGGCCAATTCTCGGTGCTTTAAAGATTCCTCAAAACCCTGAACTCGTCCAGGATTAATTGCTCTGTCTGAATTAACGTGTTGATTAGACACACTAAGAGAGATTATTTCCTCGAGAGTATCAGGAAATGGAGGTCGAAGAGTTTTTAGATAATTCTCGATTTGTGGTTCAAACTCAGCGGCTGTTACTTGTTCCATCAAAGGCCAGAGGTTTTCTAACTTAGCCGATAAGTCCACCAAATGTATTGTTGCACCTAATTCCTTGAGTTTGGCGATCGCCGCCTGAGTTAAGGCATCTACTTCGGGGTTCCCCCCCTTAAAATCGACAGCTACCCCAATTTGGGAACCTTTTAAAGCATTTTTATCGAGAAACTGGGTATAATCTTCGTGTAATTTATCCTTACTTTCGAGGGTACGGTAGTCATTGGAATCGACCCCCGCCATAATCCCCAAAGCAATGGCCCCATCTCTCACCGTCCGTGTCATCGGGCCCGCCGAATCAAAAGACAGAGTGAGGGGAACGATGCCATCGCGACTGACCAATCCTTGGGTTGGCTTGATCCCAACAAGACCCGCCACCGCCGCCGGACCACGAATAGAGCCAGAAGTATCGGTTCCAGTGGCTAAAACAGCAAAATTAGCCGCGATCGCCGCCCCACTTCCTCCACTAGAACCAGAAGGATCGCGGGTTAATTTGTAAGGATTAAGGG
>DLXW01000017.1:8579-12412 GCA_003448685.1 Cyanothece sp. UBA12306
GGGAACTGTAACCCAAGCGGCCATAGGACTCAGCCAATTCACTCATGTTGGCTTTAGCAATAATAATAGCTCCAGCCTCTCGCAGTCGCTTGATGGTAAAAGCATCATCAGAAGGTAAAGATCCTTCAAGAAAAACCGATCCTCCTGTTGTCGGCAAATCAGCAGTATCGTAGTTATCTTTAACGATGATCGGAATACCGTGTAGGAGACTGCGCGGCCCTTTCTCCTGGCGTTCTTGGTCGAGTTCTCTAGCTCTAGTAAGGGCATTGGGATTGATGGAGATCAGAGCGTTAATTTTTGGTCCCTGATTTTCGTAAGCTTTAATGCGATTAAGATAGAGTTGTACTAATTTTTCGGAGGTGAGTCCACCACCTTCAAAAGCTTGGTTAATATCTGTAATCGTTGCTTCCAAAAGATTAAAGGTTTCAGCCACTGCCGAAAGAGGGAAAGCACTCAAACTAAAAGCAGAGATATAGGCAAGAGCTTGTCTGGCCATTTGGGAAACAGAAAAATATGTTTTCATATTTAATCAAATTATTACTCAAATCAATATAGTTAATGCAGATAAATAATATTACAAAAAGAGAAAAATCTTAATATTAATTGTCAAGTTAAAATAAGTAATAATCTGCGGTGTATTTTTGAAAAAAATGGCACTGCATTCAAAAATAAACTGTTGATCCACTCAAATCAACGTATGATGATCATTAGAGGGCACACCTTGACCCCCTCAGTCATTATTGCCCTGAACCTCAAGTAGCACTTTAGCGGATGAACCCCATTTAAGGGGGAAGGGTAAACCATTATTGAAATTGAGATGAGCTTACCGATGAACATAAAAATTTGGCCAGGAAATCCTTATCCTTTGGGGTCACATTGGGACGGAGAAGGAACCAACTTCGCACTATTTTCTGAAAATGCCGATGGGGTAGAACTTTGTCTATTCGATGATAAGGGACAAGAGACACGCTTACCATTAACAGAAGTATCCAACTATGTATGGCATGGTTACATCCCTGGGATCAAACCAGGACAACAATATGGGTTTCGGGTTTATGGTACTCACGAACCTTTGGAGGGTTATCGCTTCAACCCAGCTAAATTGTTGATTGATCCCTACGCTAAAGCCATCTCTGCTGATGTGGCTCACGGAGAGGCGATTTTTGGCTATCCTTGGGACTCTGAAGACAAAGACCTCGCTGCTTCAGAACTCGATGATGCTCCTTGGATTCCCAAATCTGTAGTAATTAATGACGAGTTTGATTGGGAAGAAGATGAGTTACTACGTCATCCTTGGCATGAGACTATTATTTATGAAGTCCATGTTAAAGGATTTACCAAACAACATCCAGAAATACCAAAAAATATCCGTGGAACCTATGCAGGTTTAGCCCATCGGGCGGCGATCGCCCATTTGAAAGACTTGGGCATTACAGCAGTGGAATTGCTACCGATTCATTACTTTTTTGCCCAACAAGGACATTTACTTGAGCGAGGGTTAAGCAACTATTGGGGTTATGATTCTTTGGGATATTTTGCCCCCTATGGTGGTTACAGTTCCAGTGGAACCCAAGGGCAACAGGTTAAGGAATTTAAACAAATGGTTAAGAACCTGCACGAAGCAGGGATTGAAGTCATCCTTGATGTGGTTTATAACCATACAGGGGAAGGAAATGAATTTGGACCTACTTTGTCCTTCCGAGGGATTGATAACCAGGCTTACTATCGTTTAAATGAGGAATACCCTCAATATTATATGGATTTTACTGGGTGTGGCAACTCTCTCAACGTTAGTCATCCCCAAGTCCTGAAATTAATCATGGACAGTCTGCGCTATTGGGTTCTAGAAATGCACGTTGATGGATTTCGTTTCGATTTAGCGGCTGCTTTAGCCAGAGAACTCTATGAAGTGGGGACTTTAGCGACTTTCTTTGATATTATTCATCAAGATCCGGTGTTATCTGAGGTGAAATTGATCGCTGAACCTTGGGATCTCGGAGAAGGAGGCTATCAAGTAGGACAATTTCCTTTATTGTGGTCCGAATGGAATGGTAAATATCGGGATGAAATAAGGGATTTTTGGCGGGGTTTTGACAAGAGTTTGTTGTCGTCTTTTGCTTCGCGTTTTACTGGAAGTTCGGATCTTTATCAAAATGTGGGAAAAAGACCCCACGCTAGTATTAATTTTATTACTGCCCATGATGGTTTTACTTTGAATGATTTGGTCAGTTATAACGAAAAACATAATGAAGCTAATGGGGAAGAAAACCGCGACGGGGAAACCCATAACAGATCCTGGAATTGTGGAGATATAGAAGATGATGGAGAAACTGATAATCCCGATATTTTAAAGTTGCGAGAAAAGCAAAAACGTAACTTTTTAACGACTTTGATGTTATCCCAAGGGGTTCCCATGATATTGGGGGGAGACGAAATGGGACGGACTCAAGAGGGGAATAATAATGGTTATTGCCAGGATAATGAAATTTCTTGGTTCAATTGGCAGTTAAATCAAAAAAATACTGACTTGTTGGATTTTACCCAAAAGTTAATTAAGTTTCGTGAACAACATCCTGTTTTTCGGCGACGCAAATGGTTCCAAGGACAAAAAATTCACGGTTTAGGGGTAAGTGATATTGCTTGGTTTAACCCTGATGGTGAAGAGATGACCGAAGAACAATGGGATGAAGGAACTATAAGTGCCATTACTATTTTTCTCCACGGGGAAGCTATTGAAGCACCTGATATCCAAGGTAATCACCTGGTCGATGACAGCTTTTTCTTGTTATTTAATGCTCATCAAGAATTATTACCGTTTACTTTACCCTTTGAATTAAAACCTGTATTGCAACACTTGTCATGGAAAGTAGTAATTGATACGACTAAAACCCATTGGATCGAACAGGGAAAAATCTATCACGAGGATCAATTTGTTATTCCAGTTGAAGGGCGATCGCTAATTGTATTACAGTCGATTAAAACTTGATATCTAGTTGAATTGTCAAACTGATTAATTATAACTGTGAGGAGTGTGGATTAATACCTTAAAATTGATCAAGGATTAGAATTAGCTAATCGAGTTTTGATGGGAAATCATCAACTAAATACTCTGGATATTATTGAGAAATTAGAGTAAATGGAAACTACCAAAATTCCAGCACCACCAACTATAGAATTACCTGATCATACTCAGTTACCTGATAGGGATAACAATTTTGTGAAGAACTTTCAAGAACATCCTCAAAGTATTTTACTAACGGAGACAATTACACCTATTCTTGAAGCTAAACACGAAGATCATTACTATTGTATTGGTCAAGATAGTGGGATTTATTGGAAATTAACCGATCCTATTGAACGAGGAGTTGTTGCACCTGATTGGTTTTATGTTCCTAATGTTCCTCCTAGTTTAGATGGTAAACCTCGTCGTTCTTATGTTCTTTGGCAAGAGATAATCTCACCTTTAATTGTGATTGAATTTGTCTCAGGAGATGGCAAAGAAGAACGAGATAAAACCCCTTGGAAAGGAAAATTTTGGATTTATGAAACGGTTATTCATGCTGGATATTATGCAATTTATGAGGTAGAATCTGCTAGGGTTGAGGTTTATCAATTATTGGCTAATCATTATCAATTGATGGACTCCAATGAGAGGGGACATTACCCTATTCCAGAGATAGGAGTGGAATTAGGTATTTGGACAGGAACCTATCAAAATTTAGAATTACCTTGGTTGCGTTGGTGGGATAGTCAAGGTAATTTGCTTTTAATGGGTAATGAATTAGCTATTCAAGAAAGAGAAGCTAAGGAGTTAGCTGAACAAATGGCTATTC
>DLXW01000017.1:12721-14780 GCA_003448685.1 Cyanothece sp. UBA12306
AGCTAAGGAATTAGCTGAACAACGTTTATTAGAACTCGAACAAAGATTAAGAGATGCAGGACTTTGAATGAAGTTCCTGACAAATGGAGTTTAGACTAAAACCTAAGCATTCTACACCTTGCATCTATTTTAAGCTTGTTGTCACCTCGTGATACTAAATCGCTTATTATTGTAGAGTAAAACTCTGCTCCGAAGCTCCCTGCTGTCTAATGCTATTATAGTATTTATAGTTATGGGTTAATCAAAGATTTTACGGAGATTTGAAGCTCACTAAAAGCAAGAGGGGAAACAGTCCCCATAGTATAAGTTTTCATACTTTTATAATCTTTATTTTCTAAATGATTAAAAATAATCAGTTCTTTTTTGTTGAGATTAATCACCCAATACTCTTTAATTCCTGCTTCAGCATAAAGCAATTTTTTCTCCTTTAAATCTTGACTAAGGGTTGTATTAGAAATCTCAATTATCAAGAAAATATCTTCAGCATGAGGATGACGATGACGATAAATTTCACCTAAAGGTTTAACAATGGCAAGATCAGGAACGGGTTCCGAATTATTGTCTAATGTGATAGGATGAGCTTCTCTAATTTTAGCGCGATCGCGGAATAATCCTCGCAAATAATCCCCAATTTCACTGTTATAGTAAGCATGGGGTTCTCGTTCTGGAGGCATAACTAAAATATCTCCTTGTAAAAGTTCTAGAGATTCCTCCCCAAATATTCCCGCTTCAATTCCTTGATGATAACGTTCAATTGTCCATTTATAGGGTATTACCGTCATGATAGTTTCTTAGCAGCAAAAACCTCTTCTCCTCTCGATTTTAACCAATGGTAGGGTTGCTTAGGTACAGCATTAATTTTAAAGGTAAACTAATCATTATTATTCGTGCCGTTTACTTAGTTTAAACTTCTGACTTCATTAACCCTTGACAATCGCTCCAAAATCTGCTAGAGTCCTGCTGTGATTACGGAGTATTCCTAAGAGATTGAGACGATTTTGTCGAATATTTGGATCTTCATCCATAACTAAAACACTGTCTTCCCCATCGAAAAATTTACTAACTGTCGGAGCAATTGCTATTAAACCATTGACCAATAATTGATAGTTACGGTCAGATTTTGCTGCCAAAGTTTCAGGAAGTAAAATTAATAATTCTTGGTAAAGTGTGTTTTCTGAAACTTGTTGAAATAACTGAGGATTAACGGTTTGTTTCGGGTCAAGTTCTTGGTATTCTAAGTCTCCTTGGGAAGCTAAACGAGTAGAACGGTTAACAGTTTCATAAATGAGAGCTAATTGTTCATTATTGCGGATTTCTTGTAAAAATTGAGCGCGATCGCGAACATCCAATAAATCCTCTAATGCCCGCTCTTGATATTCAGGATCATTCTCTCCTAAAACCGCATTTACTAAATCATAATCTATCTCCATTTCCTCTTGTAATAAAGTTTGGATACGTTGCATAAAAAAGACTTTTAATGCTTCTAAAGGAGACTCTTTATCTTGGTGTCCTACGACAAAATCTTCGCATCCTTGAGCTAACAATTGAGCTAAATTAATCGATAATTCACTATTACAAGTAATATTAATTATCGCATTAGCTGCCCTTCTTAAAGCAAAAGGATCGGATGATCCCGTGGGAATCATTCCTAAACCAAAAATACTAATTAAAGTATCTAAACGATCTGCTAATCCGACTACTTGACCCGTTAAGGATTGAGGCATGATATCATCAGCCCCACGGGGTAAATAATGTTCAAAAATACCTTGTGCTACAGACTCCGACTCACCACTAATAATGGCGTATTTTTGTCCCATTACTCCTTGTAACTCAGGGAATTCGTAGACCATCTGGGTAACAAGATCTACCTTACATAACATGGCGGTACTTTCAACTGCATCACATTGGGATGGGGTTAACTTCAATTGTTGGGCAATTTGTTGGGCAATTTCCATGATGCGATCGACCTTATCGCGCATGGTTCCCAATTCTTTTTGAAAGGTGACGGTTTCGAGTTGGGGAAGGTAACTATCGAGGGGATCACTACAGTCTGCATGAT
>DLXW01000017.1:14995-22306 GCA_003448685.1 Cyanothece sp. UBA12306
TCACTACAGTCTGCATGATAGAAAAATTGGGCATCCGCTAGACGCGCGCGAATCACTCTTTGATTCCCTGCGGCAATAATATCAGATTTAGCGGAATCCCCATTAGAAATAGTAATAAAATTGGGTAACAAAGAACCTTTTTGCTCTTTGACGGCAAAATAACGTTGATGGGTCACCATTACCGTTGTAATTACTTCCGTCGGCAATTCTAAAAATTCTTCATCAAACTTGCCAGGGACTGCCGTAGGAAATTCGACTAAATTCGTGACTTCTTTGATTAATTCCTCAGAAATATCGGCTATTCCTCCCAATTCTTGGGCAACTTGTTTAACACCTGTTTCTATGGTCTGGCGACGTTGCAGGGGATCAACCTCTACAGAGACTGATTTTAGAGTTTCTCTGTACTCAGAAGCTTGAGGAATATTAATTGTACCCCCATGGAGAATACGATGGCCAGAAGAAAGGCGATCGCTGATAATGGTGGTACTGCCATTAACCAATTCTAAGGGCAAAATTTCGGCATCACAGAGGGTTACTAACCAACGAATGGGACGAGGAAACCTCAAGTCTCCATCTCCCCACCGCATAAAGCGTCTTCCTTCTAGTCCATTAATCCAGCTAGGAATTAATTCTTGTAAAATAGCCTTAGTTGGTCTTCCAGTGATTTTTTTCTGAATAAAGACGAAGTCACCCTTTTCCGTGGGGCGAATCTCCAAATTATCTAGTTCTACCTGTTGTTTACGAGCAAATCCTTCCGCTGCTTTAGTAGGTTTTCCGTCTTTAAAAGCCGCAGTTGCCGGAGGTCCTTTGATTACTTCTGTGCGATCGCTTTGTTGATCTTGGAGTCCCGCAATTAATACTGCTAAACGACGGGGAGTTCCATAAACCTTAATGGAGTCTGGGGTTAAAAACTGTTCTTGAAGACTTGCGGGGATCTGTTTTTGCCATTGGGCGATCGCCTCATCAATAAAGTCTGCGGGTAATTCTTCTGTACCAACTTCTAATAAAAAGAACATTTTGACTGATCAAGAGATTATATGAAAATTTTAAGGTTTATCCATCCTCATCTATGATGATAGAGCAATTTCCTGGATTATAAGCACAACATTTAGGGTATTAGCATTTTTTTCAACAATAGTATAATTAACTTCTATCATTTATTTTAGCTTTAGCTTTTAGGCTCGATTTGTTATTACAGACAATTTTGTAATTGCTGCTATGATTCAATCTCAAGAAACCAAAATAGCGATCGCTGCTGTCACTGCCGCGACCCAACTTTGTCAACAAGTACGCCAGAGTCAAGCTTATCAAAGTCTCAGCAAAGCTGATACCAGTCCGGTTACCATAGCTGATTTTGGTTCACAAGCCATTATTTGTCAAGCTTTAGCTGAAGCTTTCCCCCATGATCCCGTTATTGCCGAAGAAGACGCTTCTCTCCTCTCCCAACCAAAATTATCTGGTGTTTTAAACCAAGTTACCCATCAAGTACAGCAATTGCTGCCCCAAGTAACTCCAGAGGATGTGATTAACTTGATTAATTGGGGAAATGGTCAAATCGCGCCCCGATATTGGACTTTAGACCCCATTGATGGCACAAAAGGGTTTATTCGTGGTGATCAATACGCGATCGCTTTAGCCTTAGTGGAACAGGGTATAGTTAAACTAGGGGTTATAGCTTGTCCGGTATTACCGACCATTTCTGGGGAACACACTGGTGTAATATTTGTCGGGGTTCGGGGAGAAGGTGCCAGAGAAATAAGCTTGTCTGAGGGTAAATCTCGACCAATACGGGTAAATTCTGGGAATAATACCCGACAATTACGCCGGATTGAAAGTGTAGAATCATCCCATAGCGATCGCTCGGTTCAAGATACCCTAGATCAAGTGTTAAATTGGAGTAAATCCCCCAAACAAATGGATTCTCAGGGGAAATATGGCGCAGTAGCTAGGGGAGAAGCCGATCTTTATTTACGAATTCCCTTAGCCGAGTTTAGCACTAAAAAAGAGAATATTTGGGATCATGCACCAGGAGTTATTATTGTGGAAGAAGCAGGGGGAAAAGTAAGCGATCTTGAGGGTAAACCACTTAACTTTTCCCTAGGTTCCAAATTAATTGAAAATCGAGGAATTTTAGTCAGTAATACTGTGATTCATCAGCAAGTATTGGAAATAATTGTACAAATTGAAAATGGTTATCAATAGATTAAGTTAAGTTAATTGACCGGTAATCATGGTTAGTTTTATTTTTAGAATGGAAGTAAAGTTAACTTTTTTAGCAGAGTAAAAAGATGAAATATACTTTAGGATATGAACCAAAAACTTTTGGAGACTGGGCTTATTTAGCGATCGCTCAACATTTTAATAAAATTCTTAAACATCAAGCAGGAGTTATTGAAGATAAAGATCCTGAACAATTGCATCAAATGCGGGTAGGAATGCGTAGATTAAGGAGTACACTGGTTGGTTTTGGTACTGCCCTTGATTTGTCGACCTTAGCAACCGAGAAAGAAGTGGGTAACATTGCTAAAATACTAGGTAAGTTACGAGATATTGATGTTTTAGAAGATACTTTAAAAAATTTCTATCAGCCAAGTTTACCCCATCAAGAACAGAAATATTTAGATCAAGTAGTAGATGCTTTAGCTAAAAAGAGAAAAAAAGCCTATAAAACTGTTAACAAGATCATTAATCATCAAAAATATATCAAATTTAAAAAATCTTTTGATCATTGGTTAGATAATCCAACTTATCAGGATATTGCTGGAATATCTATCCATAAAGTTTTACCAGATCTTCTGTTGCCTCAAATCAGTAAATTAATCCTTCATCCTGGTTGGTTAGTAGGTATTAATTTTATGCAGGGTGAGACTCAATTACCTCAAGGTTTATCCAAAGAAGAAATCACCAACCTGTTAAATAATCAAGGATTAATTCTCCATGATTTACGCAAAGAAGCCAAAAGATCCCGTTATAACATGGAACTTTTCACTCAATTTTATGGAGAAACTTATCAGCAATATGTCAAAAACACTAAACAATTACAAACCGTTCTTGGTGATTTGCAAGATAGCTTTATTTTGCGAGAATTTTTAGATAAATTTTTTCAAAATAATATTGAGCATAAAATGCCTACTTTGTTCGATAAATTAAAAAGTAAACGTCAGGAAAGATGGCAAGAATGGATGGTTTTGCAAGCTAAGTTTTTGGATAGTAAAGTTCGTAAAGATTTTCATCTTACTATATTACAACCTTCCTTAGTCAAATCAGAAATTAACAATGGTAATCATGATGTTGAAAAAATTAACAGTAATGACTCAAACTCAATAGAAGCTAATAATGCGCTCAATAATGAGTCTTCAAGTCAGAATGAAGAATATATAGCAATCTCCGAATGAGATGAGAGATTCCCTATCCCCAGGCACAATATAATATAATAGAACTAATATATAATT
The DNA here is from genome assembly GCA_003448685.1 of Cyanothece sp. UBA12306. Classification (GTDB taxonomy): domain Bacteria; phylum Cyanobacteriota; class Cyanobacteriia; order Cyanobacteriales; family Microcystaceae; genus Rippkaea. Next base: position 18,448 of record DLXW01000017.1, read on the forward strand.
TTTTACAATTACTTAGGTTAGCCAGTGAATCTCCCACCATCAAACCTCCCAGAGGAAGAAATAGAAGAATTTGAGTCTGCATCCGAGTCTCCCCAAAAAGGTTTTAATCCCCGCCCCTATCTAAGAACTTTTCTGAGGAAATCATGGTTAATTGCTGGGATAACTGCTTTAACCAGCTTTGCTGGATGGATAATTGCTGCCGATGATCCTTACACCTATACAGGGAATTTTTACCTATTGGTTGAACCAATCTCTTCAAGTGCCAAACTAACCAATCCTACAACCCTTACCAGAACAGGAGGTGTTCCTAATGAAGGTTTATTTGAGTTAGATTATCCCACAAATTTAGTATTTTTAACCAGTCCAGGGATGACTTTACAGATTGCGCAAGATGTGCACAACAAAGAACGAAATCGTCAAGTTCCCGCCATTTGGAAAGATTTACGAGATAATCTCAAAGTAACGCGAGCAAGTATAGGACAAGGTAGAAGAGGAACAGCAACTAAAATTTTTGAAGTTTCCTATACAGGGAAAAAACCAGGAGAAGTACAGACAATTTTATCTACTGCTGCCGACACATTTGTTAGATATAGTGCAGAAGATAGAGAAACTAATATTAAAGCAGGAGTTAAGTTTATCGATCAACAACTACCTGATTTACAAGAAAGACTCGAAAAACTTAAAGTAAGACAAAAACAGATGAGGCAAAAATATGAATTAATCGATCCTGTTCCTAAAAATAACGAAATATTAAATCAAATTAGTGCAACTAAACAACAGATTTTTGAGTTAGAAACTCAACTGAAAACTTCAAAGGAAATATTAAATAATTTACAAGACCAACTCAAACTCAACCCAAAAGAAGCTTGGGTAGCATTAACATTAGCCCAAGATCCAGCTAGGATTCAACTAATGAATCAAGTTCAAAGCATTGAGCAAGAAATCGCAACAACATCGATTACTTATACGAAAAACAGCCCCCAAGTTGAGTATTTAGAAGAACAGAAGCGCAGTGTTTCTGACTTACTTAACCAAAAAACTCAGGAGATTCTTGCTCAAAAATCTTTGTCAATTTCTCTTAATTCTCCTGCTTTACAATTCCAAGATGCAACTCGCATAACAATGCTTCAGCAACTGGTTGATACAAACAATCAAATAGAAATAATAGAAAATCAGCTTAAACCCCTAGTAAAGCTACAACAGGATTTGCAAAAACAGGCTAACAATTTTCCTAAGTTAATTAATGAATATGGTGATTTAGAGCGTCAAATTGCCTTAACAGAAGAATTACTCAATAAATTTTTGCTCCAAAGAGAAACCCTCAAAGTAGAAGCTTCCCAAGAGCTTCCTTGGCAACTAATCTCTAAACCCCAAATTCCCTTAGATGGGGAAGGTAAACCGATTGGATCACCACCAGATCGTAAAAAGAAAATTTTAGCAGGAGTTTTTGGGGGACTTTTTTTTGGGATGGGAGCGTCGATTCTCTGGGAAAAACGACGCAATGTCTTTTTTGTTTCCGAGGATATTCCTGACATATTGTCTATTCCTTTAATAGTTAACATTCCTAAAGATGATCGCTCCCAAATACTCGAGTCGATTGCTCTAGAATCAGAATTACCAGAAAAATCTCCAGAGTCAGAAGCTATAACAGTCAATTCAGAACCTGAACCAGAAAAACCAAGATTAGACCCTGATAATAAAGCTCTCAACTATGAGATGTTTCAAGATTCATATCCCTCTGATTTTATTCTAGCTTTTGATGAACTTTACGCACAATTTTATCTACTTCACTCGGCAAATGTGCGTTCGGTCTTAATCTCCTCGGTCGAGGCCAAGGATGGTCAATCGACGGTAGCAATGAATTTTGCCATTAGTGCTGCAACAATAGGAAAAAAAGTGCTGTTGGTAGATGTTAATTGGAATCAACCTCAACTTCATGAGTGGTTAGATGTTCCTAATGATCAGGGTTTATGTCAAGTTATTAATTATGATGTTTGCCCTAACGATATTATTCAGTCTGTACCAAATGTTGAAAATTTATTTATCTTAACTGCTGGAAATTCTAGCCCTAATCCTCCTAAAAGGTTATGGTCTACTAGGATGCAAGATCTACTAGAAGAATTACCAAAAAGTTATGATTTGGTTGTTTATGATGTACCTCACTTTTTTGACAATCCAGACATCAAATTTATAGGCTTAAATGTAGATGGAATCTTAATGGTTGTAACTGTACAAAAAACACCCCAATCTCTTGCTAAAAAAGCAGTTAAATCGATGAAGGAGTTGAATCTACCATTGATAGGATTAGTAGCTAATAATCTTATTTAATCAAGAAGATGATTAGGTGACAGCCTATTTATATTTTCTAAAAATCTTGAACAATATTGTTGCTTTCAACAGTCATAATTTCTTGTAAATGGTTAACAATTTCCCTTGCTATTTCTTTTTTTCCTATCATTGGTCGTGGTGGATAATTTTTTGTAACTAAATAAGCTATATGTTTATTTTCAGAATCAATTTCCTCTCCTCGGTTAGCAACCACTGCTTGATAACCTTGTTTAATCCTCTGATTGGCAATATCAATTAATTGTTCATAACTGACTTGTTCTTGATATTTAAAAGTTACCATATAGAGATCGGGAAACTTATTTTTGACTTGTTCAATTACTTTAGCAGTAGGAACCACCTTAATATTTTTTAGTATACCACCACTAGGAATTTTACCTGACAAAACTTTTTCTGGTTTATAGTCAGCAACAGCGGCAGAAAAAATTCCGAAGACATATTTTTTTTGACTTAAATATTTTATAACTAAGTCTAAATATTCATCATAATTTTTAGCAATTTTATAGGGTAAATAAACTGGAGGATGATAGGAACTTTGACCATGAATTAAATTTATATCTGCTCCTTTTAGATATAATTCTTCAGCAATCATTGCTCCTAAACGTCCAGTAAAATGATTAGTAATCTGACGAATATTATCAATAGGAACAGGAGTGGGTCCCCCTGTAACTAAAACAGGAATATTTTTCAGTAATGAATCACTAATTAAACGGCAAACTTCAACAGTAATATCCCGTTCGTCAGGGATATTATTTTTACCATAATCTTGTCTAGGAGGCATTATTCTAACACCCATACTATCAAGAATTTTTAAAGATTGAGTTAAAATAGAATTATGTAAACTACCGTGCATTGTCGGAACTATCATAATTTTTGTTCTTTGCTGTTCCAAGCGTCCTAGAGCTGATGCTAAAGTAGAAGTAACAACCCCATCAGCGATACCATGGCGCATTTTATTGATAGTATTATAGGTAGCAGGAGCTAATAAATAAGCATCAAAAGGTTGATGATCGCTCAAATGTTCTGCCGCAGATGTTAATTTAGTAATAACGGGGTTAGTGGTACTCCATTCTAAGGCATCTAAAGTGACATATCTAGTTGCTTGATCAGAAACAAAAGCAACTACATTTGCCCCTTCTCGACGCAAAGAACGGGCAATAAAAGGGGTTTTTATTGCTGCGATTCCCCCAGTAATTAATAAGGCAATTTGTTTACCTTGTAGATGATTTCCTCTTAATGGAACATCATGATCTCTTAAATCTGATGGAGGAGGAGGACTAAAATTCCAGTTTTTCATTGGTGATTTTAGTAAGTTAGTATATTCTTTGAAATCTCAAATTTAGGAATCTTGATCATTGCTAAGACAAAAAATTTGAACACTTATATCGGCGGGCATTATACGAAACAGAGGACTCAACAAAAATAACAAAAACCAAATGATAGCTGAACTGAAAATTGAGGTGGTTCGATCATAACGTAGTCTTTCCCATAATCCTTTAATTTCTAATGAAGG
>DLXW01000017.1:22500-23246 GCA_003448685.1 Cyanothece sp. UBA12306
CTCTAAAACCAAACTTGTTAGCTATTTTTTGTAATTGTAAAGGGGTAAAATAACTAAGATGAGGTGAAGCAAACTTTTTTTGCCACATTCTCTCTAATGGTCCCGATATTCCCAATCGATCAAGCAAAGCGGCAACCCTGTAGAAGATCCCAGTCTGACAAGGTAAATTGATGATCAAAATGCCTCCTGTGTGCAATAAGGAGCGGCAAGAATTCATTGCTTCAGTAACATTAGGAAGATGTTCAAATACATCATTAAAAACAATTAGATCAAACTTTTCTCCCTCAGGAATATTCTGGGGAAAGAAACCATGCCAAATAGACGGAAATCTAGTAGCCAAGGTATTACTCATGGCCAAATCGGGTTCTATACCAAAAACTGTAAACCCACGTTCAGCAGCTAATTCCAGAAACCAACCATGAGCGCAGCCTACCTCTAGTAAGCGTTTACTTTGAGGCTCAACTAAATCTTCAAGGCTTTCAAGGATTCTTTGAAAATTAGCTATTCTCAATTGTTTGAGCGCAACTTCTCGCTTAGTTTCATTAATCGCATATCCTGCTTCTTGAGACTCAATATTTGGTTCAAGTATCGATTGTAAAAAGCCACAATTAACGCAGCGAAAAAGCCAACTATGACGCGTTGGTTTCATCGAATAGTCGCAGATAGGACAAGATTTTAAAACATAATTTTTGGACAGCATTTCTATCACTTATAAATCTGACAAATTTGACATCCTCCCCGCCGTG
>DLXW01000017.1:23444-41037 GCA_003448685.1 Cyanothece sp. UBA12306
ACGGGCGGGGATTCCCCTAGAATAAGCTTAATTGTTTATATCCAAGAGTGGTTGACGTTTCATCGAGATGTGCTTTCTTTTTAGACAGTCTTACCTTCTCTCCACGTCCGTTTTTAGTCTCAGAATGTCCTTCCGCGACTTTCAAAATATTGGTACTGGCATTAACATCTCGATCATGGATCGCGCCACAAAAAAGGCAAGTCCACTCTCTGACTGAAAGTTCTTTTTTGCCTCCTTTTTCGCCACAATCTGAGCAGGTTTGAGATGTTGGTTCCCATCGGTCAATTATCCTAACTTCTCGCCCATACATTTCCCCTTTAGCCTCTAGCATCGTCCGAAAACTACGCCATCCTAAATCAGAAATTGCACGGGAAAGTTTGCGGTTTTTAACCATTCCACTTACCTTCAAATCTTCTAAGGCAATCGTTTGGTTTTCACGAATTAACTTAGTTGATAGTTTCTGTATAAAATCAGTTCTAATGTCAGTTATTTTGGCGTGTAATTTAGCTACCTTTTTTCTAGCTACGCCCCGTCTTTTACTCCCCTTCTTTTTCCGTGATAGGTTTCTTTGAAGCTTCCTTAAACGCTTAAGGTTAGACTTTAAAGGTTTGGGTGCTTTAATTTTTTCCCCATTACTTAAAGTGGCAAAATCAATGATACCTAAATCTACTCCTATTGAATTATTATTAGGGAGCAATGGAATAGGATTAACATCACAAACAAAGCTGAGAAAATATCTATCAGCACTGTCTTTGATGACAGTTACGGATGATGGTTTAGAAGGTAATTCTCTAGACCAATTAATCTTTAGTTTCCCTATTTTAGCTAAATAGACATTGTGCTGATTAACCTTAAAGCCATTATCAGTAAACTTAGCTGATTGCTTAGATTTACGACTTTTAAACTTGGGAGGCTTAACTTTTTTCCCTTTTCTTTTTCGGGTACCCGAATTAAAAAAGTTTTTAAAAGCTACATCTAAATCCCTTAAACTCTGTTGTAAAGGAACAGCAGAAACTTCCCTTAGCCAGATTTTTTCTTCAGTTTTTTTGAGGCTCGTTAACCGACTAGACAGCTGCTTGTTATTTGGCTTTTTTCTTCCCTCTCTATATTCTTGTTGACAATGAGCTAAGGCCTCGTTAAAAACCAGCCGACAACATCCAAACAGTTTAGCCAGCTGCTGTTTTTGTTGCTTGCTTGGATATATGCGATAGCGGTATCTTAGCTTCATTTGATGTATTGACATTAGTCTGTCTGGATTTGATTCTAATCAAGGGTGGCAAAAATGTCAAACGATTGAGAAGTTCTCAAGTCCTAGATCAAACATCAAGAAAAGCCGTCCTAAAAGGACGGGGTTTTAAACCCAATTTTCTGATAACATCAACAAAGTCTATAATTCCTTAGAAAAACCACCGATAAAGTTAGGTACGTAGATATATTAAAACTAACCAGTTACAAGTTTTTTGCTCTTGATACCCAATTTAATTCCTCATTTTAACTGTTTCAGGCACTCCGATAGGGGATAAGTTGGCTATGGCTCTTAAATTCTGGGAGCGGATTAATTCGGTAAAATCGAGGAATGAACGCCCTTCTAATTGCGCTGATGTTTCCAGTCCATCTAAAAGACTTCTCGCCGCTTCTACTTCAGTATAGCCACGTCTGAGAGCAACTTTAATCGCCTCTTGGTCAGCATCAAGTTCTCGTTTCACACTGCGGTTACTCCGCCAAATTTGATAAGCTGCGATCGCGCTTAATCCTCCAGCTGCTACCATTCCTAAAACATCCCCTTGAATCGTCTGTAGGGTTAATCCTACCAGTCCTCCTAGGGTAACTCCTTGGTATAAATCAGGCTTAAACCATTTAATCCCCACTAAACTGCTAGTTGCTCGTAAAATCAATAGATCTCGCTGATTCTTGGGTAGCCGTCGCCACAAATCAAAGTTAATATAAATGGGACGGCCACCTCGATTCCAGGGATAAGAAAAGGGCGCATCAATCACTTTTGACTGCTGAGGTTTGCTAACAATCTTCGTTAACATTCGCCCAGAAGCTGGCATTACATCCAATAAACGGCTAATTTCAGATTCAACACTCATAAAGCCATCATCGTTAATCACAACTTGTGTATTACTGAGTATAGTGTCTTTCTGATGGCTTGTCTTGATTGAAACATTTTTCTAGCAGTTGGATTTTATATAAGTACCAAAAACTGCTTAATTTCCAAACCATGGGCTTTTTAGTATCAAACAAAGGTTGATTAAGATATTGCCCAACAGCAGATCCGATCTGCTTAACTTTCCATAGTTTAACTTTCCATGTCATGGTTTTAAAATCCTTAAGTAAATATTTTGTCGGCTAAGAATATTTGAGATAATCTGGTCAGAAGGCTAGAATGAAATGGTCAATAGCTCCTTAATGATTAATCTGACAGATTTGGTCACCTTTTCTGATTGTCAAAAATACGGAATTTTGTCCCGAAAAACCACTTAAACTCAGTAGTTTTTCTTAAGTTTTTCTTGGTCATCAAACTTTGTGCTTTTTCATGGTAACTACCTATTAAAGTTTTATAGAGAGTAAGTAGCACAACGACTTATGAGTGCTTATCATTAATATTCCCTGGAAATACTTTAATAATTTATTTTTGTTATAGTTCGTAATATTTGACTAAAATTGCAACTCCTAACTCATATTTTTTGAGTAATATCAACAGTAATTTTACCACCAAAGTCAGGAATAGGGGCAGCTAATTTACTGAGACGCACCCTTACTTGTTGTACTTTATCTAAAGTCAAAAGTTCTTGGGCAATTGCTGTGGCTAATTTTTCAATTAGAGCAAAATTTCCAGTAGAGATTAGATGTTTAACAATAGCAATAGCTTGACGATAGTCCAGAGTATCTTCAAGACAATCGCTATTACCTGATGCTGCTAAATCTAGTCCTATAATTAAATCAACTTCAAACCATTGACCTAACACTTTTTCTTCTGGTAAATAGCCAATATAGCCATAACAACGAATAGCAGTAATTTCAATAAAATCCATAATTTTTTGCCTGATCAATTCAAACTTAAGAAATATTTTTTAAAGTTATCAGTTATCAGTAACTTAGGAGTTGTTTATGCTTAGATCTCCCGTCCTCTAGCAATTAGTGGTAAACCTTGGTGGTGGTTTTAAATCATTCACCATGGGTTGTGATAACTGTTGACCGTTTACTGTTCTAAATAGCGCAGGTTATAATCAACAAATAGACTAATAATTCTAGATAAACTCCGTTATTAAAGTCATGAATAACAATCACAAAAATGAGATCTCTGGTGAGATCAAAACCCACGCTACTATCCTAGGTGGATTTGTCGCTGTTTTTTGGATTTTAGAACTGGTAGATATATTTATTTTCCGAGGAAGTTTAGACCGATTTGGCATTAGACCTCATAATTTGATTGGATTACGGGGAATCTTATTTGCTCCATTTTTACATGGTAATATATCCCATTTAATCGGAAACACCATTCCTTTTGTTGTTTTGGGCTGGTTTGTGATGCTACAAGAAACTAATGATTTTTGGATTGTGACTATTTTAACCATGATTGTTGGTGGTTTAGGAGTATGGTTGTTTGGTGTACCTGGTTCACTTCACATTGGAGCTAGTATTCTTATTTTTGGATATTTGGGATTTTTGCTATTAAGAGGCTACTTTCAACGAAATTTTGTTTCTATTTTCCTATCAGTTGTAGTAGGTTTTCTTTATGGTGGATTAGTTTTAGGGGTTTTACCTTCCCGTCCTGGTATCTCTTGGCAAGGGCATTTATTTGGTTTTCTCGGTGGAGTCGTAGCTGCCAAATTAATTGCTAATGAAAAAAAACATTATTCTTAAAAGGGGTTAGTTATCAAGATAATTGGTTGTAAAATCTAGATTTTTAAAAGACAGAAGTATTAGAGGGGCTTTTGGAAACTCCCATACGATGTTTGATCGTATAAAAAATCCCCCTGCGAAGCACAGACTTTGCCTGACCGCCTTGCGTTGGGGTAGTTCAATAAGATAAAACAAAATATATTAAGAAATGTAAGGGGATTTATGGCGGATCAATTAATCAAAGCTACCGCAGCTGATGGCGGCATTAGAGCTGTTGGGGTGATTTCTACTAAATTAACCGAAGAAGCCAGAGCAAGACATAATCTATCCTATGTAGCAACGGCGGCCTTGGGAAGGGCTATGACCTCAGGATTATTACTTGCCTCCAATATGAAGCGTGAGGGGTCCCGTGTCAATCTTCGCATCAAAGGAAATGGACCATTGAGGGGTTTATTAGTAGATGCAGGATTAGATGGGACAGTCAGAGGTTATGTCGATTGTCCCGAGGTAGAATTGCCTCCTAATGCTATGAATAAACTAGATGTCGGGAGGGCTATTGGTCGAGAAGGGTTCCTCTATGTGGTGCGAGATGTGGGTTATGGATATCCCTATTCAAGCACTGTTGAACTAGTTTCTGGGGAAGTGGGGGATGATGTAGCTCACTATTTGGTCAATTCTGAGCAAACCCCCTCTGCTTTATTGGTCGGGGTATTTGTGGGAGCTCAAGGGGTAACAGCCGCAGGAGGACTATTACTACAAGTAATGCCTAAAGCAGCGAGGGATGAAGCGTTAGTCACTACTTTGGAATCCCGTGTTAGTAAGCTTTCTGGATTTACTCCTCTACTACGTGCGGGTAAAACCTTACCTGAGATTTTTGAGGAATTACTCGGTGATTTGGGATTAGTTATCCTACCAGAAATTCAAATGCTTCGTTTTGATTGTCGTTGTTCTTTTAACAGAGTTTTAGGAGCCTTAAAAATGCTCGGAGAAGCCGAATTAAAAGACATGATTGAAAAAGATGATGGTGCAGAGGCAACTTGTGAGTTTTGTAGTGAAGTCTATCAAGCCAATAGTGATCATTTGGCTCAATTAATTGAAGATTTGCGCACTGAATCAGTTTGATATTTTTTCGATTTTGGACTTTGGATTATCCCCTCCTTATAAAGAAGGGGCTTGCTTTAATCTAAAATCTAAAATCCCCAATCTAAAATCGGACGATACGGGCTTAATATTATTAAGCCCCTACTGACTTGGGGACTTCTGACTTCCTTAAGCTTCTTCTAACCAACGTACGGCATCTTTAGCATGGTAAGTTAGAATCAAATCTGCTCCTGCTCGCTTAAAACTGGTTAGAGTTTCTAGAGTCACTTTCTTTTCATCAATCCAACCATTAAGGGCAGCCGCCTTGACCATAGAATATTCCCCAGAAACATTATAAGCAGCCACAGGAAGGTCGGTAATTTCCTTAATCCGCCAAATAACATCCATATAGGATAAAGCGGGTTTAACCATCAACATATCTGCCCCTTCTTCAATGTCTAATTCCACTTCTTTAAGGGCTTCTCTGGCATTGCCTGGGTCCATTTGATAAGTACGGCGATCGCCAAATTGGGGTGCAGATTCGGCTGCATCACGAAAAGGCCCATAATAAGCAGAAGCATACTTAGCCGCATAGGACAGAATTGGGAGATCATTAAATCCTGCTTCATCTAAGCCTTCTCGAATCGCCTGCACAAAGCCATCCATCATCCCTGATGGAGCAATAATATCAGCACCAGCTTTCGCTTGGGAAACTGCTGTTTTCTTGAGTAATTCTAGGGTAGGATCGTTGAGAACTCTTCCGGTCAAGTCTCCCGTTTCTAAATAACCGCAGTGACCATGATCAGTATACTCACACAAACAGGTATCTACAATCACAATTAAATCAGGAATTGCCTTTTTAACTGCTGTGGCTGCTTGTTGAACAATACCGTGATCGTGCCATGCTCCCGTTGCTTCCATATCCTTAGTTTCAGGAATACCAAACAGAATAATAGCGGGAATACCGAGATCATAAACTTCTTTGGCTTCATCAACTATTTTATCGACTGAAAGTTGATAAACCCCTGGCATAGACTTCACTTCTTGAGCAACACTTTGCCCTGGCACTGCAAATAAGGGATAAATCAAATCATTAGCAGTCAAAATAGTTTCGCGTACCATACGCCTTAGTTGAGGGGTTTGGCGTAGACGGCGAGGGCGATTAATAGGAAACATAAGTTTAAATTACATAGAGACTAAGTTAAATATCCTAGTCGTTTATTATATCGTGCTTTGGAGAGCGGGAGTATTCATTCTTGAAGTCAGAAGTCTCCAAGTCAGAAGTGTGAAGTAATTAAACAACTTTTTCGAAAAATTGAGCTATTTTCTTAACTGCTATTTCTAATATATCAGGCTCATGAACCAAAGCAAATCTAACATAATTCTCTCCCTGCTTACCAAACCCTGCACCAGGAGCAACTGCCACTCCAGTTTCTAACACTAATTGGATACAAAATTCTCGAGATTTATGCTGCCAAAGTTCGGGCAATTTAGCCCAGACATACATGGTAGCTTGGGGGGATTCAACCGTCCAACCAATATTATTTAGAGCAGTAATAAAAGTGTCACGCCTTTGTTGAAATTTAGCAACAGTTTGTTGAACTGAATCTTGGGAACCTTTTAAAGCGGCGATCGCTCCATTTAAAATGCCCTGATACTGATTAAAATCTACCATAGCTTTAACCTGTCTTAAAGCTTTAATTAATTGAGCATTACCAATAGCATAAGCAATGCGAAATCCCCCCATATTGTAGGATTTAGAAAAGCTAAAAAACTCTATAGAAAGGGATTTATGGCGATCTGCTTGCAAAATAGAAGGGGATGAAGCTATGCCGTCAAAAATAATATCACCGTAGGGAAAATCATGGACTAATACTAAATCGTGTTGCTCACAAAAAGCTACAGCTTCCTCAAAAAAAGATAAGGGAGCGATCGCTGTTGTCGGGTTGTGGGGATAACTCAAGACCATCAAACGAGCTTTGGCCAACACAGAAGCAGGAATATCTCCAAAAACAGGTAAAAATTGATTTTCTGCTAACAAGGGCATCCCGTAAATTTGTCCTCCAGCGAGATGAACACCCCCTGCATGGGAAGGATAACCAGGATCGAGTAACAGGGCAAAATCTCCTGGATTTAAGATAGATAGGGGTAAATGGGCAGTTCCTTCCTGACATCCAATTAAAGCTAATACTTCTGTCTCAGGATCTATTGCAATACCAAAACGTTGAGTGTACCATTGGGCAACTGTTTCCCTGAAAGCTAAGGTTCCGTGATGTAGTAAGTAACCATGGGTTGTAGGATCGTGTAAAGACTTTTCAATAGCTGAAATAGCTACTTCTGAAGCTGGTAAATCAGACGATCCCAAGGATAGATCTATGATAGTTTTTTTGTCGGATATGGCCTGAGCTTTGGCTTGATCCATATCGGCAAAAACATTACTTGATAATGATTGTAGGCGGTTAGCAAAACGCATGGGTCTTAGAGTATGGTGTATTTTAAGTTAACTATTCAATACTCCGTTGTCGAAGGACTTGTAAATAAAGAGCCAAGGGGAATTGATAATATTCTAAGATTAACCAAAGTACACAGGTTAAATGAGCGGCACAAGTAAGTCCAGTCCAAACCAAGGGCAACCAAGATAGACGACTACCTGGCAAAGGGGGAAAAAGATAAGCCCCCAATCCAACAATTGTAGTTGGTAAGATAACAAAGGCGATACCCCCTAAACCATACCCCCAGCCTAAGGAATTTGTTGCCGCCATTCCTTGCCAATTTCGTCCTGTCCAACGCCAAGTTAAAGGAAGTTGACCATCAATCATCGTAATTGACTGTTTTTCGAGATTAACTTCAAAAATATGGCGACAGAAATTACAGGCAAAAGCTTCCATTAAGGGTAAAACAGAAATTTGGCCATGACGACAGACAGGACAGTTATAAGCATGATCATAATTTAAAGAATGGTGAGGCTCTTTCATAAAATTTTTCGGTAAATCAAACAACTATTAAGCTAAATTCGGGGGAATTGTTTGACCTTGAGACGGTGAAGATGGATCTAGTTTGACTCTGCGCAGCTGTTGCTGAATCATATTTTCTAAATTAGCTCGTTCAATTTCTATTCCTTCCATGGTATTGTTGGGTATATCCATCAGGATAATGCTATCAACTTGAGCAACCGCGAACATTTGGAAGAGAAGATGGGTAATTGGCAAAGAAACTACCACAATATTCGGATTAATAATTCCTTGAAAACTGGTGGCATCCTTACGGGTAGCAAAAGCGTAAATAACCCGTTTGCTTAATTGGGGTTTGTCTCGGTTCTTTAACGTGGTCAAAACCCACTGGCGATCGCGGGTATGCAAGACGTAATAATCGGTATGTTGGTGTTGACTGGCAAAAAATTTCAGGACAGGAATGACGGCTTTGTCCATAATTTCGGGAGAAACCCCATATTCAGGGGCTTCATTAACCAAAATTTCTAGTTGTTTGTCTATATTCATAGAATTTTTAAAATTTAGGGTGCATATAAATTCAGAAGTTGTCAATCTTCAAGATGTTGCCAACAATTGCCGTATATTCAGGGTAAACTAACTAAGGTATTTTCCCTGAGATATTTTCTGAGCAAGGGATTGCAGGACAAGATTGACTAATTCGGGAAAGGTGACCAATTTTTCGATAAAGATCATCTTTTGCTCAACTGATAAGTTGTTGATCATCTCAACAATATGATTAATTCTTGACTCTGATGGTAACGTATCTTTACCTGAGCAATTCTCTTGTTTTAATTTTGGCTGATTAGATTGTTCTGCTAACGAACCTACGTCGTTGGAGTTTACCTGATCGAGTTCAATTGATTCTACTGACTGTTCTAGGGAAGATTGTTTTTCAGGAAATACCAAACCTTTTGTGTCTTCAGTCTTTGTTAAATCAAGGTTGACTTCATGAGTCATGCTACTGGTCAAAAAATGTCCCAGGGGATCAAATTCAGTTTCAGCTAATTCAGACACCAAAGAAACAAGGAGGTCTTCTGACTGGGAAATTGGCGATAGGGGATTAGGAGGAGTGATTAGAGCCTCTTCCCAAGGCAGTTTTTCCTCTATGGAGGAATGGCTAGTTTGTGTTAAATTTACTTTACGACTAGCCATCTGAGGGGGCAATCCCCGTAAATACCAGCGATACATCTGAGCTAAATCTTCTTCTCCTCCTTGCCATTTTAAGGCGATCGCATCTTGAACTTCTAGAGGAATCAGAGTTCTCAATTGTGAGAGGGTTTGATTTGTCCATTGATCTTCACTAGCTATCAAGCGATGATAATCTTCATCTTGACATTGATCTCCTTTTTGAATTAGCTCAGCAATGACTGAGGCCATTTTATTCGTGGCAGGTTTTTTCTCAGAAGATTTTGTCTCATTTAATGCTTCTTTAATACACCGTTTGACTGCTGATTTTGCAGAACGATTATGTTCGGGGGTAATCAATTCGAGGGAAACTTTATCAAAACTGTCCATCAATTTAATAGTTTTGCGGTGCAGTCTGATTAATCTTTCTTCTGTAACTGTTGTTAACCCGTTGACTTGGTTGAAGACTGTTTCACTATCTCCTTTAATCTCTAAATTATTAATACCTAGCTTTTGGGCTTTTTTTAGTCCAATAATCAATCCCATGTATTCCGCTTCATCTTCACTGGCAAAGGAGACTAACTGGGCAATGGTATATCTTTTGCCCTGAGATGTAACCAAGACTGCTGCTGCTGCACCTGGTCGAGCTTTTTCTTGAGCTTCACCGTCAAAAAGCATAACAGGCGTATTCTTGGCATTTATTGGTTCGCTGCTTTTCTGGTTAGACATCGTTTACAAAGTCGTCTTTTCAGTCGATCATTTTTGTCACAAACAGTTTCTTGAAACAGTTATCCATAGGCTAATAGTCATACTTTGCTATTTTGACACAATCGCTAGTTAACGACTACTTACGCAATATTAATTAACAGCCCTTCGGACTAGGCATAAGACAGGGAACATCCCGCACGAGAGAAGATTTTTGCTTAAATCTATCTTAATCTAATTATCCTCTTTTCGATGACTAACTTCAATAACAGTATGTACATTACCCCTGGGATTGAAATCTCCTTTTAGATTGGCTTCTAAAGGAGAACAAGCTGCTACAAAATCATCTAAAATTTGGTTAATAGATTCCTCGTGGGAAATATAACGATCACGATAATTATTAATGTATAGTTTTAATGACTTCAATTCAACTACTTTCTCATCTGGAACATAGGTCAAATAAAGGGTGGCAAAGTCTGGGTAACCTGAAAAAGGACATTTACAGGTAAATTCAGGAAGACTAATACTAATATCATATTTTCGACCTATACGAGGATTAGGAAATGTAATTAATTGACCTGTTTCAATCAACCTTTCCCCATATTTCACCCCTGATTGTTCAGGTTCAATGTTTGACGGGTATAAATTAGCTGCTTGGCTCATTAATAATGAATAATACTCTCTTAAGACGATCAATATTTATTCATTCTAACTCAAGTTGAACTTCTGATAGACTCTATTGATTATGTAACGGCAGCCAAACCAGAAATTTGGTTCCTTTTTTTTCTCGAGCATCTATGGGACTTAATACTTCTATGATGCCGTGCATTTGATCAATCAAATCTTTAACGATTGCTAATCCTAAACCACTGCCCATAATATCTCCCTTTTCTTGAATTCCTCGATAGTGACGCTCAAAAATATGTTCTTGATCTTCAGGGGAAATACCCAATCCTGTATCGGATATAGCAATACCTTGATAAGTTTTTTCTTCAATTACCGATAACAATCCTAATTCTATCTTTATTTGTCCGCCTTTTGGGGTATACTTTATGGCATTATCAATCAGATTAATCAGGACTTCTCTTAAGGCTTGAAAATTAGTATAAACATCTGATAGCTTTTGAGGAATATCTGATGTTAATTCGATTCCTTTTTCCTGAGCGATTGGCTCAGCAGATACCAATAAAGGTTCTAAGATATCTTTGACATTAACAGCTACTAAAGTCAACTCATTTGCTCCATTTAGGGACGGTGATGGAACAGCAGTTGCCGCATTGAGAGTCAAAATATTTGGATTGACTGAATTATTTTCTAAATCGTTATCAAAGGACTTAATCAACTCTTCTAAATGATCACTTTCGCGAATAATATTATCAACAATTGCACTACTTTTTTCATCTTTAAATAGACGTTTAAGGAGCAGCTTACTAAAGACTCGTAAAGCAGTTAAGGGATTGCGCAATTGATGAAAAAGATCATGAAGGCGATCGCTTTCTTGTTGTTTGAGCAGATTTTGCTGAGTTAATTGTTCTTGATACCAATTTTGTCGGCGATCTAATAAACCTGCTATTGCTAAAGTTCTGGCGATGGTTTTTACTTGAGTCAATTCTTCTGGTTGCCAGGGAAGATGTTTACGTTCTATTACCAGAAATCCTATCATGACTTCTTGGTGCATTAAAGGTAATACCAATTGATAGGGAGCATTCTGGGGCTGCTCAGGGCTTTGAATGATTGTTTGCTCAAGATTTAAATCAATTCCTGCTAAATTACCCCCAGGTAACCCAGGCAAATCCTTAAAGGAATAACTACTATCGGCTAAGACTAAATTCTGGGGATTGTCCCTCGACCAATCATTGTCAGTTGGAGGGTAAAATACTACAGGGATCAAGTTAGTTTGAGTACCTTCTTTATTTTCTTGAGTTAGGTAAATCCCTGTCCAGTCGGGCTTTAGTCTTGTAGTCAAAAGACTTAATTGTGATTGACAAAGACTAATAAAGTCTTGACTGGGATTGGGAAAAGTAGCTACAGAAGTGGACATAAGAAAGCTTAAAACATTTATTAATTTTTGTTAACTCAGTAGACAGGGTAATATTTTCGTGTATTTGATAGCTATCGTGCAAAAAAAACAAATAATCAAGAATTTCTGAGATCAATATTTCCCCCAAATAGGGGAAGAGACTCTTGATTTTATAAGTTAGACTGGATATAATTCTCTCGGCTTTTGTAACTATGATTACAGAACGTAGCCAAAAAAGGAGGTAATCGGGTTGGCAAGAAAACGTAAACGGAAGAGTCGTCGTCGCCAAGAAGGTCGCAAAATTCTTGAGCTTGTACCCCAATATAGCATTGAAAGTGGTGAAGATAAACCAGTCACAGCCGCTAGGAAGTATATTGGGCAGTTGGGAATACAACCCCCAGCTCTACTCATTGTAAAACGAAATGAGCACACAACTGATAGATATTTCTGGGCAGAAAAGGGCTTGTTCGGAGCTCAATACGTTGAAGAAAACCATTTTCTCTTTCCCAGTTTGCGGGAATACCAGCCTCCAGCGCCTACTAAAACCTCAGCAGGAGCAACGGCAGTAACTGCTGGTCATTAAATTGCTTTTGCGGTGATTTATCAACCAATATAATTATAATAGCGTATCTTCTAGGACAAATTATCAGTGAGGATACGTTTTTCTTCGTCAACTTCCTTAAATGAATGTTTTAAGGGAGAATTTTCTTGTAATTGAATCAGTTCGTCTCGATGAGCTGTAACTGTCACTAAACTATTTAATGAGGTATCAGGTTCGAGTATGGATTCAACCTTAACTAATATCTTTTCCACTCTTTGAGCCCGTTTCCAGTAAAAGAGTCCAACTAAAGGGGACAAAAGAATTAATGAGCCAAACCAAGGAGTTAACAAAGGGAATAGTAAGTGTAACACAAAAGAGAAACAAAATAAACCTATGGCAGCCAAAAAACTCAAAAAAATTGCCAAAAACCAACTAGGACGAACTAAACCTTCAAAAGTGACTTGCTGCTGTTGAGCATCAATTGCTGCTATTTGATAAGCTCGTTGGGTAAAGTAAGATTCTAGTTCACTCAGAAGAGAATCAACAGCAATTTCTGAAACTAGCTGCACTCGCTTTGTGCGATCTTTTACTGAAGCACGAATGAAGAAGAATAAACCCACCATTAAGAGAAAAGTTAGGAAAAAAGTGGAGCTAAGAATGGTAATATTCACAATAATTATCTGATTTTAGGATAAAAAGACGCTCAAGAGCAACAATTGCCCTTGAGTCTAGTATACAAATGTTTAAACTGAAATATTTACCCTCAAAATTCTTGAGCTTCATAGGTATAAAATTGCCGAAAAGCCCCAATAGTCGCAAATTCATAACTAGGGACTGGAGAAGGTAAAGATAACTCAGTTTCGTAGATACTAAACAGCAAATAGTTTTGCCTAATAGTTTTATTGGCAATTATTTTCTCAATTTGAGGTCTTCCTGTATCAACGAAAGTTTTACAATAGCTTGTTAAAAAACCTCCTAGTGCTTGGGGTGCTTGGGGACACACTTCTTCCTTTAAATAGATTGTCAATGCCCCAGTAGCATAATTTTTATAGTCATTTTGTCCAGGATTAGTGACGATCATTAATCCTCCCAGGGTGACTACTGCTAATCCTCCGACAACACTGACAACTTGTAATGCTTCCATCACTTTTTGGCCATTGAATTTGATTTGACTTTCAGATTAACTTAATTTAATCCTTATTGAACAGAACAAAATTATGTTATACTGAATTAGATTATAAACATGGCGAGCGTGGCCAAGTGGTTAAGGCAGCGGATTGTGATTCCGCCATTCGTGGGTTCAAGTCCCATCGTTCGCCCTAATTTTTGGAATTATTAAGTTAACTCTTTGATGATTAACTCAGAGGAATTAGATGGTGCCATGGCAAAATTTTTCGACACATCTGACAAACATTTCAACTCCTATTGATAGAGCCGTTTCATCAAAATTAAAACGAGGATGATGATGGGGAAAGGCCAATCCTTGATCTTGATTGGCTGAACCTAAGAAAAAATAGCATCCTGGAATTTCTTGCAAAAAGAAAGACATATCTTCTCCTCCCATTGTTTGACAATTAGGAACAATTCCAGTGGGAGTTTCTATGACATCTAAGGCTACCGATTGTACTAAATCCGTCATTTTTTGATCATTAATAACGGGAGGATATAACCACCAATAATCTAATTGATAGGTTGCTCCGAAAGTTTGACAAATTCCAGCGATAATTTCGTCGATCCGTCGGTGAAAATATCCTTTTAAATCAGGATTAAAATAACGGACTGTTCCACTCATTCTCGCCTGATCGGCAATGACATTTAAGGCGGTTCCGGCATGGAGTTCTCCCACAGTGACAACGGCAGAGTCAAGAGGGTTAAGATTACGAGAAACAATAGTCTGTAAAGCATTAATAATTTGCGCGCTAACCACCACAGAATCGATGGTTTGATCAGGCATGGCCCCATGGCCTCCTTTTCCGAAGATATCGAGGTGAAAACACTCCACAGCAGCCATTAAAGGTCCACTGCGTACTCCTACAGTCCCCAAGGGTAAGTTATTCCATAGATGCAATCCAATAATGGCATCCACGTCAGGATTTTTGAGGACTTTCTCCTCAATCATTGGTTTTGCTCCCCCTGGACTTTCTTCTGCTGGTTGAAAAATTATCTTAACCGTTCCTTTCAAGTCTTCGCGGTGTCGCCAAAGATAATCTGCCGTTCCTAGAGCGATCGCTGTATGGCCATCATGACCACAAGCGTGCATAATGCCGTCGTTTTGGGAACGGTAGGGGATGTCATTTTCTTCTTGGATGGGTAAGGCATCCATATCGGCCCGAATGGCTAATACTGGACCTGGATGGGCGCTGGTGATGGTGGCGACAATTCCGGTTTTGGCAATACCTGTTTGATGGGGAATACCCATTTCTTCTAAAGTTTGGGCAATAAAGGCTGCTGTTGCTTGTTCTTTGAATCCTAATTCTGGATATTGGTGGAATTGTCTACGCCATTGGACTAATTTGGTTTGCAGGGCGCGAATTTCTAGGCGAATTTGGGAGAGATTAATATTAGGAATTTGGGGAATACTAGATATGGTCATTGAAAATTTGGGTAGAAACCCTGTCTTTAACAGGCGGCTTTATATTTAACTGTAGATGGTATGCTTAAAAGTTGCCGAAAAGCGAAAACCAAGCAAGAGGCAATGCACCTTGAAAACTTGATATATAGGTTTTTGCCAGGTTTATCCGCATAGGAGAAATTGAGGAAGCAGAAATTCTTGAACCTCAGAATCATTTCTAAACTCTTTTTTTAACATTTATATTGCGGTACTTATTACATCATTATCTTCATCATCAACCGCACGAGATTTGAGCAATTTTACCGTATCAGAATCTTCTTTAAACTGTTGTCTTAATAAATTTAATTTATTTAACTTCGATTTTTATCTTTAATCCTAATTGATCTAAAAAATTAACAAATTCATAGATTTCTTCTCCTCCATCTTGATTTAATAATTTGTTAAATTGACTGGAAAATTTTTCAGGAACATTAGATAAGTCATGTTGATTCTGATAAGCTTTAATAACTTTGAGTAAAGCATTTTTTAATAATTGAGGTTCAGGATTTTCTTCTTCTAAGATTGCTTCAAGAAACCCCGCAGCGTGTTGGGAATTTTGTAGCTTTTCAATGATAAAATCATCATAGTTTTGACTCGCTATCGTTTTGACGTTGTTCATAATCTTTCCAATACTCCTTTGCTTTGATAATATCTTTTTGTTGAGTTTTTTTATCTCCTCCGCACAGCAGAAGAATTAATTGATTTCCTTTTTGTCCAAAATAAACACGATAACCGGAACCATAATTAATTTTTAGTTCACAAACTCCATCTCCGACTGAACGATGATCTCCTAAGTTTCCTAATGCAACTCGTTCTAATCTAACATCAATTTTATATTGAACTTTGGGATCTTTGAGGGAATTATACCACTGCTTAAACGGAATGTCTCCTCTTAAACTCACATAAATTTGTATTTCTCTTGGTTGTGCTTCCATTCTATATTTTTATTGATCATTGATTTATTATAAATTATCAAGAAATTCTTGAACCTCAGAATTATTTCTAAACTCTTCTTTTAATAGTGCGATCGCCGTTATTCTTACATCATAATGTTCATCATCAACGGCACGAGATTGGAGGATTTTTACCGTTTCGGGGTCTTCTTTATACTGTTTTCTTAATAGTTTAAGTACCATTGTTTGTATAATTATTGCGAGGATCAATGATTAAGTATTATCATGATTAAAATTACAATATACAATAAGTAGGTTTGGGTAATGTCTTTAATTATTTCAGATGAATTTTTAGAAGCTTCACAGTTAACGCAAGGAGAATTTTTACAAGAAATTGCTTTATATTTGTTTGAGTCAGGACGATTAACTTTAGGTTATGCAGCAAAAATGGCAGAAATGGAGTCTGACGATTTTCGAGAGTTGCTAAAATCTCGTAAAATCCCATTATATCAATATAATTTGGAAGATTTTGAAATTGATCTTAAAAATTTACAGGAGTTAAAAAGATTGTGATTATTAGTGATACTTCTGTGATTTCAAATCTAATTAGTATTGATCATTTATTTCTGCTGAAAATACTTTATCAACAAGTAATTATTCCACAAGCTGTTTATAATGAATTGTCCAGATTTTATCCTCAAATTCTAGATTATTTGCAGCAAGAAAGTTTTTCTATGATACAGGTTAAAAGTGTAACTGATCAAAATAAGGTATATCAGTTACAACAAGAAGCTAAGTTAGATGATGGAGAATCAGAAGCTATTATTTTAGCGTTGGAGTTAAAGACGGATTTATTATTAATAGATGAACGTCGTGGTCGATCTGTTGCACAACGTTTAGGGATTAGAATCACAGGGTTATTGGGAATTTTATTAGGAAACTTGAGAATTTTTTCCTATAAGTATCTTCTTTAAACTGTTGTCCTAATTGTTTATTTCACACCAACTATCTATTTTAGTAAAGATTGATGTTCATGACTCTTTTTCTTACTACCAAATTTACCTAATAACAATCCTTGAATACTTAAATCAATGTCTACTTGATCCCATCTCAGTCCTTTTCCCGATGGAGTTAATTCAACAGTCGCTAATATGTTCGGTGATAAGTTAGCGATCGCGTCTACTGATTTGGGTGAAAATGAAAAGAGAGAACCGTTTATAAAGTAAATTGTAATTGTTCCTTGATTGAATAATACTTTGTTTGCTTTGGGTTCAGTTTCATTTATTTTGGATTGATTAGCGATCGCTTGATCAATTTGATTTTCAATTTGTTGATCTGTTAGTTCCATCATTGTTGTTTATTCTCCATGAATTTGGTTCCATTCAGCAATTAATTGTTTTTGATGTTCATAGACAATTCTGATTGCTTTAGCAACTTCTTTGCGTTTCATTCCATAAAACTCTCGTAATTCTGGATTTCCATTTTCTCCCACTAGGTTAATAACACATTCTCCATTATCTTTGAATATATGGACATGACAAGGTAAATGATCGTTTGACCATATCCGAACAATATAACCATCTATTCTTAGTACAGTAGCCATTATTATTCTGATCTTACCTTATTTTATATCATCGAGAAATTCTTGAACCTCAGAATTATTTCTCAACTCTTCTTTTAATAGTTCGATCGCGATTTTTCTGAGATACCATTTTCATAATCAATCGGAGGATAACTAGACTAATTGGACATAATAGTATTATGTCCCTACAGTATACC
>DLXW01000018.1:0-1635 GCA_003448685.1 Cyanothece sp. UBA12306
TTTACCCGTCATCGTCGCTTAACTAATGCGACTCGCGCAGGGGTTAAGGCCCTCGGGTTGCCCTTATTAGCTTCCGATGAGGTCACTAGTACCGCCGTAACCGCCGTAATGCCCGCAGGTGTTGAAGCTGAGGCCATTCGATCAACGATGAGAAAGCAGTTTGATATTGCCTTAGCGGGGGGACAGGATCACCTCAAGGGTAAAATCTTCCGTATTGGTCATTTAGGGTTTGTTAGCGATCGCGATGTCTTAACTGCGATCGCAGCCTTGGAATCTACTTTACAATCTCTTGGTTATCAAGGGGCAACCCCAGGGGCAGGAATTGCTGCTGCTGCTAAGGTGTTAGGCTAATAGTTGACAGTCCCCCTTTTTAGGGGGATTTCTTAATTTAGATTTAATTCTTAAAATCAATACGCCAGATCCCATTGGCTATTTTTGCTAATTGTTTTTGTCTAGACTCAATTTTTTGTTCATCCCAAGTGTCATAGTGATCAGCGATTGCTTGAGTTATTTTAAAATCACTTTGTTGATAAGCAGTACGTTTAACACAGTAGTCCCCATTACCTAATTGTCGGTTGCATTTTACTTCTAATGGGGTCATATTTCCCAAGCGATAAATAAAACGATCTTGTTTTGTTTCTTCAATATAATCCCAAGCTTGTGAGGGATTTTCTGGGAGAATATGTTCTAGGTTATAGATAGCACTTTCACAATCAAAATCGTGTTTATGGCGTTGTTTTTCAATCTCAAATAGAATATAGCGGACAATTTTCTTATTTCTACTACTGGTGGTTCGTAGTTCTTTTTCTGAAAAAGCTACTTTAAATGACTGATCCTCTGGATATAGTTCTCTGAGAGCTTTTAAAATTTCTCCATAGGTACTATAAATTCCTTCAGACACTTTCCATGCAATTCCATTATATAATCTTTCCTGCTCATTAGTTGGTAAGTTACAGATGACATTATATCTAAATGAAATAACAGAGATTGCACCTAAAATTTTACTAAAAGATTGACGTTCAGTCTCAAAAAAATGGTGATAACAAGTCATTAACATCGCTAATGGTTGACGAACACTAAACATTTTTAACTGTCTTAGGGCTTCTTTTTCTTGTTTTTTCCAGCGTTCATCCTGTGAGTCTTGTAGAGCGGCATAAATATCGGCCGATAAATCAAGTTCTCTCACTAATTTAAAGGCTTGTTCACGAGTGGTTATGTGACGACGAATAGTTTTGAATAATTCTGATTTACGCACTAATTTATGACGACTATTCCAAAATACCCGTAGAAATTCTGGAAAACTTTCACTGCTTAGTAAACCCACAATTCTTTCCCAAAAATCTTCAATAGTTTTTAATTCTGTTTCATGGGTTTCGGAGATACTAATTAGAGAAAATAGATAATTTTTAAGTAAATCAGTGGCAGATAGCCTTACTCCACGCGCATTTAGGGTTTCAAAGACTTTAAAGGCATTGAGTTCATCGGTAACAGTGATAACAGTAAAAAACAGTTTATCTACCAAAGAATCAATCAAAGCTGTCAATTCTTCCCCACTATTTTCTTGTGTTCCTACTCTCATTTTGAAGCGAATTTTAAACCATTCAAAGGCTTTACGTAATAAATGTTCTGAAGCAC
>DLXW01000018.1:1897-5501 GCA_003448685.1 Cyanothece sp. UBA12306
TGTTCTGAAGCATTGAGACCCCGCCGAGGTAAGGGTTCAAGGGGTACGATGTAAGTTTGGTAAAAGCGATTATTATGACGATTTAATACGAGTTTAGAACGAGGAACAAGACTCACGGGGTCAACATAGCCGATATAGCTATTTTGCAGTTGTTCTTTCCGGCGACGGTTTTTATCAGCATCAAGATTCTTTTGCACAAGATCTTCCAAGTAGGCTAAACCAGCAAGAATTATGACACTAAGGGTGGTCATTCTTTGTTGTCCATCAATAATATCAAAGTTCTTAGTATCAGAAGATTGCAATACGAGATAACCCATATAATGGACAGGTTCTCCATCTTCTTCAAATAAACTAAGGATATCTTGCCACAGATCATCCCACTCATCTTCTGTCCATGAATAATCTCTTTGAAAAGGGGGTACACGATAGGTGAGTCCATTTCCCATCAGTTGACGGAAAGTTGAGTTAGTTGTATTAAAGTTCATGGTGGACATAAGTTTTGCTCTTTGAAATTGTACTAAGATGTCAAATTTGCATCTAATACTTTTTTAAATAAAAATACATCATCTTTTTGATAAATAGAACTAAAATCTTGATTTTGTTCTAATTTATTCACTAAATTAATAACTGTTTCTTGTGAATTTGGCCAACTGGGATGACGACGATTAACTAAAATATAATCGAAATCACTAATATTAATTGGTTCAGCATCTTTAATAGCTAATTTAACTATGGGACGATGGGTTAAATGAGGTGCAATTTGCGGAGATGTTAATACTTTTCCTGATTTTGGAATTAAGTTAACTACTTCCTTCATCGCTGAAAATGTATCTAATTGAGTTAAATATTTTGTGCCGAAATAACTATATTTTGCTAAAGCTAAAAAACTAATTAATGACCAAATTATTATTATTTTGGGACGACGAATTAAACCTTGATTAGCTGCCAAACTGCTAATTACTGCGAGTAATAAAAAAGGGAAAATTGGCAATGAATATTGATGAATTAAATCTTTTTGTGGTTGATAATCAGTGAGTAAATTTAATCCTAATTGAGGAATAGCAGCAACTAAAGGGGTTAAATACTTCGGTGATAAACCCCAAAAAACTGGAATGAATAATAAAACTAAATATTCAAGATTAGCTAAAGTAAAAACTCGACTCAGAATAATACCAGGATTTAAGAATAAATTCTTGATAATTTCTCCGACTGAATCTCCTAAAAATGAATAACGTCCTACTGCTGCAACTTCATCACCACTAAACTGAGGAATAATAACTTGTGTTGCTATTAAAAACCAACAAACTCCTAAGCCTAATGCGATACTACCATAAAAACGTTTTTTCTCAAAAATCAACAACCATATTCCCATCCCTATAATAGTGAGAGATAGTACCGCTTTGCAACTTAAAATTAAAATAACTGTTGTTAAAAATCTCCAAAAATTATTATTTTTAGCAGCTAGAATTGCCCAAAGTAAAGCAGGTAAAGCTAATACTTCTGAATGAAAATCAAATAAATTTAGATTAAAAATTAGGGGGTAGAGTAAATAAACCCCTACCATTGTTAAACATAAATTTTCTTCTAAACCTGCTTTTTTGGCTAATTTGTAAGTAGGAATAGATCCTAAACTCAGGGCGATCGCTTGAATAGCAAATAACCAATAAACGCTAGGATAAATAATGTAAAATAAGGCTAGGGGGTAAAAGATAAATGCTGCGTGATCTCCTAAAATATGATCATCTGAAAAAGAAACAATAGGATTTTGTCCTTGACTAATCAGATAAACTGCTTGATCAAACCAACCTAAATCTAAAGCATTTGATTGAAATAAAAAATGACGGACACTTGCACAAATAAATAAAATTATAATAGTTATAACAGTAATAATCCAAACCAAATAATAATTATCATTATTATTATTTTTTTTCATTTTAATTCTTTAAGTTTATTTAAAACCGTTTGGACATGGTTTTTAACCCTGACTTTTGTCCAAATATATGAAATTTTACCATCAGGATCAATGAGAAAAGTTGAACGGATAATTCCCATATATTCTTGACCCATAAATTTCTTTAAACCCCATACACCATAAGCTTCAGCTACTTTATGATCCCGATCACTAAGGAGTTGTATCCCTAAACTATGCTTATCCATAAATTTAACATGGGATTTTTCTGTATCAGGACTAACTCCAAGAATAGTTGCCCCTAGTGATTGAAATTCTGGGGTATACTCTGTAAAATCTTTAGCTTCTGTAGTACAACCTGGAGTATTATCTTTAGGGTAAAAATAAAGCACTAACCATTGAGATTTGAAATTATCTAGTTTAACGGCTTTTTCTTCTTGATTATTAGCGATAAAATTAGGTGCTAATTCTCCAATTTGAGGTAAATTACCCATGATTTAGCAATGAAAAGGAATAAAAACTAAAGGAACAAAAGTAAGAAAAATATAACTTAAATTTAACGAATTACAAATATTGTTTTCTGATTCAGTTAATAAAGCATCAATTCTCTCATTTAGACGATTAGAAAGAACTTTATCATGAAAAGTAGCTACCATTATTTCTGGTGAATTATTTAAGGTAATGTTATTGATTTTTCTCGCTACAATTACTAAAGATTCTGCAATCAAGAGAGGATCTACTTGTTGCGAAGCTTGTTGATCAGCCCGAATTTCTCTGATTAACAATAAATCTTGCCAAAGGTTATTTGTATGAGGTAACCAAAAAGTTATACGCCCTAACCAGCCTAACAGAAAAAACCAGAAAGTATCTTGATAGTTAGCATGGGCTTCTTCGTGGGCGATAACTGCCATTAAATGGTCTTGATCTAAAGTATTTAAAAGTTCTTGACTCACCACCATTTCGGGATTCCAAAAGCCTATTTGCGCGCTGTAGGGAACCGGAATATCAATAATTCTAGCCTTTTTTCCAGCAATAATTGCTTCAGGATAACCATTAATTTTTTTAATTGATTGCCAACCTTGATAAGCAAGTTTAATCAGACTAATAATAGCAAAAATTAGAAAAGTTACAGCTAATAAATAGCTATATAAGCTCGATTGCCAGCCTAACATTGTTCCATGGTATCCCATCACCACAATGGCGACAGTAGTCATCAATAATAGTAAAGGAGGAAAGACAAAATAGAATAGAGATCGCTGCCAACGAGTTGTCCAACCAATTAAAGACAATGGAGTACAAAAACGAATTACCCCAGCTAAACTTAAAGCTATAATAATCATTAATAAGTGCATGATTATCTTTCCTCCCTTTGACGACGAATTGCTTGTAAACGAGATGCGATCGCATCTAATTGTTCGAGACTTGCTGTGTCTAGACTATCAGCAAACGCGGCCACTATATCAGGATTGCTAATTGCTAAAAATTGTTGTAATTGCTCATAAGCTTGGATCGCCTGCGCCTGTTCGCGCGATACTAAAGGATACCATGAGAAAGCCCTTCCTTTTTTAGAACATTTTAACCAGCCTTTTTTGGTAAGACGGTTCAACACTGTAGTAACCGAAGCGTAGGCTAATTCTCGCTCAGGATCGGATAAGATAAGATCATGGATTTGTTTAACTGTCGCCGTTTCTAAAT
>DLXW01000018.1:5729-10582 GCA_003448685.1 Cyanothece sp. UBA12306
CCAGATAATATTTAATATTTCTGCTTCAAGATGGCCAAGGGATAGTTTTTGGGGTCGATAGTTGGGCAATGGTGGCATAAATTAATATTGGTGGCAATACTTGGATTTTAACTCAAATTTTACCCGACCAACAAAAATAATCATTAAAAGCAACAAGTATGAGAAATGCTAGGTATAGCATTTGTGAGACTTATAGTTGCTCTAACATATTTACTAAAAAGCCAGGGATATAGTTATAAACAAAGAAAAAAATGAAGTGATTAAAGTTATAAAAAGGACTTCCATATCGAAAGGTTTCATATAAGTTTAGTAATCTGACGAAATAAAAACACTTAAGCTAAATTATAGAGCAAACTTACCTCTAAATTCTAGGGGGATAACTACGACTTATCTGGGGTAAATACCCTTAAGTAATTATCATTATTAAATCTCATTTAACAAACCAAAGCAGATCAATATTTTAGACAAAACCCGATCAAATATAATTAATTTTGTATTCAAGCCTATGATATGCTGGAATCAAAGTAGTTTTTTCCACGATTTCTTCAACATTCTTCCGTATATTCAACATTAATTAATAATGAGTCTTAATTTAACTATTCGTGTTGCCGTTGTGGGTACAGGTTTTGGCCAATCTATCCATATTCCAGGTTTGCAAAATCATCCTCGCACAGAAGTGATCGCAGTTTACAATCGTGATTTGGAAAAAACCAAAGAGATCGCCCATTCCCATCAGATAGCTTACGCTTTTGACAGTCTCGAAAAATTGTTATCTTTACCAGAATTGGATGCTGTGAGTTTGTCTACTCCTCCCTTCCTTCATTATCAAATGGGGATGGAAATTTTAAATGCTCGGAAACATCTTCTTTTAGAAAAACCGATGGCCATGTCAGCCCAACAAACAAGAGAACTCTATCATCTTGCTAGAAAAAAAAATGTGATTGTTACTACAGATTTTGAATTTCGTTATGTCCCTGCTTGGCAACTATTCGCCCAATATTTACAACAAGGTTATGTAGGAGAAATTAGACTGATTAAAATTGATTGGTTAGTGGCAAGTCGCGCTAACCCTGAACGTGCCTGGAATTGGTATTCTCGTCGAGATCAAGGTGGGGGAGTTTTAGGTGCTGTAGGGTCCCACGCATTTGATTATATTCATTGGTTATTTGGACCAGTTAAAAGATTATCTGCCCAAATAAATTGTGCTATTAAACAAAGACCTGATCCTCAAGAAAATGGTAAATTAAAGCCAGTTGACGCTGATGATACCTGTTTATTAATTTTAGAATTGGCTGACGGTACCCCCTGTCAAGCTTGTTTTAGTTCAGTGACATACAATGGAAGAGGTCATTGGGTAGAAGTCTATGGCGATCGCGGTACTTTAATTTTAGGAAGTAATAACCTTAAAGACTATATTCATGGTTTTAATTTGCAAGGTGCCCCCGCAGGAAAAGCATTAACAAATATCGAAATACCAAAAGATTTAGCTTTTCCACAAGTCTTTCAAGACGGACGTTTAGCCCCTTTTATTCGAGTAGTTGATCGTTGGGTAGAAAGTATTGATCAGGGTCAATCTTTAGTTCCTTCTTTATATGAGGGAGTTTATTCTCAATTATTGATGGATTTAACCCACGAATCTAACGATAATCAATGTTGGGTCAATGTTCCTAATTTAGATTTGTTTTTGGCTTGACATTTTTTAATCGATGAGGAAGACAAGCCTTCTATTGCGATCCAAAATAAGATAAAGTAACAAAATGAAACGTTTACCTTGGAACTGAAGTCCTACTTAATACAGGAGAGTTAAATAAAATGCTAACCCTAAAAATCGCCGTTTATATCGTTGTTGCCTTCTTCATTTCTCTGTTTATCTTCGGATTTCTGTCAAGTGATCCCACCCGTAACCCTGGACGGAAGGATTTTGAATAAGGGTATTAGGGATATTTTGCTCAAGTCCTAATATCGTGCAATAGAAAAAGGCCAAACTATAAAGAATAAAGGGACTAGATTAACCTTTCCCTGGATACCTATGTCATTTTCTATTGAGACCACTTGAAACAAAAAGTCTAATGGAGGCTGTGTTAACTTAGGTGATTAAGACGACAGGGGCGAGATACAGCAAAGAATAGAAGAGGAGGAAAAACAGCGAAATAATTTGATTTAGTCGATTTTTGACCTGAAAATTCTTCTTTTTCTTTAGCAGTAACTCGTCCCAGGCCTTCCTGATGCTAAGTCATGCTACAGGTAGCCATTAAATCAGTCAACAGTCAACAGCAAACAGTAGGTTAACTGAGAACTGAGAACTGAAAACTGAGAACTGATCAACCCTTGAGCCTGATTTTTATCGAAAAGATGCCCCCATTCGTTCCGCCACCTAATCCCCCTGCTTTAATCCAACCAATAGCCGTTAATACCCAAGGCGATCGCCTGGAAATCCAACAACCAGGACTTCCTCTTTTAGCGTCCCTGGTAGGGAAAAAAACCCTAATTTCCCAAATTCCTAACAAGTTAAACCACCCCACCCAATCACAATCATCAGGAGAAAATTCCTCAACTACAGCCCCAGCTATAGTGGAATTTTATTTTAGTGATCCCCAAGAGGTAAACAAATTTTCTGACTCTCCCCTCCCTTCATCAGGAGAAGGTGACTCTAGATTATTAGGAACCCCGATTTCTGTAGGGGATACTCCTGAGCCAAAAAACAATTTTATTCCCCATAAGTCTTCAATATCCACTAATTCTTCCTCTAAAGTGGTGGTAGGACTCGAAAAAGAATTAAACCAAGCTCATATTCTAGTTACCCAAAAACGAGGGGGGAAAATACGAAAATTCAGGATTAAACCCGATAGGAACCTAACAGAAACCCCCAAAACTATTAGTCAGCGTGAATTTGAGATTCTCCCCGATGATCCCTCTCAATCAACTCCCAACTTAACTCCAGAAGAAACCATAGGAGTATTAGAATTAATTGCCGATCGTCAAGAATACGATTCCGAACAGGAGATCGTCTACGCTGAAGGCAATGTAGTGATGCGCTTCACCAATGGGGTACTATTGGCTCAGCGTTTACGAGTAAATCTGCCAGATCAATTCGTAGTAGCAGAAGGAGAAGTCGTCCTCGATCGCGGAGAACAAACCTTACGAGGAGAAAGATTTGAGTACTATTTTGTTCAAGATAAGGGGATTATTTTCAATGCCAATGGGGAAATCTATCAACCGACTACAGGTAAAGACTTTTCCCCAGGTCTACCCTCAGATATTACCAATAATCTCATTCCCAATCAAACCTTAAACGAACGACTTGCTGTTAATCAACCTCTACAAGATATTACTGCTAGGGAAGGATTTGGTGCGGGGTCTAGTGTTAGCTTTGGCGAAGAAGCAGGAAATTTAGCCCCTAATACTAACAGACTACCTGTTAGCCAAGAACTGCCCAAAGGTGGCCAAATTAATCGGATTCGCTTCCAAGCAGAACAAATGGAATTTGATGCAGATGGATGGCGTGCAACTAATGCTCGTTTGACCAATGATCCTTTCTCCCCACCCGAACTCGAAATTCAAGCAGAAACAGCAACTTTTCGCAATATTGCTCCCTTGGTAGACGAGGTCAAACTAACTAATTCACGAGTGGTATTAGACCAAGAAAATTCTTTTCCTACCCAAGATCGATTGATTTTGGATAGACGAGATCGCCAACCTGGAGTGATTTCCTTTGGTTATGATGATCGCGATCGCGGAGGATTATATGTAGAAAGAGGTTTTAATCTTATTGATAACGATACCGTTAGTTGGGAATTTAAACCCCAATACTATCTTCAAAAAGCTTTCTTTCCCGACAGTATCACCAATGATGATCCCAATACCGATTTATTTCTTCAAGATAAAGACGATATTGATGTGATTAGTCCCCCTACTTTTGGGTTTCTGAACCGATTTGAAGCTAATTTAAGCCCCAATACCAGTCTCTTTATTCGCAACTCATTGACAAGTCTCGATTTTGATAGTCAAATCGAAGATCGCATCCGTGCCAAAGCCTATGTTAAACAAGAAATAGAATCGTTTGACAGTGTCAATGAATTGCGTTTGGAATACAATTACCGCGAACGCCTGTTTAATGGTTCTTTAGGCTTCCAAACGGTACGAGACAGCCTGGGGCTGATTTTTGTTTCCCCCAGAATTCCCCTAGATGATCAAGGACTAGAATTCAGTTATCAAGCATCTATTCAAAATGTTAACGCTGATACTGACAAACAAAAATTATTAGCTCCGATTAGAACCCATAATCGGGTTACCCTCCTCCGCAGTCAGGGAGCAGCATCTTTAAGCAAACCTTTTACATTGTGGTTAGGCCAATCTCTTCCAGCAACTCCTGACGAGGGACTACGCTATACTTCTATCCCCGTACAGCCCTATATACAATTGTATACTGGTGTAACCGGAGTCGGCAGTATCTACGGCAATGGTGATTCTCAACCCTCGATCTCAGGAAGTATCGGGATCGGAGGACAACTAGGCAATTTTTCCCAACCTTTCCTTGACTATACAGGGTTTAATCTCACCTTTAGTCAAGCCTTAA
This sequence comes from Cyanothece sp. UBA12306, assembly GCA_003448685.1. Lineage (GTDB taxonomy): Bacteria > Cyanobacteriota > Cyanobacteriia > Cyanobacteriales > Microcystaceae > Rippkaea. The sequence goes on from DLXW01000018.1 coordinate 10,306, forward strand.
GAGGTGATCCTTCGCCTTTTTTGTTTGATCGTTTCGCCGATCTCAAAACCGTATCTTTTGCTTTAACTCAACAAGTTTATGGGCCGGTACGATTTGGGGTACAAAGTGCCTTAAATGTTGATACTGATGAGGAAATAAATACGGATTTATTTCTAGAATACAGTCGTCGTACCTATAGTATTCTTTTGCGTTACAATACAGTCCTCAAAGTCGGTTCTATTAATTTAAGAATCAGTGACTTCAACTGGAGTGGTAATCCAGGCCCATTTGATGGAAC
>DLXW01000018.1:10737-19183 GCA_003448685.1 Cyanothece sp. UBA12306
CAAGGAATCCCCCGCTAAGATGAATAAGGTAGCTTCGCAATTACAACAAAATTGGCATAATTATTTGTTAGACGAGCAACCAGAGCAAATTCCTGAAGTTCGTCAGAGTATAATTGATTGGCTACTAGGACCCGATCAGACTCGATGGGAAACCATGACTCCTCAACAGATGGCGATCTCCAAGCAGGGAATGAATTACCGCTATCATATTTTAAAAAAACGCTATTTAGCTCAACCACCCACTATTGCTTACCGTAACTTGATTAACCGCTTGGGATCATTAATGGTGTTACGCAATAAAATCCGAACTTGGATATCCCTAAGTCGCGATCGCCAACGCGCTGTTACTGATGTCCTACAAGAAATCATCCAAGAACTACTAAATAGCGATCGCTATCTTCAAGGACAAATTGTCTGGATTTCCCAATGTACCTCCGATGAACGTCTGCGCAATAGTTTACTCCTGACTACTGTTGAAGAATATTGTCTGCGTCCGATTCGTAATCAACCCTTACTGGTTTATCGTTTTGTCAATTATCTGCGTCGTTCGAGTCGCGGTGGTATGACTCAAGTTCCCCAACAGCAGATGGTTCATTTGATTTCTGAAGAAATTTCCCCCGATGAAGCAGAAAATCCCATTAGTTTATTAGATTCTCAAGCTGTTGCAGAATATGAAAAAAATCAGCAATGGGAAGAACAGCAGTTAATGCGTCAGAAGGTTAAAGAAGAATTTGATGGCTATTTAGCTAGTAAACTTGGCCAAGAAGCAGTTGAATGGCTGCACCTCTATCTACAAGGTCGCTCCCAAGAAGCAATTGCTAAACAATTAAATTTGCCGATTAAACAGGTCTATCGATTACGGGAAAAAGTCTGCTATCATGCAATACAAGTGTTTTCTTTGAAAGAAAACCCAGAATTAGTGGCTAATTGGTTACAAATTTCAGCTAAAGAACATAATTTAGGATTAACTCCCATTCAATGGCAGTCTTTGTGGCAAGAGTTAAATTCTCACCAAAAAGATATCATTGAGGGGATTAAGGATAATCAATCGTTAGAAGATATTGCTAAGTCTTTAAATTTGAAGAAAACACAAGTTCTCAATCAATGGCGCACCGTTTATTTAAAAGCTCAGTCCTTACGTGGCAGGTAACCAGTTGCCTATTGCTTGTACAATAGTAAGCATGACTTGGGTTGTGCAACTTCAAAGGAGACAGATGAACGATAACGTAGTATCCCCCCAACGTATAGGTGATAAAGTTGAAATCTCTATTCACCTTGATTCAGAGCTTTTAGAGCAAATTAAGCATCTTACCAACGATCCAAGTCGGATCATTGAGACTGCTATTAAACAATGGCTTGAAGGAGAAAGAGGAAGAGACGATGATCTCACTCGGACTTTTAGACGAAATCCCCCTCTGCCTCCTCGAGGAGAGTGGAATGATTAAACTAAATGATACAACCGTGAGGAAGAGTTTGCCAGTCCTGAAAATGGACTGGTAGCACAGCAATACTGAACCCATGAGTTTTCAGGTGAATATAAATAGCGACAACGTTGAAAATAAGGAGATTTCCAACCCTCATCCTTCTGTGCTTTGGCAAAATTTGGCAGCAGAATTAGTCTTTATTCAGGATCAATCAGGAAAATATTGGGAATTTTTTTGGGAATCAGCCCAAAACTATGGCATTAATCCCCAAGAAATCCTGGAAAACTCTGGGCAAAATCCCTTCGAGCCCATTGCACCCGAAACTTATTATCAGAGGCTAGAACGAGTCTTAAAACGGCGTATTCCTGAACAATGTAGTTGTTTGTTCGAATATGTTGGCCAAAAGTTTCCCTTAGAATTAATTTTCACCCCAATTTTACCAATTCAGGGACAACCAACCAAGGTTCTCGTCATAGGACATCTTTTGAGTGATGAGGATCTTAGTCTCACCCATCATACAGCTTTGCCAACTCATCTTGATCCCTATCAGAAACTACTGACGAGTACCGCTCGAAAAATCCGCCGTACCCTTAATTTAGAGACAATTTGGCAACAAACAGTAGAAGGTCTTGGGTTAGCTTTACAAGTCAGTCGCTGCTTGATGATCTCTATTGCACCTAATTATGAAGATCTCGATGTTCAAGCTGAATATTGCGAGTCTGAGTTTCCATCTGTGTTGGGTCGTCGGATTAAAAGAACATCAGAACCCTACTGGGAACAGGCTTTGATACAACGCGAACCAGTGATTGTCGAACAATTAGCCCCAGATTTAAGCCAAGCTCAATCAATCTTAATTATCTCAACTTTTTATCAAAATCAACGCAATGGTTTGATTGTATTACAACAATGCGATCGCCGTCGTTATTGGCAACCTGCTGAAATTGAATTAATTCAAGAATTAGCCGATCAAGTGGGGACTGCGATCGCCCACGCTACTCTTTACCAAGAATTAGAACAAGCTACCTTAGCAGCCGAAGAAGCTTCTCGTCTCAAAAGCGATTTTTTAGCCAGTACCACCCATGAATTAAGAACTCCCCTCAATGGGATTATTGGGTTTCTCAGGCTTCTTATCGATGGTATGGCTGATGATGCCCAAGAACAGCAAGAATTTCTGGAAGAAGCCCATAAATCTGCCATCCATCTCTTAAATTTAATCAATGATATTCTTGATATCGCCAAAATTGAAGCAGGGAAAATGGAGCTTGAATTAGGATCGGTAGAGTTGGTAGAGTTACTCAAAACGGTTAATAATTTCACCCTTCCCCAAGCTCAAAGTAAGCAACTTAGTTACACCAGTAAAATTCCCGCGACTCTAACGCCAATTATTCTTTATGGCAATTATCAACGACTGTTGCAGGTAATACTTAATTTGGTGAGTAATGCGATTAAATTTACTCACGAAGGGGGCATTGAAATTAGTGCAGAAATCGTTAAAAAGAAAATAAACTGGCAAGATCGCCAGTTTCCAGGAATGATTAAAGTTAGGGTAGCTGATACAGGAATTGGTGTTTCTTTAGAAAAACAAGCTAAACTCTTTGAAAAATTTGTTCAAGTTCAAGGTTCTCATACCAGAACTTACGGTGGTACGGGTTTAGGTTTGGCGATTTCCCAAAGATTGATTGAAGCAATGGGAGGACAGGTAGAGTTTTTTAGTATGGGAGAAGGTCTAGGTTCAACAGTTACTTTTACAGTTCCCCTTGAACAAATGCCAATCGTTAAAACCTAAAAATAATAGAGAAGATAGCTAATTATTAATAGTCAACACAATTGGATAATAAAGCTTTTAATAAACCTTGGAATTTGAGTTTGATTTCTGCTAATTCTTTTTCAGGTTGGGAACCCTCAACAATTCCGGCTCCTGCATAGAGTCTTGCTTGATTTCCTGAGATTAAGGCTGAGCGAATACCTACAATAAATTCACTATTTCCTTGATAATTAATCCAACCTAATGGTGCTGCATAAAGTCCCCTTGCAAAACTTTCATAACGACGAATTTCTTGACAAGCAATATCGGTAGGAAACCCTGCAACTGCTGGTGTAGGATGAAGTTTGGCAACAATTTCTAATGGATGAATATGGGATTTTAATTGGCTATAAATAGGTGTCCAGAGATGTTGAATATTAGAAAGTTGCAAAATATTAAGAGGAGAAAGTTGGGGGGTTAATTCTAATTGAATCAGACGTTCTATAATGACATCAATAACAACTTGATGTTCTCGTCTCTCTTTTTCATTTTTTAACAATGTTTGAGCCAAATATTGATCTTGCTTAGTGTTTTTCCCCCGAGGTGCTGAACCAGCTAAAGCATCAGTAACTAATTGTTGATTGTTAATACTAATTAACCGTTCTGGACTAGCTCCAATGAAAGAGTTACCTTCCCCATTACTAAGGGCAAAAACGTAACAGTCTGGATAATATTGTCGCAAGTTATTTAAACAATCAACTAGGGAAAAATATTGGGAAGAAATAATATCTAAAGTTTGGGCAATTACTAACTTATTAAATTGATTTGAATCGATAGAATTTAAAATAGAATTAACTGATTTTTTGAAATTTTGTGCTGGAGCAAATTTAATATTGTTTTTGATTCTATTTTCCTGTTCTAATAAATAATATTTTGTTCGACTAATTGCCGTTATTCTATCAATGTAATCTTTAATCTGATCAACTAATAATTCTATGTTACTGTTGTATTCTAATAAAATATTAATGGTTAAAATACAGTCTTTTGAGGTTTTAACAATTTGAAATTTAGGCAAAAAAACAAAAGCAGAAGGAAACAAACAATCCTGATTTTTATGATTAGGAAAAAAACTAAATCCACAAAATATATAAGGTTCTGCTCCAATAATATCTTGAGAACCAATTTTGATAATTCTTTGAAAACATTCTTCTATTAAATTTTGAGAATAAGTAAAGCGATCTTGGTTTTCAACACAAAATAATTGAGTCGTTTCATAGCCTAATATGGTTTCATTTTTACTTTTATTTTCCCAATAAAAATAAATAGGATTTTCTGAAAACAAATTAGTAGATTTCTCTGAATTCAGAAAATTTTCTAAAATAACTAAAGGGTCTAAAACATCAATTATTTGGGAAAAACTAATAATATTAGGTTTACTTTGTTTGTCTAATTTTTCTTGATAAGCTAAGAGTAACTGATAGATTCTTTGCGGGTCGTACAATGAATTAGTGCAATAAGGTATAGCTGAAAAAGCAACAGACATTATAAAATTGCTTGTGATGAGTTTTGATGTGATTGCTCTTTCATTTTACACTGACTCTGACCTGCTACCTCAATTAGGCTAAAGGCTTAAGCTTGTTTAGTATAAAACCATCAATTTAGCCAAAAAATTTAAAATTGGAGGTTAAACAAGATTAAAACAGTAATTGCTTGGTATTATAACCATATAATTAAGTATAGCTAGAATTATTGTGGCTATAAGCCCTAAAAAAAATTCAGGGTGTCTAACGGTTACGTCAAATGAAATCATCATCGAAAATTTTGGGTCTGAAACCCCGTCCTTAACAGACGGCTTTGCTATAATAGCATTGCACCTTGAAAACTGGACACAAGGGGTCTTGTACAGAAAACGCTTGTACAGATAAAATATCAATAGTACCTTTGGAGATACAACCACGTTTAGTTATCTGTGGCAGTTTTGTACAATAAACTGCATATGCTGGGTTAACAAAAAACAAAGATGCTAAGATAAATTGCAATTATCTTGACTGTTTGACAATAGCTATAAATTAGATCTTGCAGCAAAACAAATATATACTATGCTATTTTGTTACTAAACCGTTAGACAAGACTCATTCGATCTAAACCAGATGCACTTTAAGGAGTATTTAATTATTTATTAAAAGGTCATAATCTAAGCTAAAATTAAAGTTTAGATTTTAATTTAGTTCAGATAATTTACAAAATGACATCTAACTTGAATATTACTAGCAAAGAAATTAGCACAACTAATCGTAAATTATGGTTTGCTGCTATTAAACCCCCAATGTATACAGTTGCAATTATACCGATTACTGTAGGTACAGCAGTTGCTTTTGCGCAAAATAATCTTTTCTCTTTCAAAATATTTGGCACCTTTTTAATGTCAGCAATTTTTATTATTGCTTGGCTCAATCTAACTAATGATGTTTTTGATTCTGAGACTGGAATTGATCAAAATAAAGCCCATTCTGTTGTCAATTTAACAGGTAATAAATCTCTAGTTTTTTGGATCGCTAATCTATTTTTATTTTTAGGTATTTTGGGAATAATTATGATTGCTTGGTGGCAAAAAGAAGCAACTGTATTAGGAATTATTATCCTATGTTGTGCTTTGGGATATACTTATCAAGGACCTCCCTTTCGTCTAGGATACCAGGGATTAGGAGAAATCATTTGTTTTTTTACCTTTGGTCCGATGGCTATCGAAGCAGCTTATTATTCTCAAGTTCAACATTTTTCCCTATCTAGTTTAGTTCCTGGAGTTATTATCGGAATTACCACCTCAATTATTTTGTTTTGTTCCCATTTTCATCAGGTAGAAGATGATCTTGCAGCAGGAAAAAAATCACCAATTGTTCGTTTAGGAACTAAATTAGGATCTCAGATATTAACAGGAGTAACAATTAGTGTTTTCATGTTAACAGTAATTTTTATTAATTTAGGCATAATTCCTGTTACTACTTTATTAATATTTTTGAGTGTTCCTTTTGCTTATCAATTAGTGAATCATGTAAGGCAATATCATGATCAACCTAATTTAGTCAGTAATTGTAAGTTTATTGCTGTCAACCTTCATTTTGTGAGTGGAATCTTATTCTCATTAGGTCTTATTTTAACTAATTTACTAGAACTTAAATAAAACTAGGATAGTCCAAGCATTATAACTCAGTCGAGAAACAAATAACTTTCAAGTTAGTGCTTGGCTGCTGCGACAATTTACGACTAATAATTAATAATTATACTAGAAATAAACCATGATTACTACTAATATTAAATTCACTCCAGACACTTGGATAGAAATAAATTGGTCAGACTATTTAGAGTTATGTAATGATCCCCAATACCAAAAAGCTAAGTTTTATTATTACAGCCAAAAAGCGAGGATTGAAATGACTCCTATCGGCAATGATCACTCTAGAGATCACTCAATTATTACCTATGCTATTCATCTCTATGCTGCATTGAAATCTATTCCTTTAAATGGGAATGATTGTTGTAGCTATCGAAAAGTAGGAGTGAGGGAAGCACAACCCGATTTATCCTTTTATATTGGGGATAATGTTGATGCTATTCCCTATGGAACTTCGATTATTGATCTAGACAGTTATCCCCCTCCTAATTTAGTGATTGAAATAGCCAATACTTCTCTTAATGATGACAAAGGAGAAAAAAGATTACTCTATGAAGATTTGGGAGTAGAAGAATATTGGATTGTTGATGTTAAATCAGTTCAAATTATCGCCTTTAGAGTCGAACAAAAGGGAAGTTGGCGCGTTACTCAATCCCAAGTTTTACCCGAATTAGACATTAGTGTATTAATCCAAGCATTGCAACTCAGTCGAGAAACAAATCACTCTCAAGTTAGTGCTTGGTTGCTGCAACAATTTCAAACTAAATAATTAATTTAAGGGAGAAGTGGCGAAGTTCCTCGCTACGAAAAAGGAGCGATCGCACAGAAATATCCAATTAGTTTTGTAACGATTACGTCGAACTGGGGTTACGGAGTATTGTAGCAACAATAACAACACCGGAAACTAAATTCACAATTAGACCATCTATATAAATAGAAGAGCCTATATAAAAAGCTTATACTGCGATCGCTATGAGTAACCATAATCCTCCTCAAACACCATTTGATAGTATTTTTGATTCCAACCATATCCCCGATCATGAAGGGGAAAAAGATACTGTTAAACCTGAAATTTTCGCTGCTGAGACACCCCTAGAAGTTGAAACAACCCTCGAACCAGTAGAAATTTCTGTTACCCCCGAAAATGACCCCGCTACCAGTCGAGACTGGTTTAATTTAGCGCGTAAACTAAGGGGACAAAATCGAGAACTTCTCGGAAATATTGTACAGTTAGAACAAGCTTTAGCTGAATCACAACAGAAATTACAAGAACAAGGGCGACAATTTCGTAGAAATGACTCTATATCCACTCAGCAAACGGCTCAATTAGCAAATATTCAAGCGCAACTTCACGCCTCCCATGAACAGTCCCAAAAACAACAATTAGAGATCAAAATCCTGACAGAAAAGTTAACAGCAACCAAAACTCAGTTGGCCCAAGTAGAACGGGAATGTACTTTACTTAAACAAAAATGTCAAGATAAGGGAAATCTGCTAATTAGCACCCAAAAACAAGTTGAAGAATTAGAAACTCGACTACAAAGACAACAAAGGTATTCTCTACAATATAAAGCCGCTTTAGATGAATGTTTGAGTAAATCTGCCAGAAGGAATAAGACGAACTCTTCTGTGACTGCTAAAAATCGTTTAACTACCATCAAAGCTTGGTCTGAACAACCCCAAGCTAAGCAAGAAATTAAGTTATCTTCTTCTAATTCTGACCCGAAACCTTCAGAAACTCCGGCTAATTCGTCTGAAACTGGAGAAAAATCTCCGGCCTTAGATAACAACAAAACCCTTGAAGAATTATTTTCTTTGAACCCAGAAATTCCCGAAGCTATAAGAGAAAAAAATCCCCAAACTGAAGAAAGTTCTGAATCAGAAAATATTGAATCTCAATTATCAGAGCCAGATCTACAAAGTGTTACAGAAACTGATAGTAATGTTTCTGATTTAATTGTTCCCGAAAGACAATCCTTAGCTATTAATCATCCTGTTCCTTTTAGTTTTGCTATTGAGCGCAAAAAACCTCAGGATAAATCTAATATTGACTTACCTTCTTTTTTACGTAGACGGTAATATAGTTAATAGTTAATAGTTAATACT
>DLXW01000018.1:19368-20386 GCA_003448685.1 Cyanothece sp. UBA12306
TTAATAGTTAATAGTTAATACTGAACGCTAGAGATTGCCCACTTGACTCAATCGGTCATAGTTTTCTATTTTAAATGACTATTAAGTTCAGTTTTTGTGGTCAAAATCATGGAAATTGTTGGATAGTTGGCGATATATCCAAACAGCCAACTGCGCTCCCAATACTGGACCGACAATATACAACCACTGGTGTTGCCACAGATGGGCAATGATCGCTGGTGCTAAAGACCTCGTCGGATTCATACTCGCTCCAGTTATCGGACCCATACAGGCTGCCTCGAGGCCAACGGTCAAACCAATAGCAACTCCAGCAAAACCAATCGGAGCTCTACGATCTAATCCTGAACCCAAAATAACAAACATCAAAATAAAGGTTAAGATTGTTTCGAGAACCAAAGACTGTAACCAGTTATCGTCTAATGGCAAAGTAGCTCCCATATTAGCAACATTGCCTAGAGCTATTCGCAGCAACAGCGAAGCCAAAATCCCACCACTAAGTTGACCGATGATGTAAGGCAATACTTTCTGGGTAGGGAGAACTTTACTACTCCAAAAAGCAAGAGTGACCGCTGGATTGAAGTGCGCACCACTAATATGTCCAGTGGCATAAATCATAGCTGCCACCACAGCACCAAAGATGAAGCTAACTCCCAGGTGGGTAATTACACCCTCAGTCATCACGTTGACCATTACTGCTCCTGTTCCAGCAAAGACTAAGGCAAACGTGCCTATGCTTTCAGCTAAAACCTCGGAGAAGAGCTTTGATCGCTTTGATATTAGTCTTTCCATTGTTTTTGAATCAGTTTTTTTGATAGTAAGCTAGACTGATTAAGTTTGGTCAGCTAATCTAAGTTGATTTTAAACTTTCAGGGAGTTGATGAAGCCATCGAGTTTGAGCTTGAGATAATTCTGCTGTGGAATGAATTTGTTGGATTCTTTGGATAACTTCTGCGGGATTTCCTCCTTTTGCTATCAAATAAGAGGCTAATAAGGTTCCAGTACCCTTCCTATGTCTGGT
>DLXW01000053.1:0-581 GCA_003448685.1 Cyanothece sp. UBA12306
CTCAACAGACCATGAAGGTAGTCGTAAAATCCAATTTAATATAATTTAATATAAGGAAGTAAGATGTGCATCAGTCTGGGTTTTTGTGGTGATAACTATTTATTGGCTCTGTGAGATTGAATCAAGAGATCGCCTTGCAGTTGGCGAAACGGCCTGGATGCTTAGTCAACTTCGACAACGTGGCTATCCTATTGATCCAGGTTTTGTGATTAGTGGGGGAACTTGGCGAGAATTTATGCAAAATTTAGATGATTCTAGTTCTATCTTGGCAGATTTCCCCGATTCCCCCCTTCATTTAGATGTAGATAATCCCCGTGCTTTACAATCGGTTGCCCAACAAAGTCGTCAGGCAATTCATCAAGTTTCTTTTCCTCAGGAGTGGATATCGCTTTTAGAAGAATTGATTCAACGGTTTAATACTCCATTCCTGATGCTCCGAAGTTCTTTAGCTAGTCCAATTACTGCCCAAAAATCAGATTCTAGTTTGATTTTTTCGCAAGTTTGTCATAATTCTGGTCAAGGATTAGAGTTAGCTATCAAAAATATTTGGTCCCAATTATTGAGCGCTCAAAGCCTATTTT
>DLXW01000053.1:751-1532 GCA_003448685.1 Cyanothece sp. UBA12306
TTGAGCGCTCAAAGCCTATTTTATTGTCAACGAATTGGCTTAGCCCTTGAACAATTAAACTTAGGTGTATTAATTCAACCCTTAACTAATGTGATCGCTTCAGGAATGGGGACCGTTTATCCTCATTCTTTTGAAATTCAAGCTAACTGGGGTTTAGCTCAAAGTTGGCAACAAGGTGAAGTTTCTCCCGATCACTTTATTCTTGATCGCAAAACTGGAATAATTGTCAGTCAAGAACTAGGAAATAAACATCGTGGTTATCGACTTAAATATTCTCCTGACTTGGAAAACTTGGCAGAAAACTGTTTACAAAAGTATATATTTTCTCTAGAAGAACAGGAGCAATATTGTTTGAGTGAATTAACTTTAGCGGAACTCTTTAATCTGTTTAATAATCTCACTCAAGATAATTTTTCTTGGAATTCTTTAGAATGGGTTTTAAGAGAATCAAAACAATCTCAATTTCCTCCATTAGCAATCACTAATTTAACCCCCTCTCTAGATGTTTGCCCAATTTTTTCGCCGTCTGTGCTCAAAACAAAAACAATCAATCACTCGTCAGATCAAACTCCCTTAAAAGGAATAGGGGCGGCACCTGGTCGCATCCATGCTTTCATTGAAGTTATTGCTGAGGAAACTTTTCGAGATTTATCTCTGGGGAAAAATAAGGTTATTGTGACGGCCGACATTAGTCCTTCTCAGTTATCTTTACTTAAAAATGCGGCCGGAGTGATTACTGAATTTGGAGGAATGATTAGTCATGCAGCAATTTTAGCTAGAG
>DLXW01000053.1:1731-2489 GCA_003448685.1 Cyanothece sp. UBA12306
CATTGGGAATTCCGGCGGTAGTTGGGGTGCAAAACGCGACAAAATTGCTTAAAAATGGAGATAAAATTGTTTTAGACGGTGAAAAAGGAGAAATATATCAATACTCAACCAAGGAAGAGATTTTAAACCCTAATAGTTCTCCAAATCCTCCACAAAGATCTTCCTTTTTTCCTTATCCCATTGCTACCAAATTGATGGTCAATTTAAGTCAATCTAGTTCTCTAATTAAGGTAATGGATTTGCCGGTTGATGGTATTGGTTTACTCCGTTCAGAATTAATGCTGTTAGATATATGTAATAGTGATCCTTTAGAAAAATGGCTAAAAACTTGGGAACCGTCGGCAATTGTCAGACAGTTAAGAGATTTAATACAGGAGTTCGTTATTCGTTTTGCCCCCCGTCCAGTTTTTTATCGCTCTTTTGATGGTCAACCTTGTCAGGTAGTTAAGACAACAACATCAGATGATCTTCGAGGAACTCGGGGCTATACTATAGATCCTACTTTATTTGACTGGGAATTGCAAGCTTTAAGGGAAATTCAGCAGCAGGGCTATCATAATCTCCGTTTAATTCTACCTTTTGTCCGTAGTGTTCGAGAATTTAAGTTTTGTCGCGATCAGGTAGAAAAAGCCGGGTTGATGAAATCTGAGTCTTTTCAATTGTGGATCATGGCAGAGGTTCCTTCGATTATTTTTGAGCTTGATGATTATTTTAAGGCAGGAGTCCAAGGAATTGGCATTGGTACCAATGATTTAATA
>DLXW01000053.1:2704-9342 GCA_003448685.1 Cyanothece sp. UBA12306
TATTAAATCATTGGTACCAATGATTTAATACCTTTTTTATTAGGAATTGGGCGAGATAATAGCCTGCTCAATGACAACAATAAATCTTGTCCTATAGCTGTCTTAAATGCCCTTAAACTATTAATTGAGCGATGTCAGGAACTGGGAATTCCCTGTTGTATGTGTGGACAAATTGCTGTGCAATATCCCGATCTTATTGATGATCTGATCAGGTGGGGAATTACTGCTATTTCAGTGGAATCTGAAGGGGTAGAACAGACTTATCAGGCGATCGCTAGAGCTGAGCAAAGGTTATTATTAGAGTTGGCTAGAAGACGAAATTAATAAGAAATTGACACAAAAATGCTACAAATAGAACTTGGAGACTTATTTAGGGATTTAATATTATTAAATCCCTACAACTTCTAACTACTAAAACTGGAAAACTTTGTGACTCATGAACTTGAGAATTGCTTGCGATAAATGTTTATAAACACAGTTAATTTATGGTGTATTTAAAATTTCTTGGGGTGGAATTTGTTCGCGGGTAATAATAATAGTCTGAAAGAAATCCTTAATTCTTTGGGTATCGAAAGGAACTACGCCATCTTTTCCAAAGTAACGGTTAACTATTTCAACATAACGGGGATCGCCATTAATATAACCATCCATCATTTTGCCAATAGTAAAATTGACTAAATTCAAGAAAGTTGAATCGTGTTCTGGAACCATACAAGCAATTCCATGTCTAAAATAAGATTCATCAGGAATTACTTGATAGTCATCAGGATTATCTAGGGTTTGTCGCATTCCTTCTAATATAGTTCCATCAAAAGTAAATCCATCTATTTCTCCCTTTTCAACTGCTTTTAACCCTTGCTCAATACTTTCTATGTCAACAATAGTTACTTTAGATTGAATGACTTTAATTGATGCTGGATTAAGAGTTTGTTTAATAATTCCAATCCTTTTACCTTGCAATGATTCTGGAGAAGAAAAATCATTATCTTTCTTTACAAATAACTTGATTCCAGAAATTCCATAAGCTAAAGAAAAATCAACAAATTTATCTCTTTGCCAAGTGAAAGTAGTATCACAAGCAATGTCAACTTCTCGACTGAGAACACTGACAATACGCTCATCTAAGGTATCATCAACAATCACCTTGATTTTGACATCTTTTTTTAATTCTGCTTCTAAAGTTTCCCTAATTAATTCGATAATTTCTATGGAATAGCCTACTAATTTATCTTCATCATTAACATAAGCAAAAGGCACTAAATTAACTCTTGTACTAACATTCAAAACTCCTGTTCTCGCTACCCTTTCCACAACAGTTTCAGCTAAGCTTTGACTGGGAAAAGCAAAAACAGTCATCAGACTTAGGGCAATCAATGGTAATCTTCTATACATAACCTCTCCATTGAGATAAAGAGCAAAATAGCTACATAGTCACATTGTTTAGCAAAAATATCAACTAAAGTCAAAAAACTTAATAATGATGGAAATTTATCATCTTTTTTGCTAAAGTTCTCAAGAGTGTTCTACCACAGGAGCAAAAATTGTGCAAACCCCTACCAAAATTACCTTTGTTGGTTTACTGTTAGCGATCTCCACTCTGAGTATTTCTGCCGCAAAAGCCAATGCTAAAATGTCTACAGATAGTGATTCTGTTAGTGATATTGAATATCGTCTTTCTCGTATCACTAAAGCCATGCAACAACGAGAGATTGAGTCATCTAATAATTTAAACATGAAAGGAGAAAAAAACTCAATCGCTAGAGGTTTTGCTAATCGTAGTGGGGGTGGTGGATTTGCTAATGGATATCGTGGAGGTTTTGCTAATCGAGGTGGAGGTGGCGGTTTTGTCAATCGTAGTCCTTTTCGCAATGGCGGCGGTTTCTACAACCGTTATTAATAAATTCAAAAGATATTTATTGTTAAGATTTTTCACTATTTATGCTTTAGATTGAGGAGATTATATTGTGCAGATTACAACTAAAATTACTTGTGTTGGTTTTCTTTTATCTATTTCTACATTAACGGCTTCTGTTGCCCAAAGTAATTCTACATTACCTGATGCTAATCTCACCATCGAAAGTCGTCTTTCGCGTCTAACAGAAGCAATACAACAAAGGGAAATTGATATTCCCACAGAGAAAGACGATGATTTAATAGCAAGGGGTTGGGGTAATGGACGTGGAGGTAATTGGGTTAATGGATATCGTGGGGGTTTTGGGAATCGTTATGGAGGTGGCGGTTTTGTGAACCGTAGTCCTTTCCGCAATGGTGGTGGTTTTTATAACCGTTATGGAGGTGGGGGAGGTTTTGTCAATCGTGGTGGTTGGAGAAATGGCGGTTTTCGTAATCGGTGGTAAGGAGAAAAAATGACAATAAATTTACCTATTGATCCTCAGACAAAAGACTCTATAGATGTTTCATCTTTTGGACCTATTAATTTAGTTGTTATTCAACCAACACCTTTTTGTAATCTTAATTGTGATTATTGTTATTTGCCAGACAGGGATTTAAAACAAACCCTATCTCTTGATCTAATTGAACCTATTATTAAAGCTATTTTTACCAGTCCTTTTGTTGGGGAATTTGTTGATGTTTGTTGGCACGCAGGAGAACCTTTAGCTGTTCCTATTTCTTTTTATGAAGAGGTATTTAAAACAATTGAAGTTGCTAGCAAAAAATATAATAAACAAGAGATACCTATTTATCATTCAGTACAAACTAATGGCATTTTGATTAATCAAGAATGGTGCGAGTTTTTTAAAAAGTATAATATTTCTGTTGGTGTTAGTATTGACGGGCCAGACTTTTTACATGATTCTCATCGCAAAACCCGTACAGGACTAGGAACTCATGAAAGTGTCATGAGAGGAATTAAGTATTTACAAACTAATGATATTTATTTCAATATTATTGGTGTAATTACTCAAGAATCTCTAGATTATGCTGACGAAATATTTAATTTCTTCTGGGATAATGGCATTACTGATGTTGCTTTCAATATGGAAGAAATAGAAGGAATTAATCATAATTCTTCTTTAGATAAGGCAGGAACAGAACAACGATATTCTCAGTTTATCCAGCAATTATGGCAATTAACTAGCCAAATTGATGATCAATTTAAAGTTAGAGAATTTGAGTCAATTTGTAGTTTAATTTGCGATAATCAACGTTTAGGAAAAACCGATATGAATCATCCTTTTGCTATCCTCAATATTGATTATCTTGGTAACTTTTCTACTTTTGATCCTGAACTATTATCAGTTCAGACTAAACCCTATGGTAATTTTATTTTAGGTAATGTTTTAACTGATACTTTAGAATCTGTTTGTTATGGTGAAAAGTTTAAAAAAATGTATCACGATATGATCCAAGGAGTTAATGAATGTCGTGAAACTTGTGATTACTTTGGTGTATGTGGTGGTGGTGCAGGGAGTAATAAATATTGGGAAAATGGTAGCTTCAATTCCACCGAAACCCAAGCTTGTCGTTATCGAATTAAATTGATCACAGACATTGTTCTCGAAGAACTCGAAAAGTCTTTTAATCTAGCTTAGAGTGAAATAAGATTGGGAGACTAATTAAGTTGATTCAAATAAACCTTTAAACACATCCCATTGCTGAAATGGTATAAACTTTACCAAAAGAAACAGTATCACCGACAAAAATATTTAGCTGATAAGGAATTTGCTCTTCACCGGTTTTTCCTTTAATTTCTATGGTTTTGCCAACGGGAAAAGAAGTTTCTTTATTATAAATTTCTTTCGCTGTACCATCATTATATTTTAAATAGGCTCTAACCCGATAAGTACCTTCACTTTTTGGAGTAAACTTGATAATATATTCATTGTATTTTTTTAAAGGAATAACGGGAAAATCTGTATTCCAGTTATTATTAAGTCCTGCACTTGCGGGACCAGGTAAAGGAATGGGAACAGATGGTTGATTTACTGTTTTAGTAACTTCATTGCCTTCTCCCCCCAAAACAGGGAAAGATTTACAACTTTTAGCCATGGTAGATTGGCTATTAAATAACAAACTAGAGATTCCTGTTAAAGAAACAAACCCAACTAAGACAACAGATTTGTGAAATCTTTGTTGATTGTATTGTTTTTGATTAGTTAATTGTTTAGAGCAAAATAATAGAAATTTGTTCATGATTTTTAAGCAAATTTAATAATTTATATTCCAAAAAACATTATAGCATTTTCTGGACTCGTGAGTTACAGAGTTTAAATTTTATGTTATAAGTCGACAAACCAGAGAATATAGATTTTTTGAGCTATTATTTAAGTAGTTGAACATCAAATGGTTCTGGAGCTTAGAAATCAAAGTAAATGAGTTAAATGTGATCAAATGAAAAAAAACAAAAAACTACAGATGCTTATCCTTTTAATGTTAATGCTAATTACCTGCATTAGTTTAATTGGATGGCAAACCCAAGGATAAATTAAATACAACATATTGAAATCAGAAGTTAAAATTTATCTATACCACTACGTATTTTGGTTAGGATATTTATCTACTGCCTATTCCCGAAAATTCGAATCTATGTGTCCTAATCATTGTTTGTAATACTATAGTTAGCGAGGATATTTTTTCATTAATTCTCGTACTTGTTCTGCGTGGTAAGAACTACGGGTTAAGGGAGAAGAAACCACTTGTAAAAACCCAATTTGTTCACCAAATTCTCCCCACTGATCAAATTGAGCAGGGGTGATAAATTCTTGGACTGGTAAATGTTTAGATGATGGTTGTAAATATTGTCCTAAGGTCAAGATATCACAATCAACTTGGCGTAAGTCTTTCATTACTTGGCACACTTCTTGATCCGTTTCCCCAAGTCCGACCATAATACCTGATTTGGTGTAAATATGGGGATTTAATGTTTTGGCTTGTTTGAGTAGTTCAAGCGATCGCTCATACTCTCCTTGGGGACGCACTCGACGATATAAACTAGGAACGGTTTCTGTATTATGATTGAGAACTTCCGGTCTAGCAGCTAAAATTTCCTCTAATGCTTGCCAATTACCACATAAATCAGGAATTAAAACCTCAATTGTAGTTTTCGACGAAATTTTACGAATTTCTTGAATACACTTGACAAATTGAGACGCTCCCCCATCAGATAAATCATCGCGATTGACGGAAGTAATTACCACATGATTGAGATGAAGACGGCGCACTGCTTGAGCAAGGTTGAGAGGTTCGAGGGGATCTAAGGGTTGGGGTTTTTTCTCAAAATCAATATCACAATAAGGACAAGCACGGGTGCAAGCTGGTCCCATAATCAAAAAAGTAGCGGTTCGAGCATTAAAGCATTCCCCAATATTCGGACAAGATGCCTCTTCACATACCGTATTTAACTTTAAATCTCTAAGAATTTCTTGAACACTCCCAACTCTTTGCCATTGGGGAGCTTTTACCCGTAACCATTCTGGTTTAACCGTCATAAAGTATCAATTGTGAATTTATCAGTACATTGTATCAGTTCTTTTGTTTTGCGTGACATCCTCCCGACACCGACCGAAGCGGTACGGTGCGGGCTTCCTCAGATCACTATGAGGCTTTCCTGTTTCTTCGGGACGCTCTAGATACCTTTTTAGGGATATCCCCGATGACATCGCTAAAAAGTAAAATGCTTCTATCTTTTGAGGTCGGGAAAAACCCGCGCTGTAGCCATAGCTCAGCGTCGGGTATCTTCCACTATGATTCAGAGGTAACAGGGTAGACGCTGACTTTTTTCTGACTGCGGGTTTTATGTTCAAATGTGACAATCCCATCAATCAAAGCAAAAAGGGTATCATCATTACCACGACTAACATTATTGCCTGGATGAACTTTGGTTCCCCGTTGACGAATCAGAATATTACCAGCCTTAACCAATTGACCACCATAGCGTTTAACACCGAGTCTCTGAGCTCTAGAGTCACGACCATTACGGGTACTACCAGTTCCTTTCTTATGAGCCATTGTTTCTCTTCCTTAAAGTAACTTTGATCTTTATTGTAGAGGCTTATTATTCCTCAGTAGTGGTTGTTTGATCATTAACCACTTCAGTTTCCACTGTGGGAATATTGTCTGAATCATCTACGATAACCGAACCATTAAGAGAAATGGAATTAATCATCAGACGACTTAGTTCTTGTCTATGCCCTCTTTTTTTGCGAGTTTTCTTCTTAGGACGCATTTTATAGACGATTACTTTACGTCCCCGTCTATTTTCAACGATAGTACCCTCAACAGTAGCACCTTCTATATAAGGCTGTCCGATGCTAATTTCATCGTTGTTATTAATCAACAAAACTTTGTCAATACTATAGGAACTATCTGGCTCAACTCCCAAATAATTGATGTCATAAAAACGACCTGGCTCAACTCGCAGTTGCTGGCCGCCAGCTTCAATGATTGCGTAACTCATAACAATTGTCCTTTGTCTTATGTTGCCGTACAGGTAGCAAAACAGGTCATACTAATGATGCTCATTCTGCTTTTCTTGATGTCTGAACCTGATCCGAACAGGAATTTTAGACACACAATCCACCATTATATTAGAGAACAACAATTATAGTCAAGATTAGTTAACTCAAATTGATTAAGCTAAGAGATCTAGCTCTATTTTACCTAAAATGTCGGATGAA
>DLXW01000189.1:0-3950 GCA_003448685.1 Cyanothece sp. UBA12306
ACCGCCCTGGCGGTTGCTATATCTCTCGACAATGATCTCTTGGGCGATTAAAGCATCGGTGATCGCATCGATAATTTCTCGATTGAGATCTATGCTCAAACTAGAGGCAAATACAGTATCATCGGTAGGAACAATTTGCTCATTATTAGAAGATAGCAGGGAAAATTCATTTTCAAAGGCAGCCATTACTTCTATCCCCATTTGTTGAGCCGCAGCGATCGCTCGTTTCAGAAAATTTCTGGGACATAATGACCACGGTTGTCCGTCTCGGCTGAAATCGGCGATTACCCTGGCATGAGTGGGTGCATAAGGTAAAATTCTCAAAGTTGACCAATCTGGGGTTAACCAAGCTTCCCCCACTGGACTGAGTCCGCTTTGACTTGCCACAGTATCGTGCATTACCGGACATCCTTGTTGAGCAACAGTAACACCAGTTGGATATTCTAAATTATCTGGGAGGATTCCCGTGTGAATAGCCTTGGCACGGATCACATTGGCATTGTCACAAAAGGTAATACGGACAAATTTGACCCCAGCTAATTTCAGATATTTGACCAATTCAATATTCATAAGTCAGACCTCCGAGTTAAACTATGATCAATCCACAAATTAAACGAATTTATATAATCCTCAAGAATTAATTATTAATGCTTCTTCCTCTCACTCGCCAAACTTTTGAAGAAATCATCCCTGCCATCGCTACAGGGGCGCAATATGCCCATTATTGGGGTAAATCAAAAGATTTATTAAGGCGGTTATTCATTTCTCTGGTTGCTTTAACTAGCTTTTGGTTAATTGGCAAACTGCTTGGTTCAGGAGGGGAAACTGTCAAATTAATTTTCGATATTATAGCTGGACTATATTGGCTCTGGGGTCCAGTTTATTGGGCTAGTTTACGCAATAGAAGTTATCGTCGTTTTCCCTATAGTGGATTTTGGCAAGGACGAGTGTTAGATGTCTTTATCACAGAGGAATTTGTTGGCGAAGAACAAACTGTCAACAAGCGCGGAGAATTAGTTATTATTGAAAATCTTGAGCGTAGAATTAATCTAGAAGTGGGCGATCGCCAAGGATTTGTAACCATAGTACAAGCACCCATACGCCGGATTTATAAAGTTATTAAACCTGGAGATATAGCCCAGATGCTAATTTTATCAAAACAGCCTGATTTGAGCCTAATTGATAAGGTTACTGATGTTTATCTCCCGCAAAATAATCTCTGGGTGGGAGAATACCCTGCTTTAAGACGGGATATATTTAGTCAAGTAAGTAATGACTTGAGTTCAAAGCAAACCAACCAGAGTTCCCAAAAACGGTATCCCAGTAAAATTAGGCGGCGCAAGCGTTAGCGTCTTAAAACTGGAACTGGTTTTCTGAGCAACTTGAGCAACAATATGCTAAGGTCATTAATTAACTAAATTATAATACAGCGCTACGCATCAAGGTTAGGACATTTATAAAGCTTAAAATCGAGTCATAGCCTAATTCTACATTCTAAATTTTGCATTCCAAATTGCGCGTGACGCTATACTAATCATTACCAAGTTCTGATCTTAAAATAAGTTTTGCTATGCTCTTTAATTCTTCGATCTTTATTTTAGGTTTTTTACCTATCACACTTTTGATTTTTTGGAGCTTAACAAAACTTCGCTTTACTCGAATTATACCACTTTGGTTAACCCTAAGTTCCTTATTTTTTTATTCTTATTGGAATCTATTTTCCCCTGCTGGACAAGAAAAAACTCCAGAATATTTATTACTGATTATCCTTTCCGTAGTTATCAACCATCAACTAGGATCAGCTATTGCCTCAGCTAAACCTTTTAGTAAATCTGCGAAATCATTTCTATTGATTGGGGTTATTCTCAATCTAAGTATTATTATTTATTATAAATACGCCAATTTTTTTCTCTCCTCGATTAATAGGATTTTTTCAACCAATTGGAACTTAGGAGAATTAATCCTTCCTTTAGGAATTTCATTTTATACCTTTACCCAAATTGCTTATCTAGTTGATGCCTATCGGGGAGAAATTAAAAACAATAATTATGATTTACTGACCTATGGATTATTCATTCTGTTCTTTCCCCAACTAATTGCTGGTCCAATTTTACGTCATGATGAGCTAATTCCACAATTTCGCAGCTTAAAAAATTATATTTTTTCCCATAAAAATTTTGCCCTAGGAATGATAACATTTACCCTAGGATTATCTAAAAAAGTAATTATTGCTGATAGTTTATCACCCTGGGTTGCTCCAATTTTTAATCATGCTCAAGCTGTAACATTTATTGAAGCTTGGATTGGAGCTTTAAGCTATACATTTCAATTATATTTTGATTTTTCTGGCTATTCTGATATGGCTATTGGGTTAGGATTAATGTTTAATATTTCCTTGCCTATTAATTTTAATTCCCCCTATAAATCAGTTTCGATTATTGATTTTTGGCGACGTTGGCACATCACACTTTCTAATTTTTTGCGAGACTATCTTTATATTCCTTTAGGAGGAAGTCGCCGTGGAGAAATTCGGCGTTATATAAATTTATTTCTTACTATGTTATTAGGGGGATTATGGCATGGTGCTGGTTGGACATTTGTTATTTGGGGAGGATTACACGGTTTATATTTATCAATTAATCATGGATGGCGCAAGTTAAATATTACCCTTCCTAAATTTTTGGGCTGGTTGATCACCTTTTTGGCTGTTATAGCAGGATGGGTACTTTTTCGGGCTAAAACCTGGCATGATGGCTTAGATCTTATTAAAACAATGCTAGGGATCAATGGAATAGTTATTCCTAGCGCTCCTGGAGGAAAATTATCTGCTTTAACCCAATTTGGTTTTACTACTCAAACTTGGGCAGAAATGATTTATTGGCCTGAAATTAATGGTAGCAAAATTTTAAGCTTTATCTATTTGATTGGATTAATATTTGCAGTAATTTTATTACCAAACACCCAACAAATAACTGCTAATATGAAGTTTAACCTAGCCTGGGCTATTGGCTTAGGTTTATTAGCTGCTTATTGCATCTTATCTGTTAACAGAGTTTCTGAGTTTCTTTACTTCCAATTTTAAATTATTAAAACTATTAAATTCTCAATCAATGAATAATTATTCACTAATGAATTTGCATACAGTTTCTGAACCAAGAAAAAACAATTTTTATCGATATTCTAAATTTAATCGAGCTTTTCTATTATCCATATTAGGGGTAATGTTTTCGGTAGGTTCATTTAATTTTTTGGTCGATCCCTATGATATTTATAAAACTCCCAAAATTTCAGGAATTAATCAAATAAAATCTCAAAAAAATCTCAATGATCGTCTTTTTAAAACCGTTGATATTATTCGTATTAAACCCACAAATATTATGCTAGGTTCTTCGAGAACTAAACAAGCATTAAATCCCGATCATCCGGCATTATCTAATATCAAACCTTCCTATAATTTAGCTATCGATGGAGCTAATGTGTATGAATTATTACGATATTTAGAACACGCTTTAAAAAATCAACCAGAATTGAAACAAGTAGTTATTGGTTTGGATTTTTTCATGTTCAATGAATTTCTAGAAAATCAAGTAACTTTTTCGGAAAATAGATTAGAAAAGCAATATATTATTCTGCCTGATTTAATTAATTCTTTATTTTCATTTAGCACTTTAGAATTAAGTAAAGAGACAATAATTACTAGCTTTGAAGATCCAACTCCCCCTGACTCCTATGGAGAAAATGGTTTTATGTCCCATCGTACTCCTAAAGATGGCAAGAATCAATGGAGATTCAAGAATGGTATTAATGTTTATTTTAAATTTCATCATCAATATAATCTCTCCCAAAACTATCTATCTAATTTCCAAAAAATCGTTGATATTTGTCGGAAAAATAACATTAATTTAGTCCTTTTTATCTCCCCTTCCCATGCTACCCAATGGGAAGCTATT
>DLXW01000189.1:4160-6583 GCA_003448685.1 Cyanothece sp. UBA12306
TGGGAAGCTATTCAAGTAACTGGAGAAGGAAAAACCTGGGAACAATGGAAAAGAGAATTGGTGAAAATTGCTCCAGTTTGGGATTTTTCTGGCTACAATAGCATAACCACGCAACCGATTAATGATGTTATGGAAAATTATACAGATAACTCTCATTATACGGAAAAAGTCGGCAACCTAGTTCTTAATCGAATTTTCTCCTACCAATTAGATCAAGTTCCTGATGATTTTGGAGTATTAATTACACCTGAAAATATAGATAATCACCTTAAAAAAATTAACCAAAAACGTAAACAATGGCTTGAAAATAATCAAAATGAAGAACAATTAGTTAAAACGCTAAAACGGAACTTTGATCAACAACAAAAGTCTAAATCTGAATAAGTAAAACCATTACTAAACAATATGTCAGATCATCAAATTCAGTCGTCAAACTTCTCTCAAAACCGAAATTCTATTGCTGTTTTGATTCCTTGTTGTAATGAAGGATTAACCATTGCTCAAGTTATTAAACAATTCCGTGTTGAATTACCAGAAGCGGCAATATATGTCTATGATAATCGATCTACTGATGACACTGTAGCACAAGCTCAGGCTGCTCATGCTATCGTTCGCTACGAACCTCAACCAGGGAAAGGTAATGTTATTAGACGAATGTTTGCTGATATTGAAGCAGATATTTATATCTTAGTGGATGGAGATAATACTTATGAAGTTCCTGCTATCGGCCGACTCGTTGAATTACTCTTAAAAAATCATCTTGATATGGTAATAGGAGCGCGTCGTTCCACTGCTGAAGATAAAGAAGCTTATCGTTTAGGTCATCGCGGTGGTAACCTATTTCTAACAGGAGTGGTAAAGTTACTTTTTGGGGCAAAACTTAAGGATATGCTCTCAGGATATCGGGTTTTTTCCCGTCGTTTTGTTAAATCATTTCCTGCTCTTTCGAGTGGCTTTGAAATTGAAACAGAATTTACAGTACACGCTTTAGAATTAAAACTTCCTTTTACTGAAGAATATATTTTATATGGTTCAAGACCCCCAGGTTCAGAAAGCAAACTTAAAACCTTTACAGATGGTTGGAGAGTCCTAGGAACTGCCATACTTTTGTTTAAAGAAGTGCGACCTTTCTTGTTTTTTGGATTGCTATTTTTACTACTTTCTTTAATTTCAATAGCTTTAGGATTGCCAATTTTTAGCGAATATTTAGAAACAGGATTAGTACCGAGATTCCCTACAGCAATTCTGGCAGCTTCAATTATGTTACTAGCTTTTTTAAGCTTAACTTCTGGAATGATTTTAGATTCCGTTGCCAGAGGTCGTAGGGAAATAAAACGAATGACATATTTATCCTATCCATCACCTAACTTAGATTAACCTATAAATAAATATTATGGAATATTTATCATCTCATAAAATTATTAACCTAGAACAGAAAACAGTTATTTATCCTTATATTTCCGTTGTTATACCTATCTTCAACGAAGAAAAAAGTCTAATCAAATTAGTTAAAAATATTACTTCAGTATTACTAGAAAGTAATTTTTCCTATGAGATTATCTGTGTTGATGATGGTTCTCAAGATCAATCACCTCAAGTTTTACGTCAATTAGTCCAAAATATTCATAATCTAAAAGCAATTATCTTACGTCGAAATTATGGACAAACACCGGCAATGGCCGCAGGTTTTAAATATGCTCAAGGACAAATAATTGTTACCTTAGATGGAGATTTACAAAATGATCCTGCTGATATTCCTAAGTTAATTACTAAACTAAATCAAGGATATGATCTCGTTAGTGGTTGGCGTAAAAATAGACAAGATCATGCCCTGACCCGGCTACTTCCCTCAAAAATTGCTAATTGGATTATTTCTAAAATAACAGGCGTAAATCTTCATGATTATGGTTGTTCCTTAAAAGCCTATCGTGCTGAATTAGTAGCCGATATGAATCTCTACGGAGAATTACACCGCTTTTTACCGGCTTTAGCCTTCATTGAAGGAGCAAGAATTGCCGAAATTCCCGTAACTCATCACCCCCGTATTTATGGCCAAAGTAAATATGGTTTAGGACGAACTTTGCGGGTTATTATGGATTTATTCACAGTTTTCTTCATTAAAAAATTTCTAACCCGTCCCATGCACGTTTTTGGCCTATTTGGTTTGGGTTCCATGGTTTTAGGGATACTTTTAGGAGCCTATCTCACCTTTATTAAATTAGGCTTAGGCCAAAGTATTGGTCATCGCCCTTTACTAATTTTAGCGGTATTACTGGTCTTAACTGGGGTACAATTGTTGAGTTTTGGTTTACTAGCAGAATTAGTCATGAGAACCTACCATGAATCTCAACAACGCCCAATTTATCGGGTTCGGGAAATAATTGGTGGTAACCAACATTAAAGAAGTCAGAAGTCAGTAGGGG
>DLXW01000189.1:6812-12692 GCA_003448685.1 Cyanothece sp. UBA12306
CCGTACAGAAGTTGTTTTTGAAGGGGGCTTAAATCCTCGTTAAAAAAACCTTGCTTCTTCAAAAACGCGGTTTTAGACCCAAATTATTTTGATAATGGCTTTATAGTTCCTGTCCTAGCATCAAAATAAGTGATTTAAATACACAACCACTTAAACCACAGTACACCGTCCACAATTATAAATATACTTATGGGAACAATTTGGGAACTCGATTTTTATTCGCGACCAATTTTAGATGAAAATAAAAAAAAACTTTGGGAAGTGGTAATTTGTGAATCTCCATTAACGGTTGATCGCTCCCCTGATACTCTTTTTAGATATAGTCAATTTTGCTCTAATCAAACCGTCAATTCCCTTTGGTTACGCCAAGCAATTCAAACTGCGATCGCCCAAGCTGGAGAAACTCCCCAAAAAATCCGCTTCTTTCGCCGTCAAATGAATAATATGATTATCAAAGCCTGTGAAGACGCGGGAATTACCGCCGCACCAAGCCGTCGTACCTATACCCTCCATCATTGGTTAATCCAACGCGATCGAGAATTTTATCCCACCCAACCTGGATACGATGCTCAAGCAGCCCAAACAGCCTCTGTAGCCTATCCTGATCTCAATGCTATACCCCTTCCTGATGCTGTGAGAGGAGATAAAGTCGATCAATGGGCTTTTGTTAACCTAGAAGCTGACGCTTTAGCCGAGATGAATCAATGGGAAATTGGCTTTGGTGAAGGATTTCCCCTTTCTTTAGCTGGAGTTAAGCCCGATCAAACCATTCCAGGGTTAATTATCTTTTCTCAAAGGGCTTTACCCCTAGCAGCTTGGATGTCAGGTTTAGAATTAGGATTTCTTAAATTTGAAGCAAAACCCAGCCCTAGATTGCGCTTAGAAACAGGAACCAGCGATAGTTGGATCTTAGTTAACATTAATGCTCAAGATAGCTCAACCTTAGCAGAAGCTCAAAGATTTGAATCCGCCAAGCAACAGGGACAACAAGTACATTTTCTGGCCATTCAATCTAGTACCCAAGCAGACTCTTTTGCTGGATTTTGGTTGTTACAGGAAATTTGAACTAATGGATAGCAATTAATGGCGAAGTTATACATCGAAAATATACAAAAATTACTTGACCTCTAACATACATCGGTTAAACTCATAGTCATAAGACAATCAATCAATACTTGTGAGTCATGACTGCCTCTTACTGTAATTCTTCTATTCCTAACCCTCCCAGTCAATATACTTCCTCAAATTTGTCGATAATATCCCTTAAGGCAGCTAAATCGGCTGCAAATCACCCATCTGTTAACCATAAAATCAAAAGGGTAATTGATATCGTCGGTGCTTTAGTAGGATTAGCCATAACAGCCATCATCACTATTCCCATTGCGATCGCCATGGCTTACATCGATCCTGGCCCCCTCTTGTATAGTCAGATTCGCTGCGGGTTGAAAGGCCGTACCTTTCGCATTTGGAAATTTCGCTCCATGGTTGTCGGCGCTGATAAAATGAAACATCTAGTCAAAAACGAAGCCAACGGTCATATTTTTAAAAATACCAACGATCCTCGCATTACTAAACTAGGTTCTTTTTTGCGTCGTACCAGTTTGGATGAATTTCCTCAGTTTTGGAATGTTCTCCTCGGAGATATGAGCTTAGTCGGAACCCGTCCCCCCACCCTTGATGAAGTTCAACAATACAATGAACATCATTGGCAACGGTTGGATGTTAAACCAGGAATTACTGGAGAATGGCAAGTTAACGGACGATCCACCGTTAAAAATTTTGAAGATATCGTCAATCTAGATCTTCAATATCAACGGAAATGGTCGGTGTTTTATGATATTAATTTAATAATAAGAACCGTTGAAGCGGTTTTTCACAAAAGTGGAGCTTGTTAACAATTCTCCAACTTAGAAATCGAGAACTTAGAATGCAGTAGGTCATAGGTGAACCAAGTTGGATTAGTCGCCATTGGGCGCAATGAAGGGGAACGCTTACACCAATGTCTGAGATCAGTCATTGGTGAAGTGTTTCCAATTGTTTATGTAGACTCTGGGTCAACTGATGGCAGTGTAGAATTTGCCCGCTCTCTCGGGGTCGATGTGGTGGAATTAGATCTATCAATTCCCTTTACTGCTGCTCGTGCCAGAAATGAAGGCTTTAATCGTGTTTTAGAAATTCATCCCGATGTCGAGTTTGTTCAATTTGTCGATGGAGACTGCGAAATTAGAACTGGTTGGCTAGAATTAGCCGCAAAAGAACTACAACAACAAGAACAGGTGGCCATTGTTTGTGGTCGCAGACGGGAACGCTACCCCGAACAATCTATTTACAATAGTTTATGTGACTTAGAATGGGATACTCCTGTAGGTGAAGCTAAAGCTTGTGGGGGAGACTCCATGGTAAGAGTAGGAGCGTTTCAACAAGTAGCAGGGTTTAATCCCTCAATTATCGCTGGAGAAGAACCAGAACTCTGTTTTAGGCTACGTGAACAGGGATGGAAAATTGTTCGTCTTGATGGAGAGATGACCCTCCATGATGCTCAGATGACCCAATTTGATCAATGGTGGAGGCGCAATATTCGAGCAGGCCATGCTTATAGCGAAGGAGCTTGGTTACACGGAAAATCCCCCGAACGCTATCGCATCAAGGAAAGCCTCAGTATTTGGTTTTGGGCAGTGATTTTACCAACGATTACCTTAGGACTAACTTGGCTCACTTCTGGTTGGAGTCTACTCCTATTGAGTGGCTATCCTTTGTTAGGATATCGTATTTTCCGTAGTCAAAAACAACACAGATTGACTTTTAGACAAGCTGTGCTTTACAGTGTATTCTGTCTATTAGGTAAATTTCCCCAAGCTCAAGGGCAGCTTTACTTTCACTGGAGTCGTCTTTTAGGGCAAAAAACCGCTCTCATCGAATACAAAAGCAATCTTACTAAAGTTAGTCCTTCAGCTTAAGACTGAGGATTGATGGTGTTGTCGATGTATACTTTCACCAGAACCGCGAACTTATACATAAGTTATACACAACGATAACACCAACGTATACGTTAATACTTCATCATAGAAAGTAGGACACATCACTTTCTATGGTCACAATGAAGACAATCAATATTCTTGATGTAGCTATTCATAATCTATCCACGCGGGATCTCTTAGATCGGCTCAATCGCTCGGGTGGCTTTGTGGTTACACCTAATGTGGATCATCTGATGAAATTAAGGAAAGATGCTGAACTGCAAGAAGTCTATCGACAGTCTGATTATCGAGTCTGTGACAGTAAGATTGTTCAATATGCCTCTTTTTTATTAGGAACTCCTATTAAAGAGAAAATTTCTGGCTCAGATTTATTTCCGGCCTTTTATCGATACAATAAAAACAATCCAAAAACTAAAATATTTCTGTTAGGGGCTAAGGAAGGCATTGCCCAACAAGCTCAAGATAAAATTAATCAAAGAGTAGGACGTAATATTGTTGTTGATTGTTATTCTCCTTCCTTTGGTTTTGAAAAAGATGAGCAAGAATGTCAGAAAATAGTAGAGAAAATCCGTAAATCAGGGGCAACAGTTCTCGCAGTAGGTTTAGGAGCTCCTAAACAAGAAAAATGGATTAATAAGTATAAAAAACAATTGCCCAATGTTAAAATTTTCCTAGCAATTGGAGCAACTATTGATTTTGAAGCAGGATATAAACCTCGTTCTCCTCAATGGATGAGTGAAATAGGACTTGAATGGTTATATCGTCTAGCTTCTGAACCTCAACGCCTTTGGAAAAGATATTTAATCGAATGTATGCCTTTTTTCTGGTTAATTCTCAAACAGAGGGTTAAAAAAACAGCCAAATCTTCTGTTTCTAGAATATGTGTCAAGTCTTCTTCAGTTAAAACTCAAAATAATTGTCTTTAATTATTAATGAGAATGCAAAAATTGCCGCACTCGATCTAAGTAGGTTATTTCATCTTCTAACATAGGAAAATGAGCAGTTTTTGCGATTTCTACATAGTCAATATTTTCATTCAATTGCGCCGCAATACGACCCATTTGTGCGGGAATAATAATATCCTTTTCCCCTGAAATTAACAAAGTTGGGACAGAAAGTTCTGCAAATTTTTGGGGCATTATTTCCACCGCTTTTTTACTAACTGATGTGTAAATTGTTCCCTTAGCAGCTTCATAATCTGCTAGGATAAAATCTTCTAAAAAGGCTATTCTGTCTAACTTTTCAATGGGGCGATGGAGAAACCTAGACATAAATAATCGATCTGCCCCAGGAACTTTGAGAAACCAACGATAACGAAACTTGACCACGTACCCGCCAAACTGATGAAAGGCAGCAAAAGCCCTCTCATCATACTCAAAAATACCATTACAAGTCAGGATCAGTTTTTCTACCCGTTCAGGATACATGGCGGCAAACAAAGTCCCCACGGAAGCCCCCATCGAGTGACTATGAATATAAGCGCTGTCAATCTCTAAAGCCTCGAGAAGATACCTTAAATCTTCGGCATACTCTTCAAGGTCATAACTCAAATCCAGGGGGCTTTTGGGCAATTTAGAACGACCAAAACCTCGCAAATCATACAACAGACAGTCGTAACTATCAGACAAGGCTTGCGCTGTTTTGCGCCAATAACGAGTTGAACCGGCCCAACCATGAATAAAAACCATTATAGGTTTTAATCCTTTGTCCCCTGGTTGACAGATCCATTCGTAATAATGATCAACACCACGAACGTTGATTTTTCCAGAATTATCAGTAATCGTTTCTTGTGAAGGGGTAATCATCGCAGTAATCAGTAATCAATTTGAAGAGTGAAAAAGGTTTAAATTTTAATGTTATTATTGTATTTTTGGGAATTTAGCCTAAACTTCCGAAATAAACAATAAATAGCAAAATAATTCAGTTGATTTCTATAACATTTTCATATAATTCTATAATACGCTTATTCCTAATTCTAAATTTAGTTCCGTGATTATGTCCAGTACGAGCATCAAAATCAATTAAAATTAAACCTTCTTCTATAGCAGTAATAAATTTGTTCAGAGAAAATTGAGAAAGTTGAAATATTTTTGAATAACAAAAATATTCTTTTCCTCTTTCTTTTTTGGTATCTGCTAAAACAAAAAAGCAATTATATAGTTTAGTTCCTGCCTTATGATAAAGGTCTTTAAAACCCCAGTAAGGTTGTGGTTCTAATTCATTTAAGTCAATTTTATACCTAACTTCTTCTAACCAGTTTTGATGTCGAGAATCAACGAAGTTAGCATCAAAGGATATAAGAACTTTTTCTTTGATTTTATCTATTAAAACAGTAAATCCTCTATCACTTCTTGATGAACATGATATAGTTTGCCTAAAACTTTTTTCTGTTTCTGGATATTTTAAACCAGCTTGTTGATGTTTCCATCCATAATAAGGTAATAGTATATTAGAAACAAATTTAAGTGCTTTAGGTGATGGTTCCATGTGAAATAAAGTAACAAGAGAATTAGTTTTTAATCTTTGACATTTTAGTTCCCATTCTGCTGCATTTGGTATGGGCAAATTATTTTCTTCGATCCCTAAGAGGTCTTCTAATGTATTACCAACACCTCCACTATTTCTTGGTCGAGTATTTGCAATCCAACCTTGCTGCTTAATTTCTTTGTAATTTGGATATTAAAGTTTCTTTAGTATAAATTTTATTCATATATTGTAAGATTATATTATTCAAAATCTGGAAAAAGACTAGGGGTTTGGTTCTGCTTATTTTTTTTTTGAGATAAAGTTTTGAAAAGATTAGGATCTTCTAGTCTTTTTTGAGCCAAGTCTATATAATCTTGTGCTATTTCAATTCCTATATAATTACGTCCTAAAAAACTAGCAGCAAATGCGGTGGTTC
>DLXW01000189.1:12860-23406 GCA_003448685.1 Cyanothece sp. UBA12306
GCGGTGGTTCCAGAACCCATAAAAGGATCTAGAATTAAATTAGCATAAGTAGAAGAAATTATTCTATCAATTAAAGCAATTGGAAAAGGAGCAGGATGAGGATTATTCATTTCTTGCATAAATTCCCAAATATCCCCATGAGCATTAGCTTTAGATTTTAGTTTAAATTTTGGTTTAGCAATTAGATAAATGACTTCATAAGTTGGCAAAAAATAGCCGGGATTAAAATTAATACCTCCTTTGCGTTTCCAAATAATAATCTGTCGTACAGGAAATCCAGAAACGATATCATGTCTATCCTGAAGTAATCCGTTTTGAACTCGCCACTTATGATTGTAAAAAATTGCTCCATTTTCTGGAATTATGCGTAACATTTCTTGTAAACATTGTCGCTGCCATAAAACATATTCATCATGAGGAACGCAATCATTATAGGTTTGATAACCATTAACAAGTTCAGCATTCGCCCATTTTCCACCCCTTCCATCCTTCATTCCATTCCCTGTAGAATTTTTCAAATTATAAGGTGGTGAAGTTATAATCAAATCGATACTTTCGTCAGGAATTTGTTGCATAATCTCAATGCAGTCACCACAAATCAGTTGATCAATAAAATCATCAGGAAATTTAAGATTTAATCGATTTTTTCTCATTTCTTAGTCAGTAAATTGTATTATATATTTCTGTTTGTTTCTAACTCAAAATTTAACGTTTATTCACGACAGGCAGAGACGTTCCATGAAACGTCTCTAAATTAAGTTAGGTTTGATAGTATCACTCTAGTTTGAGTTTAACTTAAGCAGACTCTGGGGTAGGTAATGAGGAAGGATGGACTAATAAATCAGCAGTTGATCGCTGTTCGACCATTTCTTTGGTAATCATGCAACGTTGCACATCTTTACGGGAAGGCAACTCATACATTACGTCTAACATTAATTCTTCGACTATACCTCGTAAGGCCCTAGCACCAGTTTTACGACGGTAAGCTTCTTTAGCGATCGCCCGCACCGCTTCTTTATTAAACTCCAATTGAACATTGTCCATCTTCAAGAGTTTTTGATATTGCTTAACCAAAGCGTTCCGAGGTTGGGTCAAAATAGCAATCAGGGTATCTTCCTCTAAGGGTTCTAAGGCTGCCATCACGGGAATACGACCAACAAATTCGGGAATCATGCCAAATTTCACCAAATCATCTGGTTCTGACTGGTGCAATAAGTCAGCTGTCCGCTTTTCTTTAGATTGTCCCCCTTCGCCTGGGCGAATAAAACCCATGGACTTCTTGCCTTTTCTTTGTTCAATAACCTTATCTAAACCGACAAAAGCCCCACCACAGATAAACAGGATGTTGCTAGTGTCGATTTGAATACAGTCTTGATAGGGATGTTTTCGTCCTCCTTGAGGGGGAACATTAGCAATAGTTCCCTCTAACATTTTCAGTAAAGCTTGTTGTACCCCTTCCCCAGACACATCCCGAGTAATCGAGGGATTCTCGCTTTTGCGGGCGATTTTGTCAATTTCATCGATGTAGATAATTCCCCTTTGGGCTTCTTCCACATCTAAATCAGCTACTTGTAACAACCGTAACAGAATATTTTCCACGTCTTCCCCCACATATCCAGCTTCTGTTAGGGTGGTAGCATCGGCAACAGCAAAGGGAACTTCGAGAATTTGGGCTAAAGTTTGAGCCAGGAGTGTTTTCCCTGATCCCGTTGGACCCATCAGTAAAATATTCGATTTTTGTAGTTCAATGGCGTCTTCTCCATTTTCTGCCCCTGATTTGGGCTGACTGAGACTCAAACGTTTATAGTGATTGTAAACGGCCACTGACAGGATTTTTTTGGCCTCTTCTTGGCCAATTACATATTCGTCAAGATAGTTTTTGATCTCTCTTGGTTTAGGTATTTCATTGAAGGAGAGACGTTCGTGGCCAGCACGACGTTTAGGACGGGAGTCTTCAACTTTGGACGTTCCTCCTCCAGCGACAGCTGTTGGAGCATCCATCAGCTCCTCATCCAAAATTTCGTTGCATAGCTCAACACATTCATCGCAGATGTAGACTCCCGGACCGGCGATTAATTTTCGCACTTGTTCCTGGGATTTGCCGCAAAATGAACATTTTAGGTGGGAGTCGTATTTAGACATAAGCTCTTAGTTTAGTTGAGTGAGGTCATGGGCACTGTACTATCAGGGAGATCTTGTCGAACAATCACTTGATCAATCAAGCCGTATTCTTTAGCTTCTTGAGCCGACATAAAAAAGTCTCGCTCTGTATCAGCTGCAATTAGATCAAAAGGCTTCCCTGTATGGCTAGCCAGCATTTCGTTTAATCGTCGTTTGATGTAAAGAATTTCTTTAGCTTGAATTTCAATTTCTACAGCTTGCCCTTGGGCCCCTCCTAGGGGTTGGTGAATCATAATGCGAGAACTCGGCAAGGCCATCCGTTTTTGGGGGGCTCCACCACAGAGCAGGAACGCTCCCATACTAGCAGCTAATCCAAAACAAATGGTAACTACATCTGGACGAATTTGTTGCATGGTGTCATAAATGGCTAGTCCAGCGTATACCGATCCTCCTGGGGAATTAATGTATAGTTGAATATCTTTTTCTGGGTCTTCGGCATCCAAAAACAGCAATTGAGCCACAATAGAATCGGCTACTTGGTCATCAACAGGGGTTCCCAAAAATACGATCCGTTCCCGTAGGAGTCTCGAATAGATATCAAAGGCTCTTTCCCCTACTCCAGACTGTTCTACCACCATAGGGACAACATTTTGACTCATGGAGTAGACTTCTGATGAACGCTGGTTCTTAATGGAATAATCTAGGGATAGGGATTCAATCATAGCCTTATAACTTTTAGGTAAAAAAAATTAAGATAGGGACTTTAAGTTTCTCAAAATAGCTTCTAGGAAGATTATAGCTTAAGAGCGAGGGTATCTTAAACTATTACGATTTACTTGATAGTTGGCCAAATCCAATCCTTTGGCTCATCTGCCTTGGTAAAAAAATAGCTAGGTAGTTTTTTTATTGCCTTATCCCCCATTGTAAAGGGGGATTACCAGACTCGAGCAGGCTTTCTTGGCTCAATCACCTGTTGAATTGGTTTATTCTACCTCGGGGGACTCAATCTCAGACTCTTGTTCTTGATCATCTTTATTTAAGTTTCCCTCGGGTACTAATTCTACTTGTGTCTGTTCTTGCAGCCAATTAAGGGTTTCTTCTACTAGAAGTTCATCTGTGACCATTTCCTTTAATCGATCTAGATCAACTTCTTGGTCAGATATTTGTTCCTTGATTTCGTTGATTCTTGCTTCAAGAACTGGGGTTTCAACGGTAATAGCTTCAACTTTGGCAATTTCTTTGAGGATTAGACCCTGCTTAATTCTTTCTATGGCTTCAGGACGGGCATTTTCCCGTAGTTTTGGCAAGTTGTCTTGGGTAAACAGTTGCCGAATATCCATTCCCATCCTTTCCATCTGCATAGCTGTCTGGGTTAAGACTTGGGTTACTTCGTCTTCGATCAAAGTATTGGGCAGATCAACCCGACAAACTTCCATTAACTTAGCGGTAATGCCATCTTGAATGCTCTTTTTAGTGGCTGTTTCGCAATCTTCGGTAAATCTCTTGGTTAAAGATTCCCTTAGTTCTGCTATTGTCTCAAATTCGCTGACTTCATCGGCAAAATCATCATCTAAATCAGGCAATTCTTTGGCTTTGAGTTCTTTGAGAGTGATGGTGAAAATGGCTGGTTTTCCTGCTAAATCTTCCCTAGGATAGTCTTCGGGAAAAGTAACGGTCACTTCTTTGGTTTCTTCTGGACTCATTCCCACCATTCCTTCGACCATTCCCTCAATGAAGCGTCCTTCGGACAGATCCACTCTAAAATCTTGGCCTTGAACCCCAGGAATCGACAAATCTTCTCCTTCTTGCGCTTCTTCTCCTTCTGCTTGGATAAAACGAGCTTGATAGTCAACGATCGCCACATCTCCCATTTGGGCTGAACGTTGTTCTATGGGGACTAGGGTAGCTAGTTTCTCTTGGTTTTCTTTAAGCCAATTTTCCACTTTTTCAGGGCTATAAACGGTTTCTTCGGCTGTTACCGTTAAACTTTTATAATCACCTAATTCTATTGTGGGAGGTACATCAATAGCGGCGGAAAAAGTTAGAGCTTCTCCTGGATTAAATTCCTCGATTAATTGGTCAAATTTGGAACGTAATTCAAAATTCCCTAAGGATTCCAACGATTCTTGTTTAATAGCGGCTTTTAAGGTTTGGTCAATTAATTCTTCTAGGGTTGCCGCTTTAATATACCTGGTTCCTAAGCGTTGCAGCAAAATTTGACGGGGTACTTTGCCTTTACGAAACCCAGGAATGTTGGCAGTACGTTTTAGGGTATTAATCTTTGATTCGTAGGCTTTTTTCAAGGCTTCAGCCGAAATTTCAATTTCTAAGCCAATTTGACTATCAGGGAGTTTTTCCTGGGTTACTTTCATCGACGTTCTATCTTAAACAACTAAAACTGATTAACGAGACTAATCACGAGCATTGAGTCTGAATCTTGCACTTTAATTTGGTTGCAATTAGAGCCACTCGTGATATGGTAAAAAAATAACAACTCAACAATTTAGGATCTTTGAACTTGATCAAGATTAATCCTCAAGGTTGATTGGATTATTCCACTTTACCCCTATTGATGATAGTACATTCTCAGTGTCATCTCTAAGGGCAGATCCTAGAAATAATCATAAAATATGTTTTATGATTGAACATTATTACGGTTTGAACCATATCTAACAAAATTATTCATTTTTGGCGTTAATAAAGCTTTAGAGACATTAAACCAAACTTTTAAGATATGTTAAAGATAACAGGGGATCACCATTGACTATTTTTTGAATGTATGATTGCAAAACAGGAGGTAATGTTAATTGTCTAAACCGATACGGGTTGCTATTCTCGGGGCAACAGGCGCTGTTGGCACAGAGTTAATTCAACTGTTAGAGAGTCGTAATTTTCCCATAGCCCAGCTTAAACTCTTAGCTTCTAACCGTTCAGCGGGCAAGATAATCGAATTTAAAGGGGAAAAACTATCGATAGAACCAGTAACTGAGAGTTCTTTCCAAGACGTTGATCTAGTCCTAGCTTCAGCAGGAGGTTCAACCTCCCAAACTTGGGCTAAAACTATTGTCGAAGCAGGAGCCGTAATGGTGGATAATTCTAGTGCTTTCCGAATGGAGTCTGGGGTTCCCTTAATAGTTCCCGAAATTAATCCTGAAGCTGCAGCTAATCATCGAGGAATTATTGCCAATCCCAATTGTACGACAATTTTGATGGGAGTAGCCATCTATCCCCTGCATCGGGTACAACCCATCAAACGTATTGTTGTCTCCACCTATCAGTCTGCTAGTGGTGCAGGGGCCAGGGCAATGGAAGAAGTTAAAGTACAATGCCAAGCGATTTTAACAGGGGAACCAGTAAAACCGGAGATTTTTCCCTATCCTTTAGCTTTTAATCTCTTTCCCCATAATTCTTCCTTGAACTCACAAGGATATTGCACAGAAGAGATGAAAATGGTCAAAGAAACCCGTAAGATATTTAATGAACCAGAGCTGAGAATTACAGCCACCTGTGTGCGTGTTCCCGTATTGCGAGCCCATTCAGAGGCAATTAATCTCGAGTTTGACAAGCCATTCGACTTAGCCACAGCGAGGGAAGTTTTGAACAAGGCTCCTGGGGTGAAATTGGTCGAAGATTGGGAAAATAATTACTTTCCTATGCCCATTGATGCTTCAGGCAAAGATGAGGTATTGGTAGGAAGGATTCGTCAAGATATTTCCCATGCCAATGGGTTAGAATTATGGCTATGTGGAGATCAAATTCGTAAAGGTGCTGCTCTCAATGCAATACAGATCGCCGAATTATTGATTGAAAAAAATTGGCTCAAATCTGCCCAATCAGTGGTCAAAGTTAGCTGATTGAGCAAGATTTAGTCCTTTTTAAGAACAAATAAAACTTAACGGAAAAACAAGAAAAAAAAAGAATGAGCGATCGCAGTTTAGGCCGAGTAATCACCGCCATGGTGACTCCCTTGGATCAAGAAGGTCAAGTTAATTATCGAGTAGCCGAAGAATTAGCTACCCATTTAGTAGAAAATGGCAGTGATGGATTAGTGATTTGTGGTACAACTGGAGAGTCTCCGACCTTAAGTTGGTCTGAAGAATACGAGTTATTTCAGGTGGTCAAAAAAGCTGTAGCCGGCCGAGCCAAAATCATCGCAGGGACGGGATCAAATTCCACAAAAGAGGCGATAGAAGCCACAGAAAAAGCTGCTAAATTGGGATTAGATGGTTCCTTACAAGTTGTTCCCTATTACAATAAACCCCCTCAAGAAGGACTATATCAACATTTTAAAACTATTGCCGAAGGTTGCCCAGAAATAGCAATAATGTTGTATAATATACCAGGGCGTACTGGTATAAATCTTTTACCAGAAACCGTAGCTAAACTAGCAGAAATTGAAAATATAATTGCCATTAAAGAAGCTAGTGGCAGTCTAGAGCAAGCCTGCAAAATTCGCCGTCTTACCGCCGAATCTTTCTCGATTTATGCAGGGGATGATTTCTTAACTTTGCCCCTATTAACGGTTGGAGGTTCAGGAGTTGTCAGTGTTGCTAGTCATTTAGTTGGACAACAAATGCAGGAAATGATACAAGCTTTTGAATCTGGAAAAGCCATCCTAGCCAGAGAAATTAATTTACAACTTTTTCCCTTATTTAAAGTATTATTTTGTACAACAAATCCTATTCCAGTCAAAGCAGCGCTAAATTTAAAAGGTTGGGAAGTGGGAGGTCTAAGGCTTCCTTTAGTGGAAATTTCGCCCGAATTAAAACAAGAATTAGAATCAGCGTTAAAAGAATTATCACTCCTATAGATTTTGACCGTTTGAAGTTTATCTAAATA
Organism: Cyanothece sp. UBA12306; assembly: GCA_003448685.1. Taxonomy (GTDB): domain Bacteria; phylum Cyanobacteriota; class Cyanobacteriia; order Cyanobacteriales; family Microcystaceae; genus Rippkaea. The sequence goes on from DLXW01000189.1 coordinate 19,821, forward strand.
GCAACAAATTAGTTTATGCTCTTTAGCAACCAAGCAACTATCCTAGTATGCTCAGCGCTGAAAACTAAATGTTAGTTAATAACTTAAAATAATTTTTCTAAAAACTTAGATTTTTTTGCATAACAAACCTATTAACTCTATCACAAACCTAACCTCAAGGAGGCCAATGAGTAAAAATCAAACCCAACCCACCCTAAAAATTATTCCCCTCGGAGGATTACACGAAATTGGTAAAAACACCTGTATTTTTGAATACGGAGACGAAATTTTGTTGCTAGATGCAGGAATTGCCTTTCCCACCGAAGAAATGCACGGAATTAATATTGTCCTGCCAGACATGACCTATTTGAGAGAAAATCGCCATAAAATCAAGGGAATGATTGCTACCCACGGTCATGAAGATCATATTGGAGGAATTCCCTATCATCTTAAGCAATTTGATATTCCAGTGATTCACGGACCAAAATTAGCGATCGCCCTGTTACGGGACAAATTAGAAGAAGCTGGACTAAGCGATCGCACTACCTTAAAAACCGTCGGACCCAGGGATATGGTGCGGATCAGTGATTCTTTTTTGGTGGAATTCATTCGGAATACCCACTCAATGGCTGATAGCTTTACTGTAGCAATTCATACCCCCCTAGGAGTGATTATTCACACAGGGGACTTTAAAATTGATCATACCCCTGTAGATGGAGAATACTTTGACCTGCAAAGATTAGCTGAACACGGAGAAAAAGGTGTACTTTGCTTACTCAGTGATTCGACTAACGCTGAAGTTCCAGGGATGACACCATCAGAAAAGTCAGTTTACCCCAATCTAGATCGCATTATAGGCCAAGCACCTGGGCGGTTATTGATTACCACCTTTGCTTCTTCGGTCCATCGGGTCAATATTATCCTACAATTAGCCCATCAACATAAGCGGAAAGTCGCAGTAGTCGGACGTTCTATGCTCAATGTTATCGCCCATGCGCGGGAATTGGGTTATGTTAAATGTCCCGATGATGTGTTTATTTCTCTCAAAGCAGCGCGCAATTTACCCGATGAGAAGATTTTGATCTTAACTACGGGGTCTCAAGGGGAACCATTGGCCGCTTTAACCCGCATTTCCAGGGGGGCCCATAACCACATTAAAATTCGTCAAGGGGATACGGTAGTGTTCTCTGCTAACCCAATTCCAGGGAATACTATTGCGGTGGTTAATACTATTGACCGTTTGATGATGCAGGGGGCCAATGTGGTTTATGGTCGTCATCAAGGGATTCATGTTTCGGGCCACGGTGCGCAAGAAGAACATAAACTGATGTTAGCTTTGACCCGTCCTAAATTCTTTGTTCCAGTACATGGGGAACATCGAATGTTGGTTAAACACGCCCAAACTGCCCATAGTGTGGGAGTTCCTCTGGAAAACATGGTCATTATCGATAACGGTGATATTGTGGAGTTATCGAATGATTCTATCGATGTCATTGGTAAGGTTCCTTCTGGAATCGAGTTAGTAGATCAAGCTGGTATAGTGCATGATCATGTAATGCAGGATCGTCAGCAGTTAGCCGAAGAAGGGATCGTAACCGTGGCCGCTGCAATTAGTTATGAAGGTAAACTAATGGCTGAACCAGAAGTACATCTGCGGGGTGTGGTGACCAAAGTTGAGCGATCGCTACTACAACAGTTGATTATACGTGCTATTGAACGGATGTTAAGCGATCGTTGGGATGAATTTGTTCGCAATAATAATGGTCGTGGAACTGCTGTAGATTGGTCGATGTTACGGGAGGAAGTGGAAACTAATTTACAACGGTTAATTCGTCGGGAATTGAGGACTGAACCTGTCGTCTTATTCCTGTTACAAACTCCAGAAGAACCTGAACCTCAAGAACGTCCGGTAACTAAAACCTATCGTCGTCGTCGTTCTACTGCTTCTGTGGGTTCTTAAATCCTGATTAAAAAAACAATTTTTGTACGGACTTAATAATATTTAAGTCCGTTTTGTAGTAAACCTAAACACGATTTTCTGATGGGGTTTGTTCAATAAAATGCAAATAGAACTCGAACAAATTATTTTATCACCTGGTGAAAGATTACTATTGAAAAATGTTAGTTGGCAACAGTTTGAATCTGTTCTTGAAAAATTAGGTGAACATCGAAGTTCTAAGGTAAATTACAGTGATGGAACTTTAGAAATAATGACTCCACTTTTAGAACATGAAAAAGCTAAAAGTATTATTGGCAATATCGTAGAGTTTTTATTAGATGAATTTCATCTTGATTATGAACCTTCTGCTTCAACTACTTTCAAAAATTCTCTGATGAATCAAGGTGTTGAACCTGACGAATCTTTTTACATTGCTTCTCGCAATTTTGTTATTGGTAAGAATAAAATTGATCTCACTGTCGATCCTCCTCCTGATCTTGCAATTGAAATTGATATTACTTCTCGCACCCAATTTGATAATTATCAAGTTTTGGGTATCCCTGAGTTATGGAGATTGACTAGGGATGGTAAACTCCAAATTAATGTTCTAGAAAACGGCCGATACATTCAGTCTCAACTTAGTCCTACTTTCTCTCAATTACCTGGTTTGTCTGAAATGATTGCTGAATGTCTCCAAGAAAGTAAAATTGTTGGGACAAGTTTAGCTTTGAGGAATTTTAAGGAAGCTGTTAGATCTTATCTGCAAAGTTAAAATCAAGCATTTGCTGTGGGGGAATTGTCTATTGATAGGAAAACTGCTATTCAATCTCAATTGAGTTTATTTCTGAGGAAATTTAGTTAAAATAAATTTGAACGTTGCGTTGGAGTTTGTGGACAGGTATAAGGAACGTCGGGTTTTATCGTTGGATGAGTTAAAAAACGAGGTGTTTGGGCAGCATTGGCATGATGAAACTTGGCATGAGGTGTTAAGGTTAATATCGGGGATGATCGACCCTAAATTTATTAATGAAATCATTGAGTATTTATTGAATCTAAAACCAGATGAGTCTACAAATCCGATTAATTTGTTTTTAGCAGCAGATTGTTTAAGTGAGGTAAGAAATCGTAAGGAGATAACTTGTTCGTCTCAATTATTGTCTAAACTGCAAGAGTTTGCTAGGACTTATGAGTTAGGAAGTGATCCTTCTAGTAAAGTCATTGATCGAATTGCATTTACTTGGAAAGATAATCCCAATATTTTAGTTTGGTTAAAAAGTTGTTTAAGTTTTGATAGTCCATCTTTTGTTCCTGAAGCAGCGATAACGGCAATTGCACAACATTACAAAAACAGTTCTGGTATTTTATAGTTTATCAAAACCTGTGCAGTTAATAATGAAAATCAGTATGTAAGAAGTACCGCGATCGAACAATTAGGACAACAGTTTAAAGAAGACCCCGATACGGTAAAAATCCTCCAATCTCGTGCGGTTGATGATGAAAAATATAATGTAAGAATAACGGCGATCAAACTATTAAAAGAAGAGTTGAGAAATGATGCTGACGTTCAAGAATTTCTTGATGATTTATAATTAATATTTAGGAATGTGGATTTAACTTTGTGGGTTTAACAGTGTTAAACCCCTACGGGTATACTGTAGGGACATAATA
>DLXW01000188.1:0-1552 GCA_003448685.1 Cyanothece sp. UBA12306
CTCTCATGAATAATGCAGGCTAGATAAAAAGCGAGTTTAACTTCTGACTTGGAGACTTGGAGACTTCTGACTTCTGCTATAAGGGAGGCTCTTGAGGCTCCAGGGGTTCTTGAGGCGGAGGAGGAAGACCCATTTTCTCCCTCTGCTCCCCCTGCTTGTCTCAACTGATCAATTTTGTTAACCGAGCAGTATTGACACCCCTCTCATCTAACTATTAACTGTTAACTGATTCGATCCTCGGGGCGATCAAAACCATTGATTGAGTTGCTCGAATTTCCGCTTCTTGGACTAAGCTTGGCACAGAATTACGCAACAAGGCAGTTAATTTGTCGGTACTAGCATCATAAATCTGGGTAACGATTTTGGGGTATAAACCAATACCAATGATGGGAATTAACAAACAGCCAATAATAAACACTTCCCTCGGTTCAGCATCAATTAGCTTGGTATGAGACACCAATTCTTCATTCTCTGGCCCGTAAAGCATTTCCCGCAACATCGATAGGAGATAAATGGGGGTTAAAATAACTCCGATCGCAGCTAGAAAGACGACAATCACTTTAAATGTCGAACTATAGGCATCACTGGTGGCAAATCCCACAAAGACCATTAATTCTGCCACAAATCCACTCATTCCAGGCAAAGCCAAGGAAGCCATAGAACAAGTGGTCCACATGGCAAAGACTTTCTTCATCTTTTTGCCCACACCCCCCATTTCATCCAACATCAGGGTATGGGTGCGATCGTAGGTACAACCTACCATAAAGAAGAGACTCGCCCCAATTAATCCGTGGGAAATCATCTGTAACATTGCCCCACTGGTTCCTAATGAGGTAAAAGAAGCGATACCAATCAAAACAAATCCCATGTGGGAAATCGAAGAATAGGCAATCTTCCTTTTCAAGTTTCGTTGGGCAAAAGAGGTTAACGCTGCATAAACTATATTCACCACCCCTAAAATCACTAGCATGGGGGCGAAAAAGGAATGGGCATCGGGTAACATTCCTGCATTCATCCTCAGTAGGGCATAACCGCCCATTTTTAGGAGAATACCCGCGAGTAACATATGGGCTGGGGCAGTAGCTTCTCCGTGGGCATCCGGTAACCAGGTATGGAGGGGGAAAATGGGTAATTTAACCCCATAGGCGATGAGAAACCCACCATAGAGAAATAATTGCAGTTTGAAGGGAAAATCTTTACCCGCGATCGCCACCATATCAAAAGTAGTATTATCTCCATAGAAGGCCATGGTTAAGGCAGCTACTAAGATAAATAATGATCCTCCTGCGGTGTAGAGGATGAACTTAGTCGCAGCATATAGTCGACGTTTTCCTCCCCAAATAGAGAGGATCAGATAGACAGGGACTAACTCTAATTCCCAAACCAGGAAAAAGAGTAACATATCTTGTACCGCAAAAACGGCGATTTGTCCGCCATACATCAACAACATCAAAAAGTAAAATAACTTGGGTTTAAAAGTTACTGGCCAGGCAGCCATGACAGCTAAAGTCGTGATAAACCCCGTTAATAAAATCAGAGGCATGGATAACCC
>DLXW01000188.1:1730-2336 GCA_003448685.1 Cyanothece sp. UBA12306
TCAGAGGCATGGATAACCCATCGGCACCCACTGACCAATTCAAGTCAATTTGGGGAACCCAAGCATAACTTTCAAATAATTGAAGGTTTGGATTATCTAGATCATATCCAGTGTAGAAAGCATAAACAATTACAGCAAAATCGATTAGTCCAATGGTTAATGAGTACCATCTGACTGTTTTTCCGTCCTTGTCAGGAATAATGGGAATAAACAAGGCGGCAACAATTGGAAAGAGAATTATTGTAGTTAACCAGGGAAAATTGGCAATGTCCATTACGATTATCTAATGTTCTATTTGATCCTTGGAGTTTGGGGTAAACAGTTATCTTAGTTATTAGTTGCAGTGTAAATGGGGTTTTTTGATAATCCATTCAAGATTAACCATTCACTATTCACTATTGACTGTTTCAATTACTCCAAAAAACACCCGCTATATTCTAGCGATTATCTTTTGAAGTTCCCCCAAATAGATCTCATCTCTTAATCTTTGAACAAAACTGTTTACTTTTGTCTGGACTAAAAGACCATTCCTAAAATAAATCTTAAGAAATGATTGGGGATTTGTCTAAAGGTTTTCCAAATTTATTCTAAGTAGTCGGACATAAA
>DLXW01000188.1:2482-17716 GCA_003448685.1 Cyanothece sp. UBA12306
ATTCTAAGTAGTCGGACATAAATTATAGTTTAATAGCAGTTTTCATTGGCATAGATTAAACATTAAAATCTCAATACTTCCCAACCTCCCCACCCCCTCCACACTCAACTCAAATATTGATACAGCCAATTGAAAACTGCTATAAGTCCGTGGGTAAAAATAAACACTTACAAGATTGGATAACTTGCAAGTATCAAAACTAGCTTGAACAAATATTTTTAGTTTTTTTCACCATATAGCATCACTACTATCGCTAAAAGTATTAAATTTTTCTATATTTATATATTAAATTTGAATAACAAAGTAATTCTACTAGCTCACGAGGTGAAAATAAGTTTAAAATCGACATAGGGTATAGGGGTTAATGTACTCAGAAGTTAGAACTATCTTAGTAGTTTTTATAATGAAGATTTAAAACAAATTAACCAACCAATTATAAAATATCAAAAATAGAGATTTATCTTGATTAATTGAATCTTTTTTACAAGATTGTGGTATATATATTGGCATGGATATTTTGCTTACAAACAAGTCCTTCAAGGAGAAGAAATGACTCAAAGTAATATCTCTGAATCCAAATTTGTATTTACAGTATTTTTTTGTGGTACAGGTTCTAATAGTTATGACATTCACAATCCATTATATGCAATGGGTGAATTAGTTTCTACACTTGCTAGTCATCACACAGGTCACGAATTTGCTGATTGGATTATTGTTGATGGACCAGGTAGTGGAAATTTACAAGAAGATGAAAAATGGGTTCAACCAGGTAATTATAACGATTTGAATGGGAAATTATTTGGTTCTGGGTGGAAAGAAAATGTCAATTATGCGGTAGCAGTTATTAAAGGAAATAGTACATGGAAAAGAGTTCAACTGACTAAACAAGAATGGGAAATTTTGAAAAAAGCAGGTATTCTTCTTGATGATCCTACTCGCAGTTGGCCAATGCGTCTATTTGACTATCCTGACCGAAAAATTACCCCCCAAGATATTCAAGTACAAAAAGCCAAGATTTTACGACCCAAAAAACCCAATAGTCAAGAAACTAAATTACCTGATCTTGTTAATATTGTTGGCTGGAGTCGAGGAGGAGTTTCTTGTCATATGTTAGCTAATGCTATGTATGATGATCAAGAATTAAAAAACATTCCTGTTAATATTTTGGCCTTCGATCCAGTACCAGGCTTATTTAAGTCTAAATCAGGATTTGTTCGAACTGGGAAAGAGCGTGTGACACTCCAAGAAAATGTCAAAAAATATGTGGGAATTTATGCTCGTGATGAAAGATCATTAGGTTTTGCTCCTATCGTTCCTGAATTTTCCAAACAAACAGAAGTAACCATATTTCCTATGCCTGGAAGACACGCTACTTTAGTTGGCAATGCTGCTAATGATGGTAGTAAAGGTAGACAAGAAATCTTTGAGCCAGGTATTTTTGTTAGAGATTTTGCAGAAAAAAAATTAACCGACTGGGGGACAAAGTTACAAGTAGCAAATAATAATAATACCTTAACTGCCCTGGAAATAATTAATATTTTAGAACGCAAAGAAGCAGAAAGAGAAAAAGGAGTTAAATCAAATTCTAGCATCAGCAATAATTGTTTATTTAATATTTCTGGAAAACTTGAATTATCTCTAGAAGATCAAGAATGGCTTTATGCCTGTATGGTGGCACCAAATGCTGAATATAAATATAACATTTTACAAAGCAAATATTATACAGTTGCTGATGGTAGGGGACTAGAGAGAAAGGTTTTAGTAGGACACAAGAGTGCTTCAACAAAATTTTTTAGGGTCAAGGTTAATAATAGTAATGTTCTTGCTCCTGTTGGAGAGTATCTTAGTTGGCATCATCTCAAGATATATCAAGAATTAAATGACAAAACTAATAATCAACAAACCGCTAAACCTTGGCCAATAGAGTTAACAACAACTCCATCAGATATAATAACAATTGTCACTCAAGAGGAATTGATGAAAATGCCAACTCCAACAACAGTAATGAAGTCCTTAGATTTACAGATAAAGGCCGGTTCTCCAACTGCTTCACAAAAGATGTGGCCCTCAACAGTTTATGCAAAAATTATCAGTAAACTAGAACACTATGAAGAACAATTGACGCAAGTCAAAGTTGACGAAGTAGTAATAATGACTTCTTTGATGGGTGTTAATGATGAAATAATGGAATGGCTTGCTAAAAATAGCACTAAGATCAACAAACAAAACCGAAAAATAGCACTTGAAGAGTTACAAAAACAAGTAACTCATGAATTGGTAAAATTGGCAGAAACATCCGAAGAAATAGCCAAAAAAGTACATCCCAAGTTAATTCAACTGGTGTTACAAGGGGAGTTTTATACCAAATCACCAACGATTCTTTTAACCTATTTGATGGAGAAGATAATTGATATTTATGAGGGTGATATTAATAAAGATAACTTTATTGCGGAAATGTATAATTTCCTGATAGCTGATAATGATCTTCTCGGTTCAACAAGTTTAGCTATACAAAATTCCGGTGGTAGTGGGGGTTTAAAAGTCGGGGTAGATGTAGGTAAATTTATCTTACCTTGCTTTGTGCTAAGTGTTGAAGTAGGGGCTGATGCCAAAGTAACTGGCAACAACATGATTGTGAGCGAATGTCAAGCTATTCCTCGTAATCAAAATGTTGAAGATATGCCCATTAACCGATATTGCATTATGAATATGAATGGGCGATGTTTGGAAGGAAAATTAAAGGGAACTGTTAAAATTGGGGTGAAAGCTTCACTTAACCTTACTTCTAGTCTTGTAGACGATCTCGAAACAAGTTCATTAAAATCTTTTCCCAAGGTAGAAGCTTCGACTTCTGCTGGTGCTTCTGCATCGGGAGATATAACCTGTGCTTTTATGCAGCTTGTGACTGACAGTCCCCATCATTACAATTTATTTGAGACCATAGAACCTAAATTTTTTAGTATAGTTACCGATAAGAATCAGTATCAATCAGCTAGTATTAAAGACCAAGTCAAAGAAGTATTTTTCTCTTTCTTTTCTGATGCTTATGGTGTTGGTGGGGAAGTTGGTGCAGAAGCTGGTGTAGGAGCCAGTGCAAAAGGCCTTTCTACCGGAGCCAAGGCCGAAGTTAAAACCGGAGTCAATTGTCTGGCTAGGTTTAGTCAATATACCTATCAAACTAAACTATCCCATGGCATTTTCAAGACACAAGCAACTCAAATGTTTTTCAAACAGGTTAATACTGCTATCGAAGGTTCAGGATCTGCAACCATACCAGGACGAGATGATCTAAAAATTACTAAAAAAAAGGTCTACGGTATTGTTAACTCTTTACAGTATCAATCTGGATTTATTTACTGGGATAAAAAAACTAAACAGCTAAGCACCGAAGGAGAATCAGGTATTGCCAGAGGTCATTCTATTAGCGCTGATCAGCTAACTAATTTTTTTGATAATCCCACCTCTGAAGCACAATTGGAATATGTAAATAGTTTAGCTCAAATGCTAGGAATTGAGGGAAAAATACTCAAAGATTTCTTAATCAAAGAACTAAATCAAGACCTAATCTTAGATATTTTCTCAGTTCAAAAAAGTGGATATTTCTTGGAAGCAACTTTTATTCCATCAGAACCAATTTCCCTCGAATTAGATGAAGGTACTTGTCCTAACAAAGCTACTTTTGAGCAGCTTTCAACACAGACAAATCCAATTCTTCAATCCTTGCGTTTTCGGGTAGCACTTGAGGACAACAAAAATGCAGATAAAACCTGGTTCAAGTTGGGTTTAAAACTAGGGGTTGTTAAATTAGGAATCAATCTAGGGAGTGTGGAGAATGCCAGCAGTCTCAAACTTACAGACTATATAGTGGAATGGTATGATAAAGCAGGTCAAACTATTGATAATCCACTTGATCAGTATAAGTATGTTCCCAGTTCATTTTTGTTTATGTAAGTTTTTCCTCAATTAAGTTGATCTTAGCTCCAATCTTGTTCATCTTCTCCCGTTTTGGGTTGATAAACTTGTCCCGCTTGATGAAGTTGACGGGTTTGCTCAAAGAGTTCTTCTTCGGTCAAACCCCATCTTTGTAAAACTAAATCTAAATCCTTTTGTATCTGTCTAGCTCCTGGAAAATTTCGGTAACGGATACGGAGTCGAGCTAATTCAGCTAAATTATAGCTATCAAAAGTGTCACTTAGAAGGGTATTAACCACTTCTCGATCCTTTTTTTCTTGAGGATGTTGTTGATCTTGAGGCATTTTTAAGGTTTAACACTCGAAGGAGAACCATTAAAGAAATAAGGAGAAATTTCCCACAGATAAATCGTGCGATCTAAACCTCCTGAGGCGAGAAATCGTCCATCGGGACTGAAAGCCAAACTATTGACCCAATCTTCATGTCGAGTCAGATGCTTTAACATTCGACCTGATTGTACATTCCACAACCTTACACCATCATTACTAGCACTAGCTACAATCTGACCATCAGGGCTAAGAGCGATCTTTTCTATTCTTCCTTTATGTCTTCTGAGGGTATGTAGCAATTTTCCTGTAGCAATATCCCAAATTTTGACGGTTCCATCATAACTTCCTGTAATTAAGGTTTTACTATCAGGGGTAACTGCTAGTCCTGATACGGGTTTTTCGTGGGCAGAAAATTCAGATACTAAAATTCTTTCTCGTAAATTCCAAAATTTTACCTTTCCTTGATCGTCCCCACTAGCTACGAGATAACCATTAGGATGCATAGCCAAAGAATAAGCTCTGGTGCCAAACCCACTCAATTGATATAAAAAATGAGGTGGATCAATTGTCCAAACTCGAATCCCATCAAGAGCGCCACTTACGAGTAATTGACTATCAGGAGTAACCACTAAAGATAATACATAATAATAATGATCAAAAAAAGTAATCTTACTTGCGGGTTCAGGCCATCGCCAAAAGTGAATATCGGTGTCTTCTCCACTACTGATTAATGTCTTTCCATTGGGGGACATAGTTAAAGCTAAAATAGCAGAACTTTGAGAACGCAGACTATCAATTTCATTTCCCTTATTCACTGACCAGAATTTCAGGAAAGGTTCATTAGTACCTCCTCCACTGATTAAGATATTACTATCATTGCTAAATAATAAAGAGCGAACTGGGGTAGTATGACCCTTGAGGATATGTCGCAACCGAACATTTACTAGAATTCTTCGAGATAGGTTATTTTCGGTCTGTTCGATCTGTGATATTTTTTGGTGTTTGTCCGTTGCAATTTGGGCATGACTAGGAATTTGCCAACCTAAAAGAGCGATCGCGGCAGTCACGGTTAACAGCTGCCAACGAGTCTGAGAATTAGTCGATTTTTCCCGACGATTAATCATGATAAGTCAAGATTGCTGACAATATAACTATAGCGAAACTTGATTTTATCAGAAAAATTGGGACTAAAACTTGGCCTTATGTAGATCACAAAGATCCTAGTTAGGATTGGGAGTTAGCACAGACAAGAACTTCACCACTTGGTGAGTTCGTTAACTATGAGTTTGCTCGCGAGTTAACCTTGGTAGAGGTGAGCGTCCCGAACTCGGAGGAAGATATCGTCTAGGAGTATTTTCTGGCATTAGGGGTTGGGATTTTTGAGTTTGCCACCAGCGTAGCATCACAGACAGTAAAATCACCACTACTCCAAACGATAGTAAGGTCCATCTTTCCCCTACACCTCCAATAACCGCATCAACAGCACCTACAACTAAGATAAAACTAGAAATAGGTTCCTTGCGATAAGCGGTTCTTAAAAAACGAGGCAATAAAGCATTCATTCTGGTGTGCTATTTTCAGTAACTATTCTAACTTCAGCTTATCTTACCCATCCTCAAACCGAACAGGTTTAGGGAAAATACTGAAGAAATTGCTCAAGTTCGAGGCTGGGTTTGACAGGTATTCAAGGACAATTAATGACAAACATTTGTTCCATAAGATAAAAATCTATTAATTTAAACCTAACCAACTTAATAGTCCTTGACCAGTTAGATACTCGATTATTAAAGTCAGAACAAATCCCACCATGGCCGCACGGCCATTCAGACGTTCTGCGTATTCATTAAAGCCAAACTTAGGATCTTCGAGTTTGGGATTTTGGGTAGGTTGGGATTGAGAGTCTGCCATGTCAGTTACCAAAAAAAATTTTGTTTACATTTCTTTACTAATCTAACGCAAACAACAAGGAAAAGGGAAAAGGAGAGAAAAGCAAAACAAGATATAATCCTTTAACCCTTTAACCTTAGGGGACTCAAAACCCGTAATTCTTAGTCACGACCATTAATAGCGATTAGAAGTCTTAGAATAAAGACAAACAGGTTGATGTAGGTCAAATACATCGATAAAGCTGCCGAGAGATACTGATCATCACGGTAGGTACGGGGCAGAATATAAAAGTCTACAACGGCTGCTCCGGCAAATAAGAAAACTCCCAAACCTGAAATGGCGATTTCTAACCAAGTCGGAGTATAAACCCCGAAGAGGGCAAACAGTAATTGACCCACCATAACCACCAAAAGGGCTATGATTCCTAGTCCCACAGTTTTAGACAAAGCCATACCGTCTTTGTCCGAGAGATTGGAACCAATGCTGCGACCAGCAATAAGGGCGATACCACAGCCTCCAGCCGCAATACCTAAACCTTGTAGTCCAACTCCTTGGGTTCCTAGAGCGACAAAAACAATGCCGCTTAGAGTATAGCCAGAAAGTAAGCTATAGAGAGCCAGTAGAGGTAAAGCCGTGGTATTATTACCGTTTTCAGCGACATTACGGGCAACAAAGAAGAGAATTAACTCGGCAATTATTGCCACAAAGAAAGTTGGATAAAAGAGGTTGGGATAGGATTGAATAACTCCTAAACCGCCATAGGTTCCCACTGCGGTTAGTACCAATCCACCACCGAGGTAAGGCAAGGCATTAGCAATGACATTTGGGCCGATGAGGTATTGTCCCTTGACCTCACGCATCGCTTCACGAAAGTTGCTGGTATTGCTCATAGAACACCTTCTAAATTATTTAAGTATTTACTTACGTTTTATAACTAAAGTTGAGGGCAATTAGCTAGTAAGGAATACCGAATCTCTCTCTACTGCGGCCATCAACTTGATAACTTAGGGCATATTTTCTCAGTCAATGTCCCTAAAGTTTACGAAAAATTCACCCTTAGTTAAGTAAACTGATTTGAGTTTGCGTATTTACCGCAACTAACCCCAAAAGAGTCTCCTAGATTTCAGTGTAATGCCGATAGTGCGAAATTATTCTGAGATAGACAATAAGAAAAGATAAAAGGCAAGGCATTGACCAGTTATCTGACCAGCTATGAACCCAAGCGAAGGAGTTAGGACTCATGAAAACTAAGTATAATAATGCACAAGGGATGGAACTCTTAATCACTTATTCTCGTAAGCCTTCCCTATCATTGCGGAATCAACTGGTTGAGCTTCATGCGGGGTTGGTTCGCCAAGTTGCTCACCGCATCAGCCACCAATGTACAGAACCCTATGAAGATTTAGAACAAATTGGTTATCTAGGACTGATTAATGCTATTGAACGTTTTAATCCTCATCAAGGTTGTGCTTTCAGTTCTTTTGCCATTCCCTATATTCGCGGCGAAATGCTGCACTATCTCCGTGATAAAGGTAGTACAATGCGTATCCCTCGTCGTTGGCAAGAACTCCATAATAAGGGGAAGAAAGTTCGCAAAGAATTAACTGTCAGCTTAAGAAGAACTCCTACAGGTCAAGAAATAGCTAAAGCTTTAGATGTTTCTCTACAAGAATGGCATGAATGTGAACTAGCCTTACAAAATCGGATGTTAGTTAGTCTAGACGCAAAGATTAGTCCAACAACGGATTCTACTGTTAGTTTTGGTGAAACTTTAGCCGATCATCGCTATCTAGCTCAGCAAAACCAAAACGAAGATAGAATTCAATTACAATCAGCGATTAGTCAACTTGAAGAAAGAACAAAAGCCGCTATTGAATGTGTTTTTCTTAAAGATTTACCCCGTAAGGAAGCTGCTAAACAAATTGGCATGAGTCCTATGACTGTAACTCGCCATCTTAACAAAGGTATTCAACAATTGACCGCTTTATTAGATTCTCAAGTTGCTTAATGTATTGATCTATCCTTCAATCTAGAATGGGAATTTTTGTCTCGATTAACCCTTCAAACAATCCTCGACCGTCTCTGGCTCCAATAAGTGGGTCTGAAGCTCTTTCAGGATGGGGCATCATCCCCAAAACATTGCCTTTTTCATTACTAATTCCTGCAATATTATTGAGGGAACCATTGGGGTTAGCCATCTCATTAATATCCCCATTTGGGCTACAATATCGCCAGACAACTTGTTGGTTATCTTCTAATTGTTTTAGTGTATCTTGATCAGCATAATAACGTCCTTCCCCATGGGCAATGGGTAAAGTAATAACTTGTTTTGAACTATAACCAGCAGTCCAAGGTAAATTATTATTTTCGACCTTTACAGTAACGCGATCGCAAATAAAATGTAAGTCTCGGTTACGAATTAAAGCTCCAGGTAATAAGCCAATTTCTGTTAAGATTTGGAAGCCATTACAGATACCTAGGACTAATTTACCTTGGTTGGCGTGTTCGAGCACTTGGGGAATAATCGGGGAAAATTGAGCGATCGCCCCACATCGCAAATAATCTCCGTAACTAAATCCTCCTGGAATAAGAATGACATCTAGATCTTGGATATCTGTTTCTTGATGCCATACCATGCGGGTAGTTTGGTTGAGTAAACCTTGGGTAATGGTTTGGAGATCGCGATCGCAATTAGAGCCAGGAAAAACGATAATACCGAATTTCATCTTACCCCCCATGGACTTGAGCAGCATCAACAGTTGTGATCTCAAAGCAATAATTTTCAATCACGGGATTAGCTAACAGGCGATCGCACATTTCATGGAGTTGTTGTTCAGCCTGGTTTTTATCGGTTGCGGTGAGACTAAGTTCAATATACTTGCCGATTCTAACTTGTTGAACTCCTTCGTATCCTAGTTGTTTGAGTCCAGACTCCACGGCTGTTCCTGCGGGATCTAAAACCGATGGTCTGAGGGTAACATAAATGCGACAGTGGTATGGTTGAGACATAGTTTGTTCAGTTTATAAAATCCCATCGTTTTCAAGTTGATAATCACATTTTAGAAGTTTCTGTTGACGTTCGCCCCTGCCTAAAAGCGATCGCTATCATATAATATCAAATTATTTCCTCAAGTCACTAAAATTTGCTGGAGTTTTGTGGCGAGAGCTTGAACATAAGGTTCTTCCAATAACTCGATGTGTCCTCCAGGAAGCTCGTAAAATATCTAATCCCTTTTTGGCAATATTTCCCCAACCGAGTTTTTCGTCAAAATATCTCGGATGTCGATCAATAAGTTCTTTAGTTTGTTGTGCTTTAAAAAGTGTTATTTTACCCCAATAAGGACGAGCAACATAATTAGTCATTAATTCCTTATTAATGAAATTAAAAACATCAGCTTGAGCAGAGGGAGCAAGTTCATTTATTTTTTCTTTATTTTGGTCTATTTTAGTTGCTAGTTTCTGTCTATTTACAAATTTATTTAGTTTATTTGATTGGGAGTTAATTCGATTGTTTATGTAAGTAAATATTCCTTTTTCTACTAATTCTTGCCAATGTATTTGAAACTTTTGTCGTAGGGATAGAGATTTACAAAAGTTAGGTGCTGAACTATCTAATAACCCTAAAAAAGCTACTTTTTCGCCTTTAGTTAATAAATGTTGAGCAATCTCAAAAGCAACTATTCCTCCAAAAGAAATGCCAATTAAATAGTAAGGACCACAAGGTTGAAGATGCTGAATTTCTTCAAGATAATTGGTTGCTAGAGTATCTATTGAACTTTCAGATAAAACAACTTCCTGAACAAATCGAGGGTCAGAAAGTCCATAAATGGGTTGTTCTTCTCCTAAATAGCACGCTAAATTGTGATAGGCTTGAATTTCATTATGAATGGCAAACAGAGGAGGTTTATCTCCTTTAGGTTGGATAGAAATCAGAAAATTCCAAGGAAAAAAATCTGGATTATTACGAAGATTTTGGGCGATTTTTTCAATCGTTGGATTTTCAAATAAAAGTCCTAAAGATAACTTATAATTAATTTTTTTCTCAATGAGATGTATCAACTTCACTGCTAAGAGTGAATGTCCCCCTAGCTCGAAAAAATTGTCTGTAATTCTAATAGGTTTAATCCCTAATACTTCTTCCCAAATCACCATTAAATCTTGTTCTAATTGATCTTGAGGAGTCAGTAAAATATCTGAAGTATCTTGCTTAATTTGTGAGGCAAGGGGAATATTTTGAAGATCAATTTTACCGTTAATAGTAAGAGGAAATTGTTCTAAAGGAATAAAAACATTAGGTATCATATAATGAGGTAACTTGCGACTTAAAAACTCTCGTAATTCTATGGAACTTGGAATATATTCTGATGTGGGGATAAAATAAGCAACCAAGACTTGATTTTCACGAGCATTTTCTCTCACAATCACCACTGTTTCCCTAATTTTAGGATGTTGAGTTAATAAAGTTTCAATTTCTCCTAATTCAATCCTAAACCCTCTGATTTTAACTTGATGATCTATTCTACCTAAAAATTCAATAGTTCCATCAGGTAAATATCGAGCTAAATCCCCTGTTTTATATAATCTACCATCAGCTTTAAAAGGGTTTTTAATAAATCTTTCTGCTGTTAACTTAGAACGATTCAAGTATCCTCTTGCTAATCCTACCCCACCAATATAAATTTCCCCTGGAACACCAATAGGAACAGGTTGAAGTTGAGAATCAAGAATATAAATTTTAGTATTATCAATAGGACGGCCAATAGGAGCAATATTTGATCGAATTTCGAGATTAGTCTCCCATTGGGTAACACTTAAACAAGTCTCTGTTGGTCCATAAACATTAAATAATTTAGCTGGGAGTTTACTCTTAAAATCTTTTACTAATTCCATGGTGAGAGCTTCTGCACCACAAGAAACACGCTTTAAACTTTGACATTTTGTAACTTTTTCTTCATCTAAGATTGCTCTTAATAAAGAAGGAGGGAGTGACATTATCGTGATTTTTTGACTAATAATTAAGTCTATTAAATAACGACTATCTCCAATGCTTTTGCCAAGGGGAATAACTAACTGAGCACCTGAAATTAAAGCAGAAAATACTTCATTTATTGAGGGATCAAAACTGAAGGGCGCTCTTTGAAGAACTTTATCTTTTGTAGTCAGTTTAGCCTCACTTTGCCCCCACAGAATACGATTAGTAAGAGCATAATGGGGCATCATTACGCCTTTTGGTTGGCCCGTAGAACCTGAAGTATAAATTATATAGGCAAGATTATGACTGGTTAAATTGAGATTATTGCTCAATATTTCTTTACTTTGTTGATTAATAATATTCCAATTATGATCAATATTAATGAATTTTATTGAAGGACTAAAAAATTTTGATAACAAATGATTTTGAATTAATATAATAGAAACTTGAGTATCTTCTAACATAAAATCAAGACGTTCTTGCGGATAATTTGGGTCTAAAGGAACATAGGCTCCTCCCGCTTTAAGAACTCCCAATAATCCTATAATCATTTCTAAGGAACGTTCCACACATATTCCTATTAAAGTTTCTGGTTTTACTCCTAATTGATGTAAGTAATTAGCTAATTGATTAGCTTGGTTATTCAACTCTCGATAGGTAAGTTGTTGTTTTTCAAAGACTACTGCTATGGCATCGGGAGTTCGTTCTACTTGTTCCTCAAATAACTGATGAACACATTTATCTTTTGGGTAATTTTTGGCTGTATTGTTCCAGTCAACTAATATCTGATGACTCTCTACTTCAGTTAAAAGAGGTAATTGAGAAATTGGTGTTTCTAGATTATTAATAATATCTTTGAGTAACATTAAATAATGTGTTGCCATACGAGAGATTGTATCAGGATTAAATAAATTTGTTTTATACTCCCAACTCAATTGTAAATCATCACCAGCTTCCACAATTCTTAAATTAAGGTCAGAAAATGTTCCACGTTGTTCCCCCAGAAAATAAGGTTCTATCTGAAGGGTTCTAGACTGTTCTTGTTGTTTCAAATTATACCAGCGATGACGATGCCAGGTTAAAGCAACAGAGAAAAGAGGAAACTGACTTAAATCTCTTTGAGGAAGCAAATTTTCGATTAGTAAAGAAAAGGGATAATTTTGATGTTTTTGAGCTTGGGAAACTTTATGCGATACCTGAGCAAGAAATTCTTGAAAAGTAAAAGTTCCTTTAATACTAGCTCGTAAGACCACTACATTAGTACAATAACCCCCAATTGTTTTAAACTCTTTTTGACCCCATCTGTTCGCCATAGGAGTCCCGACTAAGATATCTTCTTGACCTGTGTAACGATACAAAAACACATAAAAAACGGCTAGCATAATCCGATAAATACTAGAACCAGAGCTTGTTTCTAACTGTCTTAACTTTGCAACCAAGTCTTTATTGAGCTTAATGCGATGACTATCTCCGGGATAATTTTGTAAGGATAAACGGGGTTTATCCGTGAGTAAATTTAAAATAGGTAATTCTCCCGATAACTCTTGTTTCCAATACTGTAAATTGCTTTCTCCTTCAGAAGAATTAATGGTCTGTGATTGCCAACTAACAAAATCTTGGTAGGGTAAAGCTGGTTTAAGGAGAGCATACAAAGATTCAAACTCTTTGAGAAATAGATCAAGAGACCACATATCTCCCGCTATATGATGCATTGTTATCAATTGAAAAAACTCAGTTTCTGAATTTTTAAATAGCGAGACTCGTATTCCTGCTTCATGTTCTAAATCAAAGGGAATATCTGCATGAGCCAAAATTTTATTGTTTAACTTTTCTTGACTCCAATTAGACCCATCAATGACTTGAGTGATAACCCCTATATTAGAATGAACAATTTGCACAAGCTCATCATTTTTAACCCCATAAGTAGTTCTTAAAATATCATGACGTTGTCCAATTTTTTGCCAAGTTTCCTCCCAAATTTTCAAATCTAAAGCCGAAGAAATTTTAACTGTCGTGTAAAGATTTTGAGCTAGATTTTTAGGATTCATTTGGTAAATAAACCATAACCCTTTTTGCCCATCTGACATAGGTACAATTACAGGTCTTTCTATTTCTTTTTCACCCAGCAAATTATCTAAATAAGTTTTTATTTTAGCTTCTGTGTTATGGTCTAAATTAATTTGCTTTCCATCTAGTGAAATAATTAATTTTTGATTTTTATCCTTTTTGATGTTCATGTCTAGAAAATGTCAGTCTGTTTTTTTCCAAAAGATAAATCCAGGAATTGTATCAATCAGAATTCTAAGTCTGATTTTGTCTTGAACTCTTTCGTCTGATATTAGGTTGATGTTTCACTAATTTTTTCCAGTATTTGGTTAACCCTTGTAAAACAGTCTTAAATCCATAAATAATGCGACCTTTGAGACCTGCTCTGAAAAAATAATTAAAAAATGGAGCGACGGGTAACTTTCCAATAATTTCTTGAGCTAAAACCTCTTTTTGCCCCGGACCTTGTAAACGAAACTGAGTACCTTGGGTAGCACCATAGACCATAATTAGCCAGAGGTGGGGGTGCAAGAAAAAGTATTTCCACAATGGAGGTTTGCAGCCAATAATATCAGCTAAGTCGTCCATGTAAATATGGTAATCAACCAAACTTCCCTTCCGAAAAGAATGATTTTCAAACTGTTTTATATATTTCTTTTCATCGAGAAAAGCTACTTGTTCCATTTTTTGAGACTTTGGAAGAGTTCGTTCTCCAGTACAAATCAAAGCAAAAAATCGGGCTTGCATTTCCATAATGGGAAACTGACTCCCAAAACCTGGGCGCGCCCAACCAATCCAAACAATTGTATCTCTATACTTGCTATGAAACATATGTTTGTAAAGACTTCGGGGATTGGTTTTTTTGAGTTCGTCATTCAAAAAAGATATTCGATTTTTGTAGCCGGTACAAAATACCACTACATCCACATTTTGTAAGGTTTCTCCATCAGTGGTAAGCAATGTTTTGCCACCTTCTTTGATGTCTAAGATTTCACCAACAACTTTACAGCCATGATGCACAATTGCCCGAGGCAAGTTAAAAGTTTTAGTTCCGTATGTCCCCCAAACTCCATTTTTAGCTTGAATCTTTTGATTAAGTTGGACTGCCGCTTTATCTACTGAATTGTTGTAACTTAACCACTGGCGAGAGATAATGTTAAGCAAATCATAACCGAAGTTTCTCGGTAATCCATAGATTCCTCTATTCGTACCAATATCATTAGCGCGGTTATCTCGTTTGCGAGGAACAACAAAACCAGTTGAATGACGAAGACTCACCCAACAATTTTTAGCAACCTGAGATATTTCTAAAGCTACGTCCGAAGCAGACTCACCTCCACCAACCACTAAGACATTTTTGCCCACAAAAGGATCAGCATTACGATAGTCTTGGGAATGGGAAAAGTCTATGTCAGTTAATAAGTTTTTCCATTCTGGATAATTGGGGATACTGTTATTTCCGATCGCTAAGGCAATTCGTTTTGAGAACAAATTCTCTCCAGATGAAAGTTGAACTTGCCACCCCCCATCGTCTTGAGATCTGACAGCGATCACCTGGGAATTAAAGCGAATTTTATTCACTAACCCAAAATGTTGGGCATAGCTTTTCCAATAGTTAACTGCTTCGTGTTTAGTCCAGAATTCATGCTGTTTTCCATCACCCATCCAGAAGTCTGAAAACATACTATAGGTACAAGAGCTAGTTAGAACTAAATTATCGTAAGTATTCGCAAAAACACCTCCTAGATCTTTTGTTTGTTCCAAACAGACTACTTGGCCTACTTTTCGTTCTAGTAATTCTTTAATTGTTACCAGACCTCCTGGTCCTGCTCCGATCACAATGCAATCTAACATATAATTTTAAATTTCAATGATAATTTTTATATACCATAACCGTAATTCTCACAATAAAGTGTGATCGGTCTCCTTGCATAATGTTTAGAAAAGCGTAAGCAGATTAAGTATGTAGGGACAATTAATTGTAGGGTGAGCAAGCCCACCCTAAGATTTTTATGATTTTTGAGCCGACCTTATTTAGATCAACAAATTTAGCACAGCCCAAGTTTTTAACTAAAGCTAGTTCTTGCT
>DLXW01000188.1:17859-18537 GCA_003448685.1 Cyanothece sp. UBA12306
TTAACTAAAGCTAGTTCTTGCTTAAATGTCTTCGGTTCTGGTTTTTTGTGGGGTTGAATTTTCTTCAACTTGTCCTAGTTGTTCTCGAACATCATCAATAGCTGAATTCAATTGAGAAATCTTTTTTTCTAACCGTTGACGTGCTATTTCGATACTAACTTCATTATTCAATTTTTCTGTTTTGCTTGACTGCAATAAAGAGTCATCTTTTCCCTCAAAAGAGCGGTCGCGACCATTAGCAACTATAGTGCCAATGACTCCTCCGACAATACTACCAACAATCGTCCCTAATAAAAAACCGCCAGTAAATCCATCCCGTTGACTCATAAGTTTTGACCTTTTACTATCATCAATTAAATCAATAGGTTAAATAATTCTCAATTTTAACTATGTGCCGAAAGAGCGATCGCCTGCATCACCCAATCCAGGTACAATATATCCTTTACTATTGATTCCTTCATCAATAATAGCGGTATAAATATTCAAACTCGGATATGCTTGACTTAATTTTTGTAAAGCAGGGGGAGCAGCTACCACAGAAATAATCCGCATTAAAGCCGGATCTCCACCTCGTTTAGTTATTTCTTCCATTGCTACCATAATTGAGCTTCCAGTGGCTAACATTGGTTCTAAGACAATAATTTGAGTTTGGGGTTTGAATTCCTGGGGTAATTTATT
>DLXW01000188.1:18784-18936 GCA_003448685.1 Cyanothece sp. UBA12306
CGAACTAAGCCTAAATGATAAATTGAAGCTAATGGTAATAAAGTTTGCGCTCCATCTAACAAAGCAAGTCCAGCCCTTAAAATAGGAATAATTCCGATGGGAACTTGTGGATTAATCAGAGTTGCTGGGGACTCAGTAAGGGGAGTTTCTAA
>DLXW01000242.1:0-708 GCA_003448685.1 Cyanothece sp. UBA12306
ATGAATTATCTAAGTCCACAAAGGCATATTGATAAACCCTTGAAGATAATTGTGACTGCCAAGGATATAATGGTTTGACATAATTAGTGTAGAACTTTTTAAGTTTATTGGCTGTGGGTTTAAACCCCTCTTGATAGGTAGAACTCCAAGCTTTTAGCCCCCAATTAAAAACCCAACGGCTATAACCTGCGTGTTGAGCCATTATAGTTTTTTGTTGATTATTGAGTTTTAGCTTAGTTCTAAAACCTAGTAGCATTTCTTCAAAAGTTGGCGAATCATGTTTGATTATAACAGACGTAACGTGAACAGATAGCAATCTTGCTCATTGTATCGTCTTGTAACGTTTTGTTCCATAAAAAAGGGACTAGAGGAATGCTCTACTTCAATATTGGTTTCTTTTATCAGTTTGACATTCCCGTCGCAGCAAAGCGAGGGATTCTTGGTTGGGGGAGTCCACTTAGATTAAGTACCTTGTGATTCTTAACCTGGAGGTGGTTCTCTCGGGGCGCGTTAACTTTGGGTGTGTCTCACCCTAGTTGCATTGCTGCAAAAGTTTGTTTGATTTTAAATACTGCTTGTTTAGTTCCTGCAACGATTTTACCTACCTACAGGGAGAAACAAAACAATTAGGTAGAACCCCATATCTTTGACTGTCAAGGTGCCGGTAGTGTAGTTTTTAGACTACATGGGTTTTTAGAGCGGTTGATT
>DLXW01000242.1:988-1164 GCA_003448685.1 Cyanothece sp. UBA12306
ACCACTAGCTAGTAATGGCAATGGTAATTCGCGGTTAATATGTTGGTCGGTTTTTCAGCCCTTGACTATTTTTTAAATTTATGAGTAATCATCAAGTCATTCGTACTGACAAAGCACCAGAGCCAGTCGGCCCTTATAATCAAGCGATCGCTGCTACTGGCCAATTTCTGTTTGTC
>DLXW01000242.1:1407-10011 GCA_003448685.1 Cyanothece sp. UBA12306
TACTGGCCAATTTCTGTTTGTGGCTGGGCAAATTGCTTTGAGTCCTGAAACTGGAGAGATTGTGGGAATGGGTGATATTAGCCAACAAACCCAACAGGTTATGGCTAATCTTGAAGCAATTTTACAGGCTGCTGGGGCAACTTGGAATGATGTGGTTAAAACTACTGTTTTTATGAGGGATTTAACCAATTTTGCGGCTATGAATCAAGTTTATGCCCAATATTTTAACCCAGAGATTGCCCCAGCCCGTGCTTGTGTTGAGGTTTCCCGTTTACCTAAGGATGTTTTAGTGGAAATTGACTGTATTGCTGTTATTACTGGGTAGGCAAAATAACAATTAGTATTTTTAAGCAATAATTTGTTTATTTTTCTGTCTCGCTATTTTTTATTCTGCATTTTACATTCTAAATTCTAAATTTCTCTTACTCTTTTTTTCTTTTTTTCAACAGTTTTTCTGATAAACTTTTATGAGCCATGGTTTCTATGATATTTAAAATTTGACTATCTTGTTGTCTTTTTATGAGAATCTCTGCTTTTAATAATTCATTTGATGTGTCTTCGGCTTTGAGTAAAGTTTGGTATTTTTTCCAAAAAGAAGCTTTAAGCTGATATTTGTTCAATTCTTTAGGAACTACTAAACTAATAATTAATGACTCATTATTTTTTTGTTCAATTCCTTGAATATCAAGCATTTCATAAGTTAGGCTTGCTTGAATTTTTTTAAAAGATTTTAGGAAGAGATTCCAGTCTATTCCTTCGTTGAAAACCAATTCAAAAATTTCTACTTCTTGAGTAACAAATCGAGCAAAATCACCAGACTTAAATGATTGATTGGGATTGGTGGGACGACGTTCTTGATGATCCCATTCTAAAAAAACATATTGACAAACAACATTATCCAAATTAATATTAAAGTCAATTTTCCAGTCTTTAATACAAATCCCTGTTAGAACCGCACTACTAAAGTTAGTGTTAAATATTTGAGCAGATACTAAAACTGCCTCTGCCATGTTAGTTTTTTCAAAGTTAGCCTCACTCAGATTAGCCCAACTGAGATCTGCTCCACTGAGATCTGCTCCAATAAGATTGGTATGGCTGAGGTTAACTCCACTAAGATTAGACCAACTAAGATTAGCTCCATTGAGATTAGCTCTACTCAGATCAGACAAACTCAAGCTTGCTCCGGTTAAATTAGCACGATTTAAAATAGCCCCACTCAGATCAACCCGACCAATTTTAGCTAAAACTAGCTTAGATTTGGTCAAATTCGCACCACGCAAATCAGCCCCAACTAAGTTAGCATCCCTCACATCAGCTCTAGCTAAATTGGCACCAGCTAGTTTAGCACCAGTAAGGTTAACATCCTTGAGATTGGTTTCACTCAGATTAGCCCCACATAGATCAACCCCACTCAAGTCAGGTTTGATAGCAGGGTTTTCTATTCTCCACTGATTCCAGGTTCTTGATCCTTTGACTAGAATCAATTTATTGTTTTCATTTACCACTTGTCTCCAATTTAACCTTAATCTTTAACAATTAACGGGCAACAACCTAAATTCTATATTCCAAGGCATATACGTCTTTTCCTCGTCCTAAAGCAAATCGAAGGGATTGCTTAAAACTTTTATTAGACTGACATAAAAATAATAACATAGCGATCATCGCCAAACTACCAGCTAGGGCAAACATAGAGCGATAATCGATTATTTCCCCTAAGATTCCGAAAATTGGACTAGCCATCACCATTCCTAGATCAAATCCCCCCAAACAAACCGAATAAACTTTACCCCGTTCAGAGGAGGATGAGCGATCGGAAATCAGGGCAACAATCATGGGAATGGACATTCCAGAGGCACTTCCTTCGACAATGGCTGCCATGAATAATTCTTGGGTTGTATCAGCTTGATTTAATAATGCCATCGATACTGCATAAAATAGCAGACTCAGAGTAATAAATAAACCTCGACCATAGTGATCAGAAGCTTGTCCCGAAAAAATCCTCGAAGCAAAACTAGCGATCGCTGCTGTTAGATAAAATAGTCCAGCATTAAATCCTAAGGAGGTTTCTCGCAAAAATAGGGGTAGAAAGGCAAACAAAGTACCGAATACTAAGCCAATCAGCCATAAAATTAACGAAGGTATTAACAAAGAACGACTAGCTAATAATTGGCGTAAGTTACGATGGGGAGTTTCTGGGACATTTGCCTGAGAATTATCCTTTTTCTGGCGACTTTGTTCTGTGATCGTAGCAGTTAAAAAATAGGCAAGAAAACCTAATCCTGCGGCAGTTAAAAATAATGGTGGGTATCCTTGAGATTCTTGTAAAAATGCCCCCAAAACTGGACCAATGGCCATACCGATGGGAGCCACTAAACTCATATAACCAATCAGTTCTCCTCTTTGGGCAACCGGAGATAAATCGACTACTAAAGCACTATAACCTGTGGTAAATGCAGCTAAACTAACTCCGTTAAAGGCACGAACAGCCATGAGGGGAAAAATCGACTGAATTGAAAGATAGCCTAAAGGAGCGATTCCTGCTACTAGGGCTCCAATTTGTACTACCAGTTTACGACTGTGACTATCTGCAAGATGTCCTAACCAAGTCCGAGAGGCAATCAGTCCCAGGGCAAAACTCCCCATAACTAAGCCAATTTCTGCGGTTGTGCCGCCAATGTCCTCAAGATAGATGGGTAAGGTGGGTAAAAGGGTTGTTATACTACTCCAAAATAGTAGACCTGTCACCAATAATAGCAATAGATTACGTCGTTTTTCTGCTTCGAGAGAGCCAAAGGTTTTAATAACATTCACAGTTTAAATTATGACTGATACTATCTTAAAATATAGCATTTTTCAGGCTCTTAGAGGGTACGTTTTCCCCAAAACCATTTTTTATTAAACATTGAGCAATGCGCTTGGCTGCCCCTGGATTTCCTAAACGTCTTTGCCCATTTATAGCGATATTTTGCAATCTTTGAGGATCTTTAAGCAAGGAATTAATTACAATTGGAACTTGTTGAGGATGGTTAACTAAAATCACAGATTCTCCTAAAAGATAGGTTTGTTTTTGGGCGAAACTCAAGGTAAATTGTGGACCTTTTCCAGGTAAGGTAATAGCTGGTTTACCTAATCCGACAAATTGCTCGGTAGCGGTTCCAGCCATGGCAATTCCTAAATCGGCTATTTGTAAACAATTACCATAGGATTGTTGTGTCATAATCAAGGTAGAATTTTTATTAATAAAAGCTAATTTATCGGTATTATTTAATTCCAACTTTTGGGCTTCTATTTTTTGATAATTCCAGCCTTGAGAGAGACTATCTTGGACAAAAGCTTCTAAACTTAGAGAAGGTGCGATCGCAGCTAAAAATAATATTGATTTATCAGAAAAATCTGCTATTAAGTAGTTAACAGCTTCTAAAATAAGCCGCCAATTATTTTGTGCTTCAGGACTTCTTGAACCAGGAAGCAAAACAATAGTCAATCTATTTCTTTTATTAATTAAATCAGTCTTTTGACTTAATTCTAGACCATCCATCATTGGATTACCTAAATCAAAAACTGGAATTGGCCATTGTTGTAAAATTTTGGCTGTTAGGGTATCGCGAGGAAAAACTGCTCGACAACGAGAATGACTCATTAACCAACGTTCCCAAGGAAAATACATTGAGCAAAACCAACGTTCTAAACTCGATGTTTGGGGTAACCAATCAGTTTCATTGCGTAAATAATATTCTGATTTAGCTGTCCCAACAAATCCATAATCTGTACCACTTAACCAAGCCAAAAATAAGGGAACTAAGTCTCCTACTGCTAAGATTTTACCCCCATTTTTTCCCCATTGAATGACAGTTTTATATTGTTCATAGCTTAATCCTATTAACCCTCCCCAAACATCTCTCAATAACTGTTGAGGATTTTGATTAAACCCTCCTGACGGCATTTTTTTAACGGAGCCAATTAGAGGAATATTTAAGTTTTTATAAGCATATCCTTCTCCCACTAGGGGTAAAGCCGTTATTTTAGAAGCATGGGCTAAATTTTGTAATTGTTGGGCAATACGAGCCGCGATTACATCTTCTCCATGACCATTACTTAAAATTAGAATTGCCATAATATGGTACTTAATCAATGGGATTGTTCAACAAAGATTCTATAATTTTAAAATCTGTTAATGAGTCAATTTCCCAAGCTGCTGCTTCTCCCATGGGAAATAGAACTATTTTACCCCCTAATCTATTACCTAATTGTTGAAGTACCCATGGTTTAAAAATATAAATTGAGCCATTTTCTAGATACTGAGGCTGCATATCTTGACGGCGAGGACGATGGCGATAATCATAGTTAATAGATTGGGCTAATCCATCTACTTCTTGCCATAAAAATCGATGGGAAGGAGAAACTGATAATAAAGAATCTCCTTCATTATCTTCTAATTTTTGAATAGCTTGGTCTATTTCTAGTCCAGTTCTAATGGGAGATGTACACTGAAGAAAAACAATTAAATCAGGAGATATTCCTACCTTTTCAAGGTTATTAAATCCATGAATTAAAGCTGATTCAGAAGACGCTGTATCCCCGGCTAATTCTGGAGGACGATCAATAATTTTCGCCCCATAATCTTGAGCAACAGCAGCAATTTCAGGGTCATCAGTTGAGACATAAACTTGATCAACTAATTTAGCTTCTAGAGCATCTAAGATAGAATGGGCAATTAAAGGTTTATCTGCTAAAAAGCGAACATTTTTACGAGGGACTCCCTTAGAACCACCACGAGCAGGAATTATAGCGACTGTTACCATTTTTGCGATAAAGTTATGGGCTAACCTAATGGTTTGACTATAACAGATTATCCAATTTTGTTGGCAATCTTGCTATTTATATGATATTTTATGGATCAACAGAAATGTTATTGATCGAATACTATAGCTTGCTTTTAGGGAATATTTTAGACTAAATGATTGAGCTAATTAGAAAATATCTTTAAATTTGAGCGTCAATAATTCCTAGATTAATCCTTATGACTGATGAAATTTTAATTAAAGTTGAACATGTTTCCAAAAAGTTCTGTCGTGATCTCAAAACATCCCTTTGGTATGGTGTTCAAGATATTGCTTCGGAAGTTACAGGGCGTAAGTACGAACACGAACTACGTCAGAATGAATTTTGGTCGGTTAATGATATTAATTTTGAATTAAAGCGTGGAGAATGTTTGGGTTTAATAGGACCCAATGGAGCAGGGAAAAGTACCCTTTTGAAGATGCTTAACGGTTTATTTAAACCAGATAGAGGAAGAATTGAACTAAGGGGAAGAGTTAATTCTTTAATCGAGCTTAGTGCTGGTTTTAATGCCATCTTAACGGGAAGAGAAAATATTTATAGTCGAGGTGCAGTTCTAGGATTTACAACAGCAGAGATTGATAAAAAACTAGACGCAATTATTGATTTTTCCGAATTAGAAGAGTTTATTGATTCTCCAGTTGTTAATTATAGTTCAGGGATGAAAGTGAGGTTAGGTTTTGCAGTAGCTGCTCAGATGGAACCTGATGTTTTACTTCTTGATGAAGTTTTAGCAGTGGGAGATGTAGGATTTCGAGCTAAATGTTTTAATGCTATCTATAAAATGATTAATAATGCAGCAGTTATCTTGGTTTCTCATAGTATGCCTCAAATATCAAGAGTTTGTTCTGATATTATGGTAATGAATCATGGCAAATCTGAATTTCAAGGAAAAAATATAGCGCAAGGCGTTGATAAGTTCTATTCATATTTTAAAGGGGAAGAGAAGATTGTCGCAGGAAGTGGTAAAGCTGTTATTGATAAAGTTTATCTTTCTAATAAGAATAACCAAGATATTGAAGAGATTTCTTATTTAGATGAACTGATGATTAACTTTGAGGTAACTATTAGACCAGAAATTCAGTTTCCCTGTATGACCGTTACAATAATGAGTCAAGAATTACAAAACGTGATTCAATCTATTTCACTTGTTAGTGATGTAAAAATAATCAATACAGGAGAAAAAATCAAAACCCAGATAAATATAGGAAAAATTCAACTTAATCCAGGGAACTATTCCTTAAACATATCCGTTCAATCAGAAAACTTTGGAGAGGAATTAATTAGATATCATAATTGTAAGAAGTTTAAAGTTGTAGGAAATTTCTGTGGAACTGCTCCGATCCAAATCCCAGGTCAATGGAGTTTTCAAAAAATGCCTTAGCACTTTAGCATATAAGGAAAACTCTAATCTAAGATACCATAAAAAATTTAGTAAATCTTAACCATCTAAAAGGTATATAATTATGAGCCTTGCAAAAAAAATTGTCAAAAAGACATTAAAAAAAATGGGCTATGAGATTTATCCATCGAAAAACTCCCTAGTCAATAATATTACTAAGAAAGTAGAACCTGATCTAACCATATACCAGGAAATTTATGGGCAAGAATTTCTGAATAACAAAAAATTTTATAATATTGGAGCAGGTAACTGGCGACATCCTGCTTGGACCAATATAGATAATTTCAGTGATTGGTATCAAAAAAATCCTATAGATATCTCCTTTGACTTATCGTCAAATACTAGTCTTCCCATTGAAGATGATTCAACTGAATTAATTTACTCAAGTCATACCCTTGAACATATCAATAATGAGAGCGCATTTAATATTCTTAAAGAAGCTTATCGAATACTCAAAAAAGGAGGGGCGATCAGGATAGCAGTTCCTAATATTGAATTAGCCTATAGGGCATTTAAGAAACAAGATAAGCATTATTTTTACTGGTTTCCACACCCATTTATAAAACTTTCTGTAGAAGAGATCAGTATAGGACAAATGTTAGTTAATCATTTTGCAACTCATACTGCAAAAACCTTTTTATCAGATCAGCGAGTGGCTTCTACGGATGCTACTCAAGTGCAGCAATTTTCTGATGAAGAAATTAATCAGATATTTGCTAGAATGCCACTCAATGAAGCTCTAGATAGATGTACTTCCCAATGTAGTTTATCTTTACAGAAAAAATATCCCTATTGCCATATCAATTGGTGGAGCTATGCTAAACTATCAGACATGCTTCATCAATTAGGATTTAAGAATATTTATCAATCAGGATTTGGTCAGAGTGCATTTTCTGTTTTAAGAGATACACAATTTTTCGACAATAGCCATTCTAAAATATCACTCTATGTTGAAGCCGTTAAGTAATCTTTTTGATTCAATAATTAATTTAAGTTTGTTATAAATTAGCATTCAAAGGAGCTAACCAAATTATGAAACTAGCCAAAAAAGCTGTTAAGTCTCTATTGCAAAAAGCTGGATACCAAATTCAGCCACTTGAATACCACAAACCAATTGCAGACAAACAAATCAATCAGCCAAAAGATCCCTTAGAATTTGATTTTAGTCAACGGGCATTATCCATCTACCAAAAACACTGGGAACAAACAGTACAAACAGTAGAAGAACTCAAGAAAAAATATGAAAAGCCAGTCTTAGGAGAAATCCAAATTTGGCAAGCCATA
This sequence comes from Cyanothece sp. UBA12306, assembly GCA_003448685.1. Lineage (GTDB taxonomy): Bacteria > Cyanobacteriota > Cyanobacteriia > Cyanobacteriales > Microcystaceae > Rippkaea. Next base: position 8,933 of record DLXW01000242.1, read on the forward strand.
GAACTTTTAGGTAGATGTATAGATCCTACAGACACCACCCTTTATTGTCTAAGTCAATTAACTCACTCATTGCAAGTTGTCGAAGGAATGGAGCAAGATGGAATTACCGATCCAGAATTATTAATAGCTGCTTTGGTTCATGACTTAGGAAAGATCCTATTGCTAACCGATGAAGCCCCAGAAAATGTAGTTTGTGTTAATACACCAATTGGCAACAATCAAGAAGGAATAGGATTAGACAATTGTGTGTTTCAATGGAATCATGATGAATATATTTATGCTCGCTTAAAAGACTATCTACCGGATCATATTGCTTGGTTGCTTCGTTATCACAGTATACGGATTGCACAAAGTGAACCTTTCATGGATAATCGAGATAAGGATTATACAGAACGATATCTAATTCCTTTTAGGAAATATGATATTGGCACTAAATCAGTGTACAATTTACCTCAAAAAAATCTAGGAGATTATCATCAACTCTTAGAACAGTTTTTTCCAAAAGCAATCGTATTTTAAAACCCACTAGATTTGTTTCACCAGGGAGTACATTGATCAATGTCTAAATTTATTTTGGGTGGAGGCATGACTGGGTTAGCGGCGAGTATAGCTTCAGGTCTTCCCATTTTTGAAGCCGTAAATGAACCAGGAGGAATTTGCTCATCTTACTACGTTAGACCTGGAACTAAAGAGCATTTATTTCAACTCCCTGATGATGGTGAAGCCTATCATTTTGAGATTGGTGGGGGACACTGGATATTTGGAGGAGATCCGGCAATTCTTCAATTCATTCGCAAGCTGAGTCCAGTCAGGAGTTATGCCAGACGTTCTTCTGTTTACTTTCAACAGCAAAATCTTTATGTCCCCTATCCAATTCAGAATAATCTTAGGTTTCTCGATAAGAAATTAACCGAAAAAGCTTTATTAGAAATCTCCCAACCACGGGGAACATTTGCCACGATGAAAGGATGGTTAAAGGAAAGCTTTGGCCAGACATTATGTGACTTATTTTTTAATCCCTTTCATCAACTTTATACAGCAGGATTGTACGAAAAAATTGATGCGCTGAGCTAATGTGT
>DLXW01000233.1:0-11908 GCA_003448685.1 Cyanothece sp. UBA12306
GAGGATGTCAATAACTTTAGCTTAATAACGGCCTGATTGAGAGAAATCTTAGCTTTCAGGGATAGGCTGTAAATCGGGAATAGCTTGGCGGAGTTTTGAGTAAGACCAGGCACCTTCGCGCAATAGTTGGGCTGGTGAACTGGTAAAATCAACGAGAGTAGAAGGTTGTTGTTCAGGGTTTGGTCCTCCATCGAGAACCAAAGGAACTCTTTCTCCCAATTGTTCAGCAACTTTTGGGGCTGTTTTTTGAGTCTCCATTCCTGAAATATTGGCACTGGTTACAGCAAGAGGATGACCAACCCGATTTACTAATTCCAAACAAAGCTGATGGTTAGGTATTCTGACTGCTACAGTATCCTTCTGGGATGTCACAAATGATGGAACAACTTCAGTTTTAAGGAAGATGCCAGACATTGCCCCAGGCCAGATTTTGCGAAGCGACTCGAGGGTATTTTCACTAATTTCCCTAGTAACTTGTTGCAGCTGTTCCAAATTGGCCACATAAATTATGAGAGGTTTCTCTGGCGATCGCGACTTGATCTCAAAAATCTTTTTAACACCTGATTCCTGGGAAATACTGGCTCCAATGCCATAAATAGTATCAGTTGAGAACACCACTACGTCGCCATTTTTGAGCAAATCAACTGCTTTTTTTCGCGCCGCTTCATTATCTGCGGGTAAAATCGTTGTCATAGTTGGATTGGGAGAAACATCAAGGTAATTTTCTGAAAACAATCTCCACCATGGGCGATTGCTAAGTAGTAGGACAAAAGTAAAGTTAACTGTGCAGTTAGAAAACACGAAACACCGGATCAGTTAACAGATCAGGGTTGTAGATTCATTAACAATTATTAATACAGTTCCGTTTATTTGTATCTGACTACTTAACAGACTATTTGAACTACATCAAGAACATATACCATACCAAATCCGTTTGTCAAAATCTACTTAATAATAAAGTCAAAGTAACTTGAATAAATAGAATGCCCCCAAAAGCTTAATTTAGGGGTTCGCTCAAAAAATATCTCAAAAATTCACGCAAGCAAGGCCGATAATTTCCCTGAGAATGAAGAAGTTTTACTCCTGTAAAATTCCTAGTAACATAATCTTTTTTTCTAGTCAATAGGAAAATTACTCCCATTCCTCAAATTCACTAATCCAATGACGGATTAAAGAATTTAGTTGAGTCTTTCGAGTTTCAAAATTGCCAGCTACCCAAATAAAGATTAAACCAACTAATAACCCAACAATCCATTTTAACAAGGGATAACTCAAACTTAAAATGACCAATTGATAAAATACATTCATAATAAATATAATTGTTCCCACAAAAAGAAACCCTCTGATCCTTAAAGCTAATCCCATAAAAATACCAATTATACTTAAAATACTTGGTAAAATACCCGTATTAGAATAAAGGATTAATGCAGAAAAGCCAATGATTGAACTACCGAAAATACGTAGATAATGGCGTAATTGTTTACCTTCTCTTGTTTGACAATAGGGTTCAATCCAAATAATTGTTAAAATTGATGATCCTATCAAACAAAAATAAAGAAAATAATTGACAATTCTAAGTTGAAACATCCAGTAAAAACAAGCAATATTGATGAGTATTAGGCTCAAATACAAACAACGTCTTTTATGTCTTATTTTACTCAGAATTACATAACACAAAGCAGCGACTAAAAAGGTAATTCCATTAATTGTTGTTGCTACTCCAATTAAGGGCAATAATAAACTTAAAACCTGCCAAGGGCTATTAGGCCATCCCCATTTTTGCCAAGGAAGTCCACCAATAAATAGAGAAATAATAGCAATCAAACTACCTAAATAGAGCTCTAAAATATTAGATAAAATAGGATGAGTATTAGGTAGTATCAAAGAAGTATATAAAACGATAGCAATTGCTTGTACTAATCCTAAATAAACCCAAAGTTCAGCAATTACTTGATTAGGATTATCGGAAAAATTGGTTCTAAAACCCGGTCTTTTAAGACGGAAAGTTTCTGGAGTGTGGCTTAAATCACCGTTAAAAAAACTACTTCTGACTTCTGACTTCTGACTTCTGACTTCGTCAATGCGTCCTTGCATAATAGCATAACGGGTTAAAAAGATTCCTGTACCTAACCCTATCAGTTGATTAAAAGTAACGGGAAAAAAGATAGCCGATATTAAGAAACCTGTTCCTAACAACCAGTGTAAATGGGCAACCCTTATTAATTCTGTGGTAGAAAACCGAAGATAAGTAGTTAACCAGGGAGAAAAAAGACGATAAATATACATAATACTGGTTGCTAGGGTGCCCATTGCTAATAAACGATCGCCCATTGGCCAATCGAATATTTGATACAGTAATAACTCATAGACAGACCAGGATAAACCAGCGATCGCTAAATAGAGTAATGGTTTAAACTTTTCTCGTCGTCTTCCTATTCCAATAACAATCAATGCCAGTCCTAAAGATGCTAAACCTGTCCAACTGCTAAAGAAATTCCATCTGAGAGCAGTTCCTATTCCTCCATAAAGTAAGGGTAAAATATGCCAACTATTGAGAAATTGAGTTTTTCCGAGAGGTTGATCAACCCTATTACAAAAATAACTTCTGACTTCTGATTTCTGACTTCTGACTTCATTAAGCCACCATTCTCCTACCATCTGAGTCAAGAGTCCTAGGCCAATATTAGCAATAATCAGGGCAATTATTGAGCGTCCGGTCATCCCCAAAGTTTCGATAGTTAATAGCTCTAAACTCCATCCAATGCCATAGATCGTCCAATTGGTGGGATTTTGCCAGCTACGGTAAATTATATTTCCTAAGAGTAAAGTCGAAGCTGCGATCGCTGTTAATGATGGAGAAATGAATTGATTATAAACTGCCCAAGAATGCCAAGTTAATGACCATAATACCAGGCTAGACAGTAAAAATCCCCAAATATCTATTCCTAGAGCATAATAATATCCAAGGAGCTTCTCTTTTTTTTCGTCTTTTTGTTGCAACAAATCATACAATATCCAAAGAAAAGTTGATAAAATTGTCCCTACTAATAACCATTCAACTAAAGATAATTCAAAAGTTTCTAAAATAGCTATTATAGAACTTAAGCTAAAACCTACCGTGATAGTTGCTGCTAACCAATGACGTAAATAAAAAGTATTGATAAACATTAAACCAGTAGCCACAGCTAGTCCCAATAAACGAGTTTCTGAAAACCCTAAAGTTAATGTTTGTAAAAATCCTAAGAAAGTAATACTTAAACCAATAGATATTTTTTTTCTAGCTCTATTATTGATACCAATAACTGTTAAAATTAAGGGAGCTAAAAACCAAATTAAATTATAGATTGCATGGATTTTGGGTAAGTTTACCCAGGGGGTATTTACCCAAAAGCAAGAATAGGATAAACCCCCTAAAATTAGACTTAAACCCCAAGCACTTTTTCCCCATAAACTCAAAAGAGAATGAGATTTAAGATAAATTAAATCAAAATATCCTTCTAAAGCCATAAAAATTAAGAGTATAGTTCCCCAAATGCCTATATTTAACCCAGGAAATAGCAGATTAATTCCTGAAATCATGGTTAATAAAATACATATATGGGTTAAAGCACCTAGTTTTTGATCACTAGGTTGGGTAATTTTACTCAGGGTAAGGGCAGAACCAGCTAAATTTAGAGTTGTTAACAGGGGACTAAATAAACTTATGCTTGTTAAAAATAGGCCTAATAAAATAGCAATTTTATTGCTAAATTCAACTAAATTATCTTTAGATAATTTAGAAAACCAATCTTTTAGTTTAAGAATAAAAATCAAATAGGGAAATAGTCCTAAACCTAATAAAGACCAAGGAGTATCATAAGTTTCTGTTACTTGGATCATCCATCCTATAATTGGCTCAAAAGGTAACACTCTTTCCACTAACCAATGAAGCTGTAAAACAATAAGTAAGATGATCAATAAATCTCGAGATAACCAATTTTGATGTAACTTACGAGCTAAGTAAACAAGGGCTAAGATACTAACTGCGATCGCTTGCTTGGGGTTAAATGGCAACGATAGTAACCAACCCAAGAACAGCAAACTTCCCCCAAGCCGTTGCCAGAGAATAATATGAGGGGGAGAACGCCAGGCTACTAACCAGCCACAAATACCTATAGCTAGTCCTAAATCTAAAACACTTACTCTAGCCATAAAAATTGCTCTAATTAGCAAAATAGCCAAAGAATAGACAACTATTATCAGTTCAGCATTTAAAATACTGTCCCCCAAACCCTTTTTGCTTTTTGCTGGTTTTGCTGGGCTTTTTTTTGGCTCTTTCACCGATGCGATATCTGATCGCTTTTGCTTTTTGACCTCACCCAGGGCTGTTCCTATGATCCCTAAATAAGTAATAAATAGTGGTAAATGAGGGATAGTCCAACCCAAGTGGATATAACTTAGTCCTAAATGATTGAATAAAGCTAAATAAGAGTTATCAGCTTTAATTTGAGCTTCAAACAGCTTAGTTGTCAAAAAGGTTAAAGAAATAGCAGCAACTCCCATCACCAACCAACCGAGAGAACTATTCCATAAAGGAAAGCTATCCATAGCCAAAAAATTTATTGGAACTAATAATAAGGCAACAATCCTTAAGGCAGAAGTAGTCAACCGCAAATTAGGTTTTTTTCGGGTCCACCAACTAGCAACCCCAAAACCTAGGGTATAGAGCCATAAAATTCCATATTGCCCCACCGCTGGGAATTTCTCCCACTGACTAGCAGCCAAAACTCCTGAAGAGATAACCACCAGAAAAACTCCTAACAACAACAGCCAAATAACGCTCAATTCCGCCATCAAACTTTGCATCATATCCGCCAAGCTTGATCCCTTTTTGAGAGGGGGTTTAGCTTTTATTTGAGGACTTTGGTCGGCTATTCTAGAAAAAGCTACATTGGTGACAACTCGAGGAACCGTGATCGGAGAGATTAAATGAGTCTGACAAAGTTGTTTAACTTCTATCTCACAAAGAATTCCTAATCTTAACCAACTATCTAAACCTTGTAAAAAAGCAGGATTGTTAGCATTAATTCTTAGAGATAAATTAATCTGTGTTTGCGACAATAAACCCTGGTTTAACCAACTTTTTAGCCCTAAAATCAAAGAATCTAGGGAAATATTCGTAGAAATTTCTAAATCAACAGTATTATTCTTGTGGAATTTACCGCTTGTAAGGTTAATATTTGTCTGAATTTTAGGAATTAAGCCAATTTTTCGCCAAATTTCTAATCCTTCTAATAAGTTAGATAGGTTAGTGAAGTTAACTAACTTAATGGCAATAAAGCGATCGCTGGGAAATGCTACCATGGCTTTAAAATAACTTAAGCTAATAGTTTAAACATATATCTTTTTAAATACTTATGAATTTAAAAAATGATCAACCTAGATTTTTGGGGGGCAAAAATATAAGAATTATTCTCAATAAGCTAACGAGTTTGCGCCATTTGAGGCACTTGTGGTAGAGTATAAGAGGATAATCGCAGGCTTGATCTAACTAAGAATCGCTTTTAGAGAACAAAAGTTCTTATTTCAGACTTCCTTTATATATTGTTTCAAAAGTTGTTCTAATTTAGGGATAGAAATACGAGGAGAAGGACGGGGTAAAAGTTTTTCTACTTCATCTAATTTTTGACATAAAACAGGTACTTCATATTGATACATCTCAAACCAATCCTCACGCGTCGTAATATCCCTTATTTCTAGGTCAAGATCGAAGTTTTCGATGTTTTCTAATTTTTCCTGTAGTCCTTCACATAAATGACAATCAGGTTTGCTATAAAGAATTAATTCCATGTTTATTGATTTAATGTCTTTAATACTTAATTATATTATTTAATCTAACAATTCCTTTAACTTCTCCGCGACAATTTCAACGTGGGGATAAGTTAGTAAAGTATTATGATCTCCAGAAACACGATAAATTTCTAGTCCTTCCTCAGCAAATTGCTCCCATCCTAATTCGTCAGTATCTCCTCCTTCTTCTGATTGATAAATAGAACTATCTACACGGAATAGGGCAATTTTACCCGAGTATTTTTCAGGAATATAGGTTTTTACCGCGTTTTTCAGATTTTTGGTAATCAGTTCAGTCCGCAACAGCTGAGGTAATGGTTTTCCAGCTTTAGGGTTTAGTTGATACATCCACAATTCCCTTAAATTTTTCCAGTACTCTTGTTGAGAACGAATTTTATTGGGAATATTAGCCACACCTTCTTGAGAAAAAAGTTTGGAAATAATACCGAACAATCGACTAATTTTATAAGTTATTCTTTGAAAAAACTTCAATCTTTTTTGGGGTATTACAATCGATTTACCTTGTTTCTTTTGTTGCTTTCGATATTTTTGATCAGCAGTAGTTCTCTCTCTAATATATTGAGGATTATAACTATCAAAGAGAATTACTAAAGCCACTTCTTTTCCGCGAGCTTGAAGTTGCTGTGCAACTTCAAAAGCAATAACTCCACCACCAGAAAGACCACCCAAAAAATAGGGTCCTGGGAAATCTAATGTTAAAATTTCTTCAAGATAATGGGTTGCCATATCTTCAATACAAGTATCAAAATCATCTTTGCCATCAAGTCCTCTGGCTTGAAGACCATACACAGGCTGTTCTGAACTTAAACATTGAGATAACTCTAAATAAGTTAAAACATTACCCCCAACTGCGTGAAAACAAAATAGAGGAGGATTAGAACCATTAGGTTGAATGGGGACTAATGATGACCAAGAAATTGTGGGTTGATCAGAACTAATGATTTCCGCCATTTGCTCAATAGTAGGAGCTTGAAGCAAAGTTGACAAACCCAAATTTTTACCATATTTTTCTTCAATTTTAGAAAATAAACGTAAAGCAAGGATTGAGTGTCCCCCCAAAGCAAAAAAGTTATCAGCAATACCTATTGGTTTAACACCTAATAGTTCTTCCCAAATAGCGACTAATCCTGTTTCCCAATGATTACGTGGTGCGATAAAAACCGGTTTTTCTGTAATTTTAGATTCAGGAGACTTCTCAATAATCCAGGTTTTGAGGGAATTAACTGGGGTATCCGCTGCATTGACTAAAGTTTCTAAAAGAAATTGAAACCGCTCTATCATTTGAGTGATAATTGTTTCTGAAAACAAGTCAATTTTATAGTTAAAAACTCCTTTAATATGACTGTCGGATTGTTCAAACAAGTTGACAGATAAATCAAAATTAGCTTCCCCATTATCAACTTCTAAATTCTGAACCTCAATCCCTGGTAATTCAAAAATATCGCTTGCTCCCTTATCTAAATTGAACATTCCCCTAGTCAAGGGAATGTTTCTGACACCAGGTAACTCAGCTAACTCCTGAAACGGAATTTCTTGGTGTTCGTATGCGTCGGTCGTAACCTGTCGAACCCTCTGCAATAATTCGCGGAAAGTGGGATTGCCACTCAAGCTAATATGTAGGGGTAAAATATTATTAAAATACCCGATTAAGTTTTCAGTTTCTGAGGGATTTCTTCCCAAAACTGGGGAACAAATTAATAACTCTTCTTGTTGAGTATGGCGATTAAGCAAAAGTCCAAATGTTGTCAATAGAGTATTAAACAAACTCACCCCTTCCCTTTTACTTAATTCCTTAAGTTGTTCAATTAAATCTTTAGATAGATTAAAAGATTTGTATTTTCCTCTATAAGATACTACCGAAGATATTTCTTGATCGATTGGAAGTTTTAAAGGTGTTAATTCCTCCGTTAATTTTTGTTGCCAATAATTTCGAGAAGCTTGAATTAAGCCACTGTTTAAATAATCTCGTTGCCATTGAGCAAAATCAACATATTGAATTGATAGGGGAGAAAGAGAAGGCTGATTTTCTAAACACCAAGCTTGATAAATTTCATTAATTTCTTTTAAAAATATGCCAAAAGACCAACCATCAGAAATGAGATGGTGCATGGTTAAAAGAAAAATATATTCTTGTTCTTGAACATGAATTAATTGCATTCTCCACAATAAATCACCAACTAAATTAAAGGGTTTTTGAACTTGTTTAGTGATGATCAATTGAATTTCAGCTTCTCTTTTCTCTAAGGGAATGCTTCTAATATCTCTAATATTTAATTGAAAATTAAAATTATTATTAATTACTACAATAGGTTGATGATCAATTTTTTTAAAGTGAGTCCTGAGAACTTCGTGACGCTTGATAACCTCTGCAATACTTTTTTCTAAAATTTTCAGTTTCAAAGGACCTTTTAAACTAAAAGCAACAGACAAATTATAAACAGCACTGTTAGAGCCTAAATTTTCGAGTAACCACAGACGTTCTTGCGCCAAAGATAGAGGCAAAATTTGTTCCCGATCAATTGTTTCTATAGGAGGTGTTTTCTTTTGAACTACTGCTTGTTGCTGCAAAAAGCGCAAGATATCTTCTTTATATTCCTTAAGAGACTGTTTTAACTCCTGATTTAATGCCCCTTTCGGCGCACGAATACCTAACTGTTCGCCATCTAGATACAATTTTACTTTGCGTTGTGATAATTCACTTAAAAGTCCATTTAAAGTCATTAAATTAATCTCCCAAAAAATATGTTATTAGGTGCTAAATATTGTTATTGATTATCTAACTAGTAAATAATTTTATCAAAGACACCATTCATCAAATTTTCTGCCAGTATATTTTCGTAATTGGTTAATATCTTCTTGCAAATATTTGATTAAATAGTCTCGTAAATGTTGATTTAATTGAGGCTTTTTAACAGGTTTGGAAAATGGTAAATAAATAATTTTTTTTAGAGGTTTCCGTAAAACAGCAGGAAGATAAGGAATTTGATTAATTATGGGCAGTTGAGCAATTTTATTTCCTAAATCTGTTCTACGCCTTCTGTAAATAGATTGATTCATTTTTTGACTATAAATTGTTTGCTTAATATCTGTAGATATTTCTAGAAATTGATAAACATTGTGTAAAGTTTTTTGAGGAAATCGATTTAAATCTCCAGTTTTAATAATCAAAATATTAGACTTAGAATAATATTTTAAATATTGCTCCAACTGATAGTAATATTTACTAGTCATAACATAGTCATTATTAAAATCACCCAATACTTTATTAATGTCTTCTTCGCTTTCCAAGCCAGATGTATAATTATGAATATAATGAGAAATTATCCGCTTGATTGGATCTCTTACAATATAGATTAATTTAGCATCTGGGACAACCGAATACATTCTTTTTGAAGTTTCTGGAAACTTTTGATATGCGGAATAAGTTGGGGAAGATTCTCCTTTGATTAGGGCATTATTATCAAAATGAGACTTATACCATTCAATTCCTTTTTCCCAATTAGTTTTACTTGAGAAAAAATTAATTTCTTTAGTATTTGACATATCAATCTGAGGGTGTGATTGGAGATATTTATGAAGACTCGTTGTTGCCGATTTCATAGCTCCAATAATAATTAGATTAGGCATTTTTTTTGATTGAGTAATTTCGGAATTTAGTGATGTCATTAAATTTCTCCCAGCAAGTTTATGTGATATTTTAATGATTCTCTAACAAAATTAGTCAGTTTATAAAGTAAATTCTTCCATCTCTTCTTCCTCTTGTTCATCTAACAATGAAGTTTCTGAAGTAAGCAAATCTCCCAATAATAGTTGTTCTTGTAAGGCAGAAACTATTTTAGTAATGGTAGTATCAACCGACAACTTATTCATGGGCAACTCTATTTCTAAATCAGTGCGAAGCCGATTTCTTAATTGAATACTAACTAAAGAATCTAGCCCAATACTATTCAATGCTTCATTAGGATTAGGTAAATTAGAAGGCGGAAGTCCCAAAAATTTACTAACTAAATTTTGCAAATAATTAATGAGCAATTGCTGGCGGTTTTCTGATGTAACTTCTTTGATTTTTGTCCGAAGAAGAGCGGGATCTAGTGACTGAGCAACTGGTGAAGATTGTTGTTGTTGTTTAACTTGTTGTGCTAACTCAGACAAGAGGGGAGGACAAGCACCTGCAGGAAACTGATCAAGGAATTTAGTCCAATCAATAGTCATTACTCCCATTTGGGTAACTCCTTGGCTAATTAACTGGCCTAACATTTGCAATCCTCCATCAAGACTAATGGGACTAATACCTTTGGCAGCCATAGAATTTGCCTTTTGCTGGTCTAATTTAGCTGCCATTCCCACCTCTCCCCAAGGTCCCCAGTTAATACTCAGTCCTGGTAAACCTATTCCTTGTCGATAGTGAGCTAAGGCATCCATAAAGGCATTGGCTGCTGCATAGTTTCCTTGACCTGGTAAACCTAGTAAGGAAGCAATCGAAGAGTAACAAACAAAGAAATCCAATGGTAAATTCTCTGTTAAACAGTGTAAATGCCAAGCCCCTTGTACTTTCGGTGACATCACTCGGGTAAATTGTTCCCAACTCATGTTTGAGATTAAGCCATCATCCAATACCCCCGCAAGATGAATAAGACCTTGTAAGGGGGGCAAAGATGTTGTGATTTTCTCTATAATTCTGGCAACATCTTCCTCCTGGGATACATCTCCAGACAATACTAATACTTGTACTCCTGCTTCTTGCAATTGTTCAATGGTTTGCTGAGCCTCTGTTGATGGCTGCCTACGTCCAGTAAGGACTAAGTTTTTGGCTCCTTGTTCAACTATCCACTTGGCTGTCTTTAACCCCAATGCCCCCAGACCACCAGTAATTAAATAACTGCCGTCGGGTTTGATAGAAACTTGTTTTTCAATAGCTTGTGGCATCGAGATAACTATTTTGCCAATGTGTTTACTTTGCTGCATATAGCGGAAAGCTTCTACCACCTTTTCTAATTTAAAGACTTTGTGCGGTAAAGGCTTGAGAAAACCTTGTTCAAATTTTTGCCCCAAAGAGTCCATTATGTTACCAATTAAACCAGGGTTGTCCTGAGGCAAGTTCCCTAAGTCGAAGGGGAAATACTGAGCATCAGGTCTTTTCTGTTTGACCTGATTTTCATCCCAGATACCGATTTTGCCGATTTCAACAAACCGTCCCCCAGTCGCCAAAATCTCAAAATTCTTGGTAATAAATTCCCCATTGAGACTATTTAGTACCACATCAACTCCCTTACCCTGAGTTAGATTCATGACTTCTTCGGCAAAATCTAAAGTCCGAGAATTCATTACATGATTCACGCCCATAGATTTGAGGAATTCCCATTTCCGAGGACTGGCTGTGGCAAATACTTCGGCTCCAGCTTGTTGTGCTAACTGCACGGCAGCTTGTCCCACTCCTCCTGCGGCCGCATGAATTAAGACTCGATCTCCTGGCCGAACTTTGGCCAGGTTACATAAACCATGGTAGGCAGTCGAAAAAGCTAGGGGAATAGTTGCTGTTTCAACCAAGCTCATTTGTTGTGGCTTGGGAGTTACAACGTCTGCACTGGTGGTGATAAAGCTACTAAAAGCATCATGTACAAGGTTGACCATCACTTCATTTCCCACTCGCAAATGGGAAATTCCTTCTCCAACAGCTACAATTGTTCCTGTACACTCAAAGCCAAAGGTCAGTTGTTCGGCAGTAGTAATACCCAAATGTTTGGCATAGTAGTCTTTAAGCATTCCCAAAGCATTAAGTACATCCCGAAAATTTAGTCCCACAGCTTTCACTTGAATTTCCACTTCCTTTGGACCTGGGGAACGGCGTTCTATTGGTTGCAACATGAGATTTTCTAACAACCCATATTCTGATAGCTTCAGTTGGAATGGTTGTTGCGAGGGGATTTTTAATCCTACCTGTGTAGATTGTATGTCTTTTTGCTGCCGCTTTAACCTGGGCACATGACGTACCTCTTGACGGTAAGCAATTTGGTTTTCATCACCAGGACACAATAGTTCCTGCAACAAAACTGGTACA
>DLXW01000233.1:12092-22070 GCA_003448685.1 Cyanothece sp. UBA12306
CAAAACTGGTACAGCTTGGAAATCTTCCAGAGTAGGATCTAAGTCTAAACATCGGCATTGTAAACTTTCATATTCTTGAGCGATTACTCGGCCTAAACCCCATAAAGGAGCTTGTTGAAATTGTAAAGCCAAGGAGTCATTGCCTACTGATTGAGAGCCTTGAGTGATTAGCCACAATGGGGAATTTTCTATCCCTTGGCTGTTTTCTATGGCTTGTACTAGATGAAGTACACTGCCACAACCTAATTCTTGAGACTTGTTTAACTCCTGTGTTGATGTTGGTGATGCTATTTTTTCGTCCAAACTCCACAAGTGAACAATCCCTCTTAATGCTGGCTGCTGCTCTAAGCTTTCTTTTAATAGACGCTTGTATTCACTGATCTTAAGGGGATTGATTTGATAATGTTGGGATTCTAACTGGCGGTAATTCTCCCCTGGTGTAACAAAGATACAATGCTGACCTTGTTGTGTTAATGATAGAGCCAACTTTTTGCCTATACCTGTGGGTGGGGAAAATAGTAGCCAGCTTCCTGGTTTTGCTAAGTCAATTGATGGGTTGTCAGGTAAAGTTGATTGCGGTTGCCAATGGATTTGATATAACCAATTATCAAAATCTGGTTCTATAATATGCTGTAAAGCTGAAGGAGATGTTTGTAACCAGGTCAAACCTTCTAATTGAGCTATTACTGATCCCTGTTCATCTAATAAACTAACTTCACCAGTTAGGGTTTTTGTCTCAGCGTTAATTGAACTTATATTTACCTGACTCCAAACATTGTTGCTGACAGTCCCCCGATAAACTTGTAATCTTTTGATGTTTACTGGCAAATAAAGCTTAGCTTCTGACCTATCTTCTGTAGCAGTTTCGGCTATGGCGACTAATGTTTGAAGACTAGCATCTAAAAGTACCGGATGTAGTTGATATTTTCCTGCTTCCTTGACTAAGGTTTCTGGTAATTCAATGTGACCCAGCGCTTTTCCTTCACTATGCCACAGTTGTTTAACGGCTTGGAAACTTAAGCCATATTCCATACCTGTGTCTTGATACTTTTTGTATAAGTCTTGAGGTGATATTTGCTGCTTACACTCGTTCTTGATGGTTGTTAAGTCCTTTGTTGGTAACTCAGCTTCTTTAGAGCTTGCTAGCAATTTTCCTTGAACGTGTAGAGTCCATCTAGGTTCTGAGTCATTAGAATCTAGATCTAGACTGAAAATTTGAAATTTATAGGTTCGCGCTTCTTCTGGTGTTAAGATGACCTGAACAGTTTTGATTTTATCTTCTGACAAGATCAGAGCTTTTTGAATGAAAACATCTTCAAGGATTAAGTTTTCTGAGTTGAATAAACTTGAACCTGCTGCTAAAGCTATTTCTAGGAAAGCCGTTGCTGGGAAGACAGGCTTAGAAAACACACAATGGTCTTTCAGGTAAGTTAGTTGGGACGTGCTAATAAGACACTCAAAACGAATTTGCTCTTCTAATCGTGCTAAATACAATCTTTGACCAAGTAGCGGATGAAGATTATCGTTGTTTGATAAAAATTGTCTTTTTTTAATAGGAGCATCAACTTTTTCAACCCAATACCTTTGGTAATCGAAAGCATAAGTCGGTAAGGGGAGGCGATACCGTTTTTCTGATTCATAAAACCCTGTCCAATCAATTTTAACTCCAACTTGCCACAGTTGACCAAGACTATCGAGAATAAAAGCCAAATCCGATAACTCTTGTTTTGGATGGCGCACAGAAGTTAATACCCTTTGTTCTTGGTTTTTGCTAGGATGTTGTCGGGCTAAGGTACTTAATGTCCGCCCTGGTCCTACTTCTAATAATACTCTCTCGGGTTGCTCTAACAACAATTCTACCCCTTGAGCAAAGCGCACTGTTTGGCGTAAATGTTTGGCCCAATAAGTAGGATCAACTGCATCATCTGCTGTCATCCAAGTTCCAGTCACATTAGAAACATAGGGAATTTGGGGAGGATTAAGGGTAATCTCTCTCACTTTTTGCGTGAAGGGTTCTAAAATTGGCTCCATCATCCCAGAATGGAAGGCGTGGGAGGTGTGAAGAATACGCCCTTCTATGTCTTGGCTTTGTAATTGCTGTTCTAAGTCCTTAATCGCTTCTTCGGGGCCTGATACCACACAACGAGCCACCCCATTAATCACCCCTAAACACAGAGGTTCTTTCAAGAAGGGTTGTATCTCATCGGGAGTCAAGGGTACTGCTAGCATCACACCAGGAGGTAACTGTTCCATCAGTTGGCCTCGGGTTGCTACCAATTTCAAAGCATCTTCGAGGGAAAACACCCCAGCTAAACAAGCAGCCACATATTCACCAATACTATGTCCAATCATCGCTTGGGGTTCAATACCCCATGATTGCCATAATTTAGCTAAGGCATATTCAATAACAAATAAAGCTGGTTGGGTAATACTGGTTTGGGTTAATTGTTTGGCTGCCGTAGTTTCTTGTCCTGATGGCGGATAAATAATCTCACGGATATCCTTTCCTAAATGGGGTTTAAGCAGTTCGGCGCAGCGATCAATCTCGGCTCGAAAAACCGACTCACTCTGATAAAGTTCTAAACCCATATTGGGATATTGTGAGCCTTGTCCTGAAAACATGAAGGTAATGGGGGAAGGTTCATCAATTGATCCATGATTCAACACAGGTTGCTCAGAGGCAGATTCTAGAGCCGCGATCGCCTCTTCTAATCCTTGACAGACTACAATGCGTTGCTGTTCAAAGCGATGACGACCTACTTGTAAAGTATAAGCCACATCTCCTAAGTTAATGTCCCGATTGGCTTTGAGATAGGCTGCTAATTTTTGACTGGCTCCCTCTAGGGCAGTTGGCGTTTTGGCCGATAATAATAACAATTGCCAAGCTCTCGAAGGGCTAGAAGGTTCCATCGGAGGAGCTTCTTCTAACACTAGATGGGCGTTAGTTCCCCCAAAACCAAAGGAACTAATTCCTGCCCGTCGAGGTATCCCTTCGGGGTTCCAGTCTCTGAGGGTGTCATTAACGTAAAAAGGACTATTTTGAAAGTCAATACTGGGGTTAGGTTGGTCAAAATTGATACTAGGAGGTATTTTCTGATATTTTAGAGCCAACAGGGCTTTAACTAATCCGGCAATACCTGCGGCTCGATTAAGATGGCCTACATTGGGTTTTACCGAGCCGATGGCGCAAAATCCTTTTTTATCGGTGCTGGCTTGGAAAACTTGTTTTAATGCTGTGATTTCTATGGGATCACCTAGGGCTGTTCCTGTTCCGTGGGCTTCAATATACGTAATGGTTTCGGGATTGATTTCTGCCACTGCTTGAGCTTCGGCTATGGCTGTGCTTTGTCCTGTAACACTGGGGGCGGTATAACTTACTTTCAAGGTACCATCGTTATTGATGGCCGAGCCTTTGATAACTCCATAAATATAATCCCCATCGGCGATCGCTTCATCTAAACGTTTTAATACGACTAATCCTACCCCATTACCCAAAATGGTTCCTTGGGCTTGATGATCGAAGGCGCGACAATGACCGTTGGGACTGGCAATACCCCCTTCTCTGTAGAGGTATCCAGAAATTTGGGGCACTTGAATCGTTACTGCTCCGGCTAAGGCCATGTCGCATTGATAATTTAATAGGGTTTGACAGGCTAAATGGACTGCCACTATGGAGGTGGAACAAGCGGTATTCACGCTAACACTCGGACCCCTAAGCCCTAATTTATAGGAAATACGGGTCATCAAATAGTCCCGATCATTACCTTGGGTAATTTTATCCTGTTGTTGGATCAGATCAAAATCCATAAATTCGAGCAGATCCCCATTAGATAATAGGTTCTGCTGTAGGTAGGTACTAAGACACCCTCCCCCATAAATGCCAATAGAACCTTCATAATCATAGGGGTCATAACCTGAATTTTCTAAGGCATTCCAGGCACATTCTAAAAATAAACGATGTTGAGGGTCCATTACTTCCACTTCTTTGGCAGTTAGTCCAAAAAAAGCAGGATCAAACAGTTCGATATCTTCTACAATTCCATTAGCTTTAACATAATTAGGTTGACTTAAAAGTGATGGTTCTATCCCTGCTTTGATTAATTCTTCATCAGAAAAAAAAGTAATTGACTCCACTCCATCACAGAGATTTTGCCAAAATTGGTCAATGTTTTTGGCCCCAGGAAATCTTCCTGCCATGCCAATGACAGCAATAGCATCAAGTGCTTCATTAGTTTGCCAATTATCCATGATTGTTTCTCCGTTGTTTCATTAGTTGTTTGCGTCGTTGTCGAGCTTGTTTTTGTTGGTTAACGTTATTTTGAATGATTTTAAATTGAGTATTGCATGGCTCTTCCTCCTGACTTAAATATTGAGCCAAGGTTTTAACTGTTGGGTAGCTAAATAGGTCAACAATGGATATTTCCTGTTTAAATATTTCCTGTAATTGGGTAGTTACTTGGGCAATTGCCAGGGAATTTCCACCTAGTTCAAAAAAGTTGTGATGTAGACTAATTTTTTCGACTTGCAGTACCTCTTGCCACACTTGAGCGATCTTTTGTTCTACTTCTTTTTCTGGAGCAACGTAGGGAGTATCGGTAATAGTAACTTGAGTTTGTTCTCTCGGCTGAATATCTCGTAAAATAGGGAGAGATGACAATTTTCGTTCAGGATTTGTGACCGAACTTTCTAATAAGCTGACAAAATTGTCAACCATTTCTTCAATGGTAGTTGGTTCAAACAAAGCCGTTTTATAATCTAAAACTCCTGTTACAGAGCCTTCCCTTTCTTCAAGGAATAGGGATAATTCAAAGTTGGCTGTCCCATTGTGAACGTGTTGAAAATTAGGATAACCAATGGTTAGATTAGATAACTGTATTTCATCACTAGGACTATGTTGCAGAGCAAACATGGCCCTGGTTAGGGGAACTCGCTTTAAGTTGGGTAAGTTAGCTATTTTTTGAAAGGGAAGATCCATGTTTTGATAACCTTTTAGGGCAGTTTGACTAACCCTTTTAAGCAGTCCAGAAAAGCTAGGATCTCCTGATAAATCTGTGCGTAGGGGAATAATATTATTAAAGTATCCCATCAGCCCCTTAGTTTCACGACGATGACGACCGGCAATGGGAGAACAAACTATCATATCTTCTTGGCGAGTATACTGATAGAGTACGCTTTTAAAACCTGTCAATAAAGTCATGAATAAAGTTACCCCAGCCTCTTCACTCAATGCTTTGAGTTGACTGGTAAGTTCTTTTGATAAAACAATCAGTTGCCGTTTCCCTTGATAGTTCGCTAGGGGTGATGGTGGTTGATCAAATGGCAATACTAAGGGAGATACTTTACCCCCTAATTTTTCTTCCCAGTAGGCTAATTGTTTTTGATTCTTTTTTCCTTCTAGCCATTGGTTTTGCCAGAGGGTAAATTCTCCATATTGTCTAGCTAAGGGGGGTAAGGAAACATTTTGTCCTGCGGCAATGTCTTGATAAATAGTTGCTAATTCCTGCATCAAGATACTCAGGGACCAATGATCACAAATGATGTGATGGATGGTCACTAAAAGCACTGATTTTTCAGAATCTAGTTGTAGAAGTTTAAATCTCCATAGGGGAGCTTTTGTTAAGTTAAACGGGGTTTCTGATTCTTCTAATGCTAACTCGTAAGCCCTTTTTTCTTTTTCTTTTATTGGCAGTTCCTGTAAGTTGGTGATGTCCAGGAAAAAATCAATTTCCGGTCTAACCGCTTGAACAGGTTTTCCTTCTGCTTTGACAAAATAAGTTCTAAGAATATCGTGTCTTTTAATAATTACTTTGAGGCTTTCTTCGAGAATTTTTAGGTCAAGTTTCCCCGTCAATTCATAGCTAAAAGCCATATTATAAACCGGACTACCTCCTAATGTTTGTTCATGATACCAAAGGCGTTCTTGTCCAAATGAGAGGGGAATCATCGGCTTTCCTTGTTCCATTTTAAACTTACTTATTCTAAATTATTATGAGACATTATGAGACCGAGGCAAATAAAATTGTTATACAAACTTTATTTATTGCTTTTATTGTCTTAGTTTTGCTCAAATTCTTCTAATTGGCTAGCTAAATATTCAGTGATTTTATTAATTGTTGGATAATCCCAGATTAAAGTATTAGGAATTTCTAACTCACAAAATTCTTCTTCAAACCACTCTTCTAGCTCTCCAACAAGGGTAAATCCATCGACTGAATCTAAGCCATATCGAGTAAGTTGCTGGTCTGAATCAATTTCTTCAGGCTCCATTTGAAA
This sequence comes from Cyanothece sp. UBA12306, assembly GCA_003448685.1. Lineage (GTDB taxonomy): Bacteria > Cyanobacteriota > Cyanobacteriia > Cyanobacteriales > Microcystaceae > Rippkaea. The sequence goes on from DLXW01000233.1 coordinate 18,366, forward strand.
TTGTTCGGCCATTAAATCGATTAACCATTCTTTAATTACAGCTTTTGAAGGAGTTTTAGTTAAATTTTCTACGGTCATCTTTGATTTTCCTGATTTTTTCTATTTGTGACAATCTAAATTAATTACCCAACTTTAATAATATCACAAAATTTTTTTTTTGTGATATTGACTCAACTATTTCTGACAGACCTAATTTTATAGTGCTACGCGAAATTAAGAATGCAGAATCTAGAATCAAGCTATGACTTAATTTCAATCTTTATTAAGTGTCCTGACCTTAACCCGTAGAGCCACACGACTATCAAAACACAGTTGAATTTACTTATAAACTAAGAGATGCTTCATAAGTAAATTCAACTATATCATCAGTATTTAAAACCAATTTATCAGCAAAAAGAAAAAAATCAAATACTTGAATCTACTTAGATTTTTGTGTAATTTTTCTCTTGAAGAAAGTTCCAAATCCTATGGCTGATAATGATCCTAAAACAGTCAAAGGTTCTGGTACGGTACCCAAAGTTTTTATTTCAACATCAGAGAAAAATGTTTCTACTCCTCCAACATTGAATCCTACTCTTCCTGACATAAAGGTTGTATCAGTTATCTGTGTATCATATATAGTCTCTTGACCGTTCATGATTCGAACTGATAATTGATCACCAATACGACTAAAACCAAGGTTATAGGAAACGCCATGGTCCCATCTTAGGTAATAGTCATAGGATGACTCAAAAAAAGTAGTAACACCGTCGACTGTTTTAGAAACAACAATTCCTCCTGTACCGATTACATTTGGACCTCGTTCATCATAACGACCTAAATCAGGTCTTTCGTAAGGACCATTTTCTTCGCGAGGTCCGTTAGTACCGTCAATCTGATCTTGCATTATTCTTTTAACTAGACCAATGCCCCAACTAAAACTATAGTAGTTATCTGGATCTTGATATCCAAAAACTAACCCGAAAGGGTCATTATCACCTTCCGTAAAAAAATCAGTAACAAAACTAGAATCTCCACTTACTTGTTCACTTCTTATAAGACTTGCATAACGGTCAGTATCCCTTCTCCCATTCACGGAGTAATCGTAGCCATCGCCAATACGGCTTGGTTGACTGGTTATGAAATCTCTACCATCCCATTTATCACCTGTATCATCAACACCCCAAAGTCCAGTCTGTGGTTCAGCTCTTCTTCCTTCACTTCTAGATCCACCACCCCACACACCATTGCGAAGTTCAGGGCCTTCCGTCCAATCTCTTAGAATCTCATGAGGGGTGGGGGTAAGAGTCAATGCTGAAGCTGACGACTGCACTCCCGTTGTTTGAATAATTATACCTACACCTAATAGGGTTAATTGTATGGATTTTTTAGATAATAATTCGGGCATCATACTTTGTATTATTGAATTCTATATCTATAATGTTACTGAGTTATTGTATAACTTAGTGTATAACTTGATGTATAACTTATGTATAAGTTGACCTTGGGTGTTGTATAATTAGCAAAAGATTAGTTAAATATAGACAAAAACCTCTCAAAATTTTCTCCTAAAAAATGGATCAAGATAACTCTTGTTGCAATTGAGAGAATTTAAGGATGGCATCGTCTATTGTTCGGTGACTATCAAAGGATTTGGACTCGACTAATTCTTAAATATTCGATCTGCCCCCATTTTTGATTTTCTGCTGAATTTTGAATACTTCTACCTTGTTCCGCAAAGTCCGATTGTTAGATCCTTTGACTAATACGGACAAGATAACAGATGTTTGGGTTACTGATGGTAAAATTCAAGCCATTGAAGCCCAGATTAATATTTTACCTCCAGAAACAAAGATTGTCGAAGGACAAGGATTAATTTTAGGCCGAGGTTTAGTAGATCTTTATAGCTATAGCGGGGAACCTGGGTTTGAAGAGAGGGAAACTTTATCCTCCCTTGCTGCTTCAGCGATCGCAGGGGGATTTACCCGTGTTGCTATCCTACCCCAAACGGTTCCAGCGATCGATAATAGTGCGGCCCTATCGTTTTTACAACAAAAAGCCCAAACCTGGCAAGGATTTCCTAAACTTCATTTTTGGGGCAACCTAACGGTCAACGGTGAGGGGAAAAAATTGACGGAATTAGCTGAATTAGCTAATACTGGAGTGGTAGGGTTTACTGATCTTGAAGGAATAGAAAATTTAGGGTTACTACGACGGCTATTAGAATATATTAAACCTCTAGGAAAACCAATTGCCTTAGTCCCTGAATATCCTTCCCTCAAAGGTAATGGGGTGATGCGCGAAGGTTCTCTATCCATTGAATATGGACTACCTGGTAACCCAGCAATGGCTGAAACCGCTGCGATCGCTACTATTTTAGAAATGGTAGGAGAAATGAGAACTCCTGTCCATTTGAGGGGAATTTCTACCCGTCGAGGTGTGGAATTACTCGCTTGGGGAAAAGCTAGGGGCATACCTGTTACTGCTAGTACAACTTGGATTAATCTTTTGTTGGATACTCAGCAGATTGCCACTTATAATCCTAGTTTACACTTAGCACCGCCTTTAGGGAATCTAGATGATCGCCAGGCCTTAATTGATGGTGTAAGACAAGGAATTATTGATGCGATCGCGGTCAATCATCGTTCCTTTACCTATGAAGAAAAAACTGTCCCTTTTGCTCAAGCACCACCTGGAGCAATTGGGTTAGAATTAGCTTTACCTTTATTGTGGGATCAATTAGTAGTTAATGGGGAATGGTCCGCTTTACAATTATGGAAAGCTTTAAGTAGTAATCCTCTAAAGTGTTTGGGATTTGAATTAACTGCTTTAAACGTGGGACAAACCGCCGAATTAGTTCTGTTTGATCCACAAAAACTCTGGCAAGTTAATTCTTCTAACCTGAATTGTTTAGGGATAAATAGTCCTTGGTGGGGACAGGAAATTAAAGGTAAAGTTGTCAAGTCGCTTCGCTTCAATTAAAAATTAAAAATTAAAAATTAAAAATGAGACCTCTTCTTAAAAGAAGAGGCTTGAACACAGAAGATCATTTAAACTTTTTCGTTCTTAACTGGAGTTTCTACAGTTTAGACTTTTCTGGTTTCTTTTTAGCTAATTTGCGTTTAACAAGAACCCCAAAACCTGCGGCGGTTGATGCACCAAGAAAAGTAAGAGGTTCGGGAACTGCAACTGCAAATGCACTACCCGATAGACTGGAATTGGAGTTGATAAAAACTGTTTTGGTACTATTAGCTGCAATCATCAGGGGAGCAATATTAAATGCCTGATTATTTGCTGTAAATGAATCAGTATCATCTATTTTAAACATTTCTCCTCCCAATATTGTTTCAGTTCCATTATTGTCTTCAACAATATTGAAACTAAATCCAACCTCAGCAAATTCATCCTCGGCAGCGTTTGAGGCTAAATTAGCCGAGTAGGTTCCATTAATTTGAAGCATCTGCATGACACCACTTGTGTTAGTTATTTCAAGTTTATTGCTGGTACCTGTTACAGTGGCAGAGGCGGAACCATTCGCACCAGAGTTACCACTAATACTGCCTCCAGAAAAATCTAACTCAATAAACTCAAATGAGTCATCAAGTACCCACTCAGTTGAAGTTGCTGCGCTTGCTGTTACTGTTCCCGTACCAGTGGTTTGCGTCATAGGATTTGGTAAACCTGCGCCTTGAACATTCACTAAATCAATTGACACTCCCCACCGTA
>DLXW01000235.1:0-6630 GCA_003448685.1 Cyanothece sp. UBA12306
TTCATGAATAATGCAGGTTAGGAGATAATGGTCAAGTTTTTTTTGGGAATCCTCAAATTTTTCAACAAGAATCTATAATTTTGAATGTAACTTTACCTAATAGTGTATGGCAATTAGCCTCTATTCCAGTAGAGGGATGGATGTTATATTCTCCTCTAATTAAATGGATTTTGCTAGGAGGAATAACAATGGCTATGATAACTGGTATATTAGCATTTAAGGTACAACAATTAAATCAAAATTTAAAACGTATTAGCACTATTGATCCCTTAACAAAAATACCTAATCGTCTACTTTTTAATCAATGTATTAATCAAGAATGGCAGCGTTTAATTAGGGAACATGAACCTTTATCTTTAATTATGTGTGACGTAGATTATTTCAAAAAGTATAATGATAAATATGGACATCCAGCAGGAGATGAATGTCTTAAAAAAGTTGCTAATATTCTTAGTCAATCTGTGAAACGCTCCTCTGATTTAGTTGCTAGATATGGGGGAGAAGAATTTGTCATTATTTTACCTAAAACCAATGCAAAAGGTGCCATAAAAGTTGCTAATAATATTAGGGATGTCCTGCAAGAAGTAAAGATAATTCATGAAGATTCTCAGGTAAGTAAATATGTGACATTAAGTTTAGGTATTGCTACAATGATTCCCCATTCCTCCCTATCAATACAAGAACTTATTAATAGTGCAGATCAAGCTCTTTATTCAGCTAAAAATCAGGGACGCGATCGCTATTGTTACAACCCAACTTTCTCCTATAGCGATCTTGATTATTAATTACATTCTCTCTAAGACTGGAATACCCAATAAAGATAATCCTAGTTTAAGAGTTCTTGCTGTTACATCACACAATAATAAACGAGATGTCCTCAAGGGTTCTTCTGATTTAAGTACAGGACAGTTTTCATAAAATCGGTTAAACTTTTTACTCAATTCGTATAAGTAGTCGCACAAACGATTAGGAAGTAAGGTTTTTTCAACTTCTTGAATAATTTCGCTCAATTGTAATAGGTATTTTGCTAGTTCAATCTCTGTTTCTTCTTTAAGAAAAATTTGAGCATCTTGTTCTAAATTTTCAAAGTTAATCTTCCCTTCTCTACTAATACTTTTGATTCTAGCATAGGCATAGAGCATATAGGGCGCTGTATTACCTTGTAGTGCTAACATTTTGTCATAACTAAAAATATAATCACTGGTACGATTTTGACTCAAATCTGCATATTTAACCGCACTAATTCCCACAACTTGAGCTACATTTTTGATAAATTCTTCAGATTCTTGTCTATCTTCTGCTTTTAGTCTTGTTTCTAAATCTTTACGCGCATAAATAACCGCTTCATCTAATAAGTCTCGTAGTTTAATTGTGGTTCCTGAACGGGTTTTTAATTTCTTCCCATCTTCCCCTTTAACTAATCCAAAAGGAACATGAATAATTTCGACATTTTTAGTAATAATATTGGCTTTTTTAGCCACTTGAAAAACTTGAGCAAAATGGTTACTTTGTCCTGCATCTGTCACATAAATTATCCGCTGAGCTTGATCTTGATTAATGCGATATTTTAAAGCAGCTAAATCTGTGGTAGCGTAATTATATCCTCCGTCAGATTTCTGCACAATTAAAGGCAAAGGATCGCCTGATTTATTGGTAAATCCATCGAGAAAAACACATTGCGCTCCTGCATCTTCTTTGAGTAATTCTTGTTGCTCTAGTTGTTTAACAATATCTTCAAGTAAAAGATTATAAAATGATTCTCCCCTTTCTAAAATTTTGATGTCTAAAATATCATAAATAACTTGAAATTCTCGACGAGACTGTTCACAAAGTAACTGCCAAGCATGGTTAGTTTGTGGCTCTCCAGCTTGTAATTTTACAACTTTGTTTCTAGCAATTTCTTTAAACTGATTATCTTCGTCAAAACGTTTTTTGGCTTGTTTATAAAAAGTTACTAAATCACCAATCTCTAAAGCATCTGCTGTGGTTAGAGCATCGGGATATACTTCCTCTAAATAAGCAATTAACATACCAAATTGTGTACCCCAATCTCCCACATGATTGAGTCTTAATACCTGATGACCGCGAAATTCCAAAATTCGAGAGAGACTATCGCCAATAATCGTAGAACGAAGATGTCCTACGTGCATTTCTTTGGCGATGTTAGGACTAGAAAAATCAACAATAATTTTTTGGACAATTTCGGCTTTTTCTACTCCTAAATTAGCACTATTTTGTTGTTGTTTAATTTCCTTCTCTAAATATTCAGTTTTAATTTTAATATTAATAAAACCTGGACCTGCTATAGTTGGGGTTTCTCCTAAATCTTCTAAAAATAAATTGTCGATAATTTTTTGAGCGATTTCTCTTGGTTTTTTTTCTAATTTTTTAGCTAAAGAAAGAGCAATATTAGCCTGATAATCTCCAAATTTAGGATTGCTTGCTGGGGAGACAAGAGGATCAATTTCAGTAAAGTCAGAGCCGAAAGCCTTCACTAAAGCTTGGCTAAAATAATAGCTCAGTTTTTTGTTAATAGATGTCATAATTAATTATTAATATTTTTGACAAGATAGCTTAATCTTTTAATTGAATCTATGATATCATGTGATTGCAGCAATTGCTTAATAAATTGAACCAGATTATCCAGTAATATGAAGCTTGCTCTACGGAATTTAATTAAATATTCTAAGTTATACAACAACAAGTAGATAACCTGATGTATAGGTTAAAAAACAATAAACAACTTACCAAAACCATAATTTTTTATCTGATCTAACAATCAACAATTATAATAGAAAGTAGTAAGGATTTGACTAAGGTAATCATATGAGTCTTCAACCTGAAATTATCACCTCCGTGGAACAACTAGGTTATCGTGTGACGGTAGGGGATGTGGCATCCCAAGCTGGACTAGAACTTAATTTAGCACAGCGGGGATTATTGGCGTTAGCTGCTGATGCAGGGGGACACTTACAAGTCGCTGATTCGGGAGATATCGTTTATCTTTTTCCTCCTAATTTTCGAACAATTTTGCGAAATAAATATTGGAAAATTCGCTTAAAAGAAATATGGGAAAAAGTTTGGAGAGTTATTTTTTATTTGATTCGTATTTCCTTTGGCGTTATTTTAATTGCTTCGATTATTTTGATGATGATCACCATTGCTATGATCATCATCTCGGTGAATTCTAGTCGTGAAGGAAATAATGATTCCCGTGGTAGTAGGGAAGGAAGTGTTGGAGGATTAAGATTATTTTTCTTGCCAAATTTCTCAGATTTATTCTGGATTTTTTACCCCAATTATGATTATAATCGCTATCAAGATCAACCAGTACAAAATAATCAAAAAAAAGCACAAAAAAGTGAGCTTGATTTTCTAGAAGCAATCTTTTCTTTTCTTTTCGGTGATGGCAATCCTAATTATGATTTAGAAGAGCGTCGCTGGCAAGAAATCGGTGCTGTTATCCGCAATAATAGTGGGGCTGTGATTGCTCAACAGATTGCCCCCTATCTCGATAATATCACTCAATACAATCAAGAGAATGAAGATTATATACTGCCTGCTTTAAGCAAATTTAATGGTTATCCAGAAGTCTCACCCCAAGGAGAAATTATTTATTATTTTCCCGAATTACAAGTCACAGTACAAAACCAAACTAAGCGTTCAGTTGGAAGTTATTTAAAAGAAAATCTCTACCGTTTTACCCATGCTAGTAGTGGTCAAATTATGTTGGCTATTGGTTTAGGGTCTTTGAATTTTATTCTTGCTTTAGTATTAGGATCTCTTTTAAAAGAACCTGAGGTTGTCAATCAAATAGGAGGATTAGTTGTTTTTGTTGATTCGATTTACGGTATTTTGTTAACCTATGCAATAGCTTTTTTGGCAACTCCTTTAATTAGGTATTTTTGGATTCAGTACAAGAATAATAAAATTGAATCTCGTAATTTACAGCGACAAGCAAAAGCTGAAATAATAGAAGAACCCAGTCAAAATTTACAGCAAAAAATGGCTTATGCTAATAAATTTGCTGCTAAGAAAGTAATCACAGAAGATGATATTACCTATTCGACCGAAAAAGATATCTTACAACAAGAAATTGAGTCATCGGATAAAATTGATCAAGAATGGCAAAAAAGATTAGAATCTAATTGATTTCAACGAGGTTTAAGGTAAAATAGACCTTTAGCCTGAGAATTGACCTTGACTAATAAAATTAGTAAAACTAGAAACTAACGAAAGATTAAGGAGAGTGTGTGGTGTTCAAGAAAAAAAGTGTGACCCCAAAAGACATAAAGTCCCCCAATATTCTTAGATACCCTTCAACCATCCTATTAACCTTCTTTAGTTACCTCATTTCGTCAACCCTATTTGTTCCTGCTGCACAAGCATTTATGGGAAGAGTTGGGGTGGTTCAAAGTAGAGAAAATAGCCATCAATGGTCTTCCATTCGTAATCGCCTGATAGCCACTGGAATTAGTTACTGTGTCCTTGATGCCCAAAAGTGGCAAACTCTAGAGGATTTACAAAATATTCGGGTCTTATTTTTGCCCAATATTGGACAGATCACAGGAATTCAAGCAGAGGCATTAGAAAGCTGGATGCAGCAAGGAGGAAAACTAATTATTAGTGGCCCTACGGGTAATTTATCAGAACAAGAAGTAAAAACTCAATTGCGATCGCTATTTGGGGCCTACTGGGGTTACTCCAACTCTGCACCATCGACTCTTCAAGTCATTCCCCAAAACGCATTATCGGGACTTAACCGCGATCAACTCAGGAGTACCATTATCGGAGGGGTCATCATTCCCACCGCTATTGAGAGTCAAACTGCTGCTGTCTGGTTAACCCAAGGTAAACCGCCAGCGGTTGTCTTTACGGAAGATAGTACCTTTTTAGGATGGCGTTGGGGAGTAGATCAAGTGTCGTCCTTAGAATTGGATATTTCCTGGCTCACAAACATCTTAAATCACTATGGCATTAACCGGAACAATCAATTAAATATTGTAGGATTAGACCCCATTATCCCTTGTCGCTCAAATCGCCCTCAATCTGAGGAAACCTTTCCTATTTTACCGTCAGAATCCAATCCCAATAGGCCACAAAGACCACCAATTCGTCCCTTACCACCCAATCAACCTTCAACCCCTTTGTCACCCCAATCTGCCATTCCTATTTCCTATTCTAATCAAACCGTTGCTTCCTCCCTCAATTCCTCTCTTTCTCCCCAACAAATCCAGTCTATGGAAGAGGAACTCAAGAGTCTAATTGCTCGTTTTGAAACAACCCTTTTGGCAGCAGAAGCTTACAATAGCAATGTGGAATTATCCCTCAAAAAGATCATTGAAAACTTTGATAATATTGTCGAACAAAACCCTCCAACTAACTTTCATCCTTCATCAGAAGCAATCATTGAAGCTAAGCAAGGCCTAGGAGAATTCCGTCAATTAGTTAACCGTGGACAATATGTTCAAGCCCGACAAAGGTGGTTAAAGGCGCGGCGTACCCTTTGGGATCACTATCCCACTGATCGCCAATTTGCTCAACCAGAAGTGCGGGCTATGTGGTTAGATCGAGGAACCCTAGTTAAAGCCCGTTCTGAAGCAGATTTAGCCCAAATTTTTGACCGTATAGCCGAAGCAGGCATTAATACCGTATTTTTAGAAACAATTAACTCTAGTTACCCCATTTATCCCAGTCGCGTCGCCCCTGAACAAAATCCTTTAATTCGCGGTTGGGACCCCCTCAAAGCGGCGGTTAAATTAGCCCATGAAAGGAACATGGAATTACACGCCTGGGTTTGGATATTTGCCGCAGCTAATCAGGGTCATAACCAGGTTTTGGGACAACCAGAAGACTATTTAGGTCCAGTTCTCTCTCGCAATCGAGATTGGGGAATTATGGATAAGAAGGGCAATTATTTTGATCGCGGTATTCAATTTAAGAAAGCTTTTTTAGATCCTTCTAATCCTGAAGTCCGAGAATATTTATTAGCTTTACTTGATGAAATTGCCACCAATTATGATGTGGATGGCATTCAATTTGATTATATTCGCTATCCTTTCCAATCACCTCAAGCCGATCAAACTTTTGGCTATAGTAAAACCTCTCGCGCCCTGTTTAAAGATATAACAGGGGTTGATCCAATTAATATTAATCCTGGCCATGCTTTATGGAATCAATGGACTGGATTTCGGATCAATCAAATTGATAGTTTTGTCGCCACTGCTTCTGCCAGATTGAAGCGCAAGAAACCTAATTTAATTCTATCAGCCTCGGTATTTCCCATAGAAAGAAGAAAGCGTCTTTTTCAATTACAACAAAATTGGGAAGAATGGATGGGACGAGGTTGGATGGATATGATTGTGTTAATGACCTATGCTTTGGATACGGGAAAATTTGAAGATCGAATTCAACCTTTATTTGATAAATCCGTACCTAATTCGGCTTTAATTATACCTGGTTTACGGTTATTAAAAGTTCCTGATGCGGTAACCATTGACAAATTACAATTAGTGCGAAATCTGCCTACAGGAGGCTTTGCTTTGTTTGCCGCAGAAAATTTAACTCCTGATTTACAACGTATTTTTAGTCGAATTCAAACCCCTAAAGAGTCCCAACCTTTACCCTATC
>DLXW01000235.1:6788-7806 GCA_003448685.1 Cyanothece sp. UBA12306
CCTATCGTCAACCTTTTAAAACTGCATCATCTCGTTATCAAGCTTTGCAAAAAGAGTGGAGTTTTCTGTTAACTAATAAGAAATTATTAATGGAAGATTCAAACCTTAAAGCTTGGAGTAGTAAAAGTAATGAGTTAGGGGTTGCTCTTAATAAATTATCTAATCAGCCTTCCCGCAGTAATTTATTAGCAGCAAAGACACAGTTAAAGCAATTTGAACAGCAGTTTCCTAAGTGGATGGGTCAACATAAAAGAAACTATTCCTATCAAGTTAAAACCTGGTCTAATCGTTTGGAAACCTTAGATAAGTTACTATCTTATGGAGAGAGAGTTGTGCTTAAAATTAAGTAAAAAATATGATTGCAGCAAAAGATCAATTCCCCAGATTAAACCCTGAAGAATATTTTATTTGGGAAGAAAAACAAACCGACAAACATGAATATATTAACGGTCAAATTTACGCCATGGGTGGTGGTACAGTTAATCATGGTCGCATAGCTATTCGCTTTACAGCGATGTTTGAAAGGCATTTAGAAAATACTAATTGCATAATAGGCAATTCTGATATAAAAGTAAAAATGGCTAACACCTATGACTATACCTATCCAGATGCTAGTGTTACCTGTGATGAAAGAGACAAAAATACCCCTAACTATATTACTTATCCCTGCTTAATTATTGAAGTCTTATCAGATAGCACAGAAGCTTACGACAGAGGTAAAAAATTTAGAATTTACCGCCAAAACCCTATTTTACAAGACTATTTATTAGTAAGTTCTACCCGTATAGAAATAGATTTATATCATAAAAATAACGCAGGAGAATGGATTATCATTAATTATACAGAAGGAGATACCATAGAACTCAAAAGTATTAACCTCAGTTTTACTATCGAGCAAGTTTATCGTAATCTCAAACTCAATTAAATTAAATAGACATCGGAGACGCTACAGAAAGATTGGTCAATTGCTTGATCATAGCAGTCGAAGCATAGATCTAGGACAGCCAAGATCCTCAAA
>DLXW01000235.1:8059-8640 GCA_003448685.1 Cyanothece sp. UBA12306
CAGCCAAGATCCTCAAAACCTAGTCATAGATTAGTTTTCCCTCCTGCCTTCTGCCCCCTGCCTTTGATATATCTATCTCTATTAATTGTTGACAAAAATCAATATCTTAAACTACAATAGGATTATTGAAATCCATTTTTGGCAGAGAAAAGCTTTAAAGTAATGCCTCTCGATACTTTGAAAAAAGCCGGCATCAATGCGCTTTTAGCATCAATATTGATACTTACCGGTATCACTTTTGCCAATGCCGAAATTGCTTCTTTTCCTCCTTATATCGTGCTGTTTGGCATTATTTTAATTGTTATAGGATTCATTTTTGTTTTTCGAACTATTCGTTTGCTAATTGTTTATTATAAGGACGGAGGATTCTCCTAATGGATCAAGATCCCACAACTGTTGGTGGTGTTGCCGTTGCAGGTGGTGCAGGTTTAGTTGCAACAGGTGGCGAATTAGTAGGAAGTGCTGTTGGTGCAGGTGTAGCTGTTAGTAATACTAGTGCAGCTATCGGATTAGGAACTAGTACATTACAAATAGCAACTGTAGCTACAACAGTAGCTGGAACTACTACTACTACTACTGCT
>DLXW01000235.1:8920-9192 GCA_003448685.1 Cyanothece sp. UBA12306
ACTACTACTACTACTACTGCTGTAACAGGAGCCGCCACAGGAGCCGCAGCAGCATTAGGTGGAATAGCACAAGCTGGTATGGTTGTAGGAGGAGCTGTCTGTACTGTAGCTGGTGTTCCTCTAGCAGTCGCTGGTGCAGGTTTACTTGGTTATGGTGTTTATAAATGGTTTCGAGGTTAGAGGCGATCGCTGGTATCCCGATACTGCCTAGGTTTTGCCCAAAATCCCCGTTGTGACTGCGGGGATCACCTAACGAAGTCTCCAAGTCAGTA
>DLXW01000180.1:0-5452 GCA_003448685.1 Cyanothece sp. UBA12306
AACTTTTGCAAGAGGTCTAATGTCCCCAACTATTAATGACAATAATAGATAAAAATCCTAAAACCGTAGACATTCCAACAATAGAACCCCCTTTAGCATAAGCTTCAGGTAGCATAGTTTCAGAAATTACTGTTAACATCGCACCGGCAGCCATAGCTCCCACCAAGGAAACCCAATTTTCTGGAACATTAGCAAATAAAATAGTTCCTACTGCTGCTAAAATGCCAGTAATTAACATAATAGAACCCCACATGATTAAGATTTTCTTCACAGGAAATCCTTGTTCTTTCATTCCTTGGGAACTTGATAAAGCTTCTGGGTAGTTGGCAATAAATAATCCGGCTAATAAAGAAGGACTTAAAGGAGCTGTTATAATATGCGCTCCGATGGTTAAAGCTTCAGGAATACCATCCATTAATAATCCTAACCAAATCGCCATAGGCGCGTCTTTATGTTGAGCAACCGTATTAGACATGGTACTAGTTGAAGGAATTAAATGACCAGCATTCATACTTTGACAGGCTTTTTCTATCCATTGTCCCGCTTGAGAAGAAGTGAAATTTTGTTGTTTAAGAAGGTAATTCTCAATTTTTGGTTCTGCTAAAAAGTTTTTAACACTTTCTTCGAGGTTGTTTGATTGTTGTAACATTTCCTCAAAATCCCGTTTTCTTAGCGCCCAAACTTGAACATCTGTCAAGGCGATCGCACTAACTGAATGTTTGGCCCCAGTGACAAAGGATAATTCGCCAATAGGATCCCCTGCTTTTAAGACAATAGGAGGTTTTTGTAAATGATGGGGATAAACAATTTCTACTTCTCCTTGATGAATAATAAAAAGACGATCTGAAGCTTCTTCTGGTTGAAAAAAGACATGACCATCCTTCCGGTGATGATGGGTTAAACGTTGAGCAATTTCTAGCAGTTCATAGTGAAATAAATAGCGAAAAATAGGAAATCGGGTAATCTGTCGGGCAATTGGCCAGAATTCTTGAATATGACGTTCAATTTTAACAGCCGGTAAAATAACCCCTTCCCTGTGTAATTTTTCGGTGGCTGCTTTTAGCCAATGGTTAACCTGAGTTTCATCGAGTTTTTGACGTTGTTGTAAGTAATTAGATAGTTCTTGAGTCTGCCAAAACAATTCGGTTTCTTGGCAAAGATAGGGAGATGTGGGCAATAATTGTTCAAAGTCAGGACGTGGTAAGATGTCAATTTCGGTGTCTTCTGTGGCTTGGGCAACACTTTGATGAGGGGATGCAGTTAAAAAAGCAAATTGACCAAAAATATCATTTTCTTGTAGCTTTTTGAAAGATTGAAAGTCGGATTGAGGATCTAATAATTGAACTTGTCCTTTTCTAATAATATAAAGACTTTCACTGGGGTCTCCTTGTCGATAAATGTTGGTTCCTTTGGGATAATGAGCAACTAATAACAGTTTAGCTAATTTTTGTCTGAGGGATTTAGGAGATTTTTGCAACAGATTGCTTCTTTTGAGATTAGTAACTCGTTGTTGAAAACGACGTGATTCTTTTTGTGTTAAATGGGAAAGAGTCGTAGAAGGTTTTCGCAAAAATCCGCCAGAATTATTGACCAATTGATTCACAAAAGTAAAGAATAAACTACCAATAATTGAACCTATAACTAATTCTAAAATATGTCCTTTTTGTGTGGCATTTCCTACTAGATCAATTACTAAGGCGGCTAACAAAGCCCCACCCCCAAAAGCAGTTAAAAATGCTATCATACGGGAAACTGGAGTCCATAGTAAGGCGGTAATAGAACCTAATGGCATGGAACAGGCACTAATAATTCCATACAAGAAAGCAGTTACCATAGGAGAATTTGAGATCATTATTAATTACCAAAAATAGTTAGAGCAATAATTTCTTCTCATAAAATAACACTCTTGGGAGGTATCAGGTTCAAAGATTATAAGTTAAATAAAAATCAAGATTTGCTTCTTAATCTTTGTTTAATTTGTTCTTAAGATAAACGAAGAAAGAAAAGTTAGCCTGGTTTTAAAATAGCTAATTTAGGTAATTTATGCCAAATTTTAGCTAATCTAGAAAATATATCAGATCAAATTGAGCAGTATTTAAGCTGATCCGTCAACTCAGGTTAATTAAAAAATCTTGTCTCTCTTCTTCTTTACCTGTTACCCAATCAGCAAAATATCTGGCCAGAGGGGGAGCGAAGATCAAGGTACTGGTAAACCCAGAAAAAAGATAAATACCCTGGAAATCTGCTATTTTTCCCACTAATGACTGAGAATGTGGAGTAAAAGCCACTAAACAATTATGCCAAGTTCCTGGCAAATTTTGCAAAGCCGGAAGAAATTGCCCAACTTTTTTTCTAATTATTTCTTGACTAGAATGGGGAGCAATAGTCGCAGTTGGATTAGTACGAATTTGGCTAATTTGTCCTAAACAAAAGCTACCATCTCGAAATTGAATTGCCCCAGGTTCCATGACATCTGCGATCAATTCTGAACTAATATTATCCCATTGATCGCTATTAATTTCGGATTCTACCATGAGGCGTTTTGAATTAGCCGGCATGACCAAGGTTCTCAGATTAAGATCCACAGGAGGTGTAATTATTAATTGAGCATGGGTAAAATATAAATCAACGGTAATTCCTGCTGTTTTCAGTAAAGAACGGCTTAAACCTCCCGCACAAACTACGGTATTTTTACTATAATGCTTGTCAGTAGATGTTACTACTCCTTCAATTGAATTTTCGACGTTAATTAGTTCTACTACTTTTTCAAATTTAAGTTCTCCCCCTAGTCGAAGAAATGCTTGCTGATAAGCTTGGTTTGTCTTTGGAGGGTTGATATGTGCGCAAGGCAGTCTTAACCCTCCAGAAATCGCCTTAGGGTTTAAGAGTGGTTCTAATTCACAAGCTTCTTCGATGGTTAAAAGTTCAGGTTTAATGGCAAACTCATCATAATATTTGATAACCTTTTTAGGATCATCTTCTGGATTTATAGTAAGTAATAAATCTAGATCTCGAAACTCTGTATCCCCTTCTAATTCTTGTGACAAATTACGATGAATTTCTAGGCCATCTTGAGCAAGTTGACGAGATAATTCATCAGTGCCTGAACAGTAAGCAAGTCCCCCATAGCTATAACGAGTTGCATTATCGGGGTTGAGTTCTTTTTCTAATAATAAAATCTTTAAGCCTTTTTTTGCCAACTCATAGCTTAACGCTGATCCAGTAATTCCACCACCAATTACAATCCAATCATAATTTTTCATGATCAATTCAAGTTTTCTATCTACTGAAGTTGGTAGTTAATAATTCATTGTAAATCATCTTCAGGCTTGTTAGGCGATCGCCTGTTCGCCTTCGGCTCAATTTTTTATGAATTGAAGTTTAAAGTTATGCAAAGATTTCTTACAATTTCTCGGTTTAATAGTTCATATTACGGATTTTTCTCATAAAGTAATGCTATCGTGAGAGCAATAAGCGTCAAAGATGGGAATCGAATAGCTATAGCAGTCTCAGTATAGATTTAAACAATTGGCAACAACAACGATCTTAATTGTCTTTTGCCTAGCACCAGATCCATCCACGCTTTTACCCACTCGAGCCACACACGCAGGTGATTATTATGATGTTCGTCATTTTCCCTCTTTTACTCCTTATTATATCCATAGGTAGTATTTTGTGGTATCAACAGACAGAGAATGATATTTTTTGGGTGTTGGCTGTTGCTAGTGCCTTAGCTGGGATCGTCTGGGGACTCGTAATTGCTCATTGGTCTATTCATTTAATTAGTTTGCTTGTTTTACTGAAGTTTAGAACGCCAATTCTAAGTGCTATTCAAGTCAAAGTTAGTAAGTAGGCAAAAATCAACATTTTTTCGAGCAAGACTTTTAGCTTCGACGAAGTTTTATTTAAGATAAAAAGTATAGATAAAATGAGGAATAATAAACAAAAATGCAATCAGTAATCATTGATTGCATTGTTATTTAATCAGCTTATATGTAAATAACTGATGATCAGTTTTAATTAAAAATTAAATTTGATCATTTTTAATTGGAGCGAAGCAAATTGACTACTCTTATCATTGTTAAACGGAATTAGCCCACTCTTTAGCCCAGTTTAAGGTTTGATGTACTTGTTTTGTAGTTAAAGATTCGCAGTACAAACGCAATACGGGTTCAGTGCCACTAAAGCGAATTAATAACCAACTTCCATCGGCCAAACGATGTTTATAACCATCTTTTGTTGAACAGTCTATTACAGATTGCCCAGCAACTTCTTGAAGAGGTTCTGTCTGTAAACGGTTAACTAATTTAGTTCGTACTTCCATACTAGCTAAGGGCAAATCAATGCGATCATAGGCATTATGAAAGTTAGTTTTATCCTGTAGACGAGCATAATATTGACCTAAATCTTCTCCGCTTTCCACAATTGCTTCTAATATGTACAAAGCAGATAATAAAGCATCTCGTTCAGGAATATGGGTTCCATAGCCAATTCCTCCAGACTCTTCCCCACCTACTAAAACATCTGCTGTTAACATTCGATCAGCAATGTATTTATAACCAATGGGAGTTTCATAGACTTCAAGCTGATAAAGTTCAGCTAAACGGGGGAATAAATCCGAACCACTAACAGTTTTAACTATCTCTCCAGTAAACCCTTTCCGTTTAGCTAAATGATCAATTAAAATAGGGATTAAAACTTGAGAACTCAAGAAATTTCCTTGCCCATCAACAGCCGCAATGCGATCGCTATCTCCATCAAAAACTAAGCCAACCCTTAACCCATTTGTTTCCTCACGAGCAGCAATTTTAATTGTCTCGAATAGCTTCGATAAATAACGAGGTAAAGGTTCAGGCGCACCCCCTTCAAATAGGGGATCACGATCACCATTAATTTCCTCAATAGCACAGCCTAATAACCGTTCTAACCCAGTTGCGGCTGCTCCGTGCATTACATCAGCGAAAACCCTTAATTTACCCGATGTAATCCCTTCTCGAATTGCTTGAATATTAACTTTTTTTTGCAATCCTTGACAGTAACTTGCCCAAGGATCAAAATGAGTTAAAGTCCCAGGTTTATTCTTGAAAATCGGGGGATTAGACGATAAATCTTCAATTTGTTGGGTAATTTCCGGGGAAACCGAACCCCCAAAAGCTCCTTTAACTTTTAAGCCTAAATACTTAGCAGGATTATGACTGGCGGTTAAAACAATTGCCCCCAAGGCGTTTTGTTGTTTCGCTGTCCAACTAAAAGCCGGAGTAGGAGCATAAGATTGGGATAAAATAACGTCAAATCCAGCTTCTTGAATAGATTCAGCGGCAACTTGGGCGAATTCTTCGGCCAAAAAACGGCGATCGTAACCCACAATAATCAATTTTTGCCCGGAGGAAGTTCCATAGTTGTCTGCTAAAACTTTAGCTGCTAAGGGAGCTAACATAGCCACGCGTTCAAA
>DLXW01000180.1:5658-5855 GCA_003448685.1 Cyanothece sp. UBA12306
GACACCGCGCCAGCCATCAGTACCAAATTTAATCGGATTTACAGAAAAAGGCATGGGAAAACTTAAAAAATTTCTACTTTCTCCCAGATTAGCCCGTTGGGTTCCCTTTGAAAATGGTTTAATTGGCCATTTTTTATTGACATACTCCCGTCGACGGAGTCGAGGTATTGTATAGCAGAAGTCTCCAAGTAAAACTC
>DLXW01000179.1 GCA_003448685.1 Cyanothece sp. UBA12306
ACTGGATAGTTGTGGCAGGTACTGCTAAAGTTACTTGTGATGGCCAAGAAGAGATTTTAGCTGCCAATCAATCTACTTATGTTCCTCAGTGTACTTCTCACCGACTAGAAAATCCAGGGGTCATTAAATTAATCCTCATTGAAGTTCAAAATGGAGAATATTTAGGAGAAGATGATATTATCCGTTTTCAAGATGATTATGCACGTCATCAAGCCTAGTTAATAATTCGATTGAATAATCTTCTGATTGAAGGATCGATCAGTTCATATATTGATAGATTCAGATAAATGGTGCCTTACATTTTGTTAGCGCACCATCTCGCTTTGACTATTCATAAACTAGGGCTTTTATTAAAACTTTACGATACCAAAAGCCGCGCTAGTAGCAAACATAATTAACGAATATACTGCCGCAGGAATAGCCATAGTTGGCAGATTAAGTAATGTGGGTGTACTAGCAATAGCGATCGCTAAAGTTCCATTTTGGATACCTACTTCAACTGTAATTGATTTAGCACTAGGTTGATCTAACTGAGAAAAAGTGGCAATAGTATATCCCAAAGCCATCATGACAATATTTAACACAAGCATCACCCAACCAACCTGAAAGAAAAAGCTAGTCACATTAGCTCGTTCTTTAAGCAATAAACCAACAATAATTAAAGCTAAAAAGAATAGAGACAACCATTTGACACTTTTTTGCAAATTAGCTGCTAATCTTGGTGTGTAGCGATGTAAAACCATGCCAAGACTAACGGGAATCAGAGTGATAACAGCAATCTGAATCACTGTTTTTACAAAAGGTAATTGCAAAGCAGTCTGGGAACCCATAAAATTTTCCATAGAGAGATTAACTATTATGGGGATAGTTAACACCGTAATGAGGCTACTAATTGCCGTGAGGGTAACAGACAGAGCAACATTTCCCTTAACTAGGTAGGTAATCATATTGGAGGTAGAACCCCCAGGACAAGCTGCTAAAATCATCACTCCTACTGCCAATTCAGGAGTTAGGGGAAAAACGGTAGCGAAGACAAAACCAACAATAGGTAATAAAATTAGTTGAGCGATCAGTCCAACAATGACGGCTTTGGGTTCAATCAAAACTCTTTTAAAATCATCTAGAGTAAGACCAAGTCCCATACCTAGCATAATTATAAATAGTGCTAAAGGTAGAAAAACAGCTGTTAAAAAATTTGATTCCATACTTAACACTCCACACACATATTGCAGATTATTCTACCGCTTGTTACAAAGTATTTGTAAAGTAAATCTTAAGAAAGAGGTAGGATACAAGTCAACTTAACTGCCCACTACGATTAGGAAATCTTCTGATTTAATTCCCTAAATCACTACAAAGTTTCCTAAAGTGGTCTCCACGTTCTTCAAAATTTTGGTATTGATCAAAACTAGCACAAGCAGGGGATAGCAAAACTGCTTTAGAGTTCTGTTTTTTGGCTAATTCCCAACCTCTTTTAACTGCATTATCCATAGTTTCCACAACTTCATAAGTTTGATAATCTAATTGTTCGAGGCGTTTAGCAAAAATTTCAGCAGCTTCTCCTATTAATAATACTGTAGAAACTTTTGCTTTAATTTCGTTAATCCAACGCGTATCATCGCCTTCTTTTGCTTCTCCCCCTGCAATTAAAATTATTGGAGCATTCACAGAAGCTAAACCAACTTCAGCCGCATCATAATTAGTCGCTTTACTATCATTAATAAACTTAATACCCTCAATATTTCTAATCAATTCTAGACGATGAGGAACCCCTTTAAAGGTAGCAATAGCTTCAGCGATCGCGCCTTTTTCAATTCCTGCTAATCGGGCTGCACCTACAGCCATTAAGAGATTTTGTTGATTATGATCACCAATCATTTTAAATAAATTAAGAGGAACAATTAATTCCCCAAAAGCCACAATCCAATTATCTTTTATATAGATTCCTTGAGAAGGATCACAAAGTAAATGATCTTGTCCTTTAGTGGTTGTCCAATAAGCATCAGCCCACTGATGTAAACCTACCTGATGTAAGTAGGGATCATCACCATTAAATATTTGCAATTCACAACGATGAAGTAGGGAAGCTTTAATGGCATAGTAATTTTCTAGGGTTTTATGTCGGTGAAGATGATCAGGGGTAAAGGTAGTCCAAATTCCAATTTTAGGCGCGAGTTCTCGTGCTGACTCTGCTTGATAGCTACTAACTTCGGCGATAATCCAATCAAAAGGGGTGCTATTAGGGGTTTTAATTTGAGATAGGGCTAATTCACAGGCTGCATGGCCAATATTACCACAAGCTGGAGCATTGAGGCCTGATGCTTGGAATATGGCTGATACTAAGGCAGTAGTAGTGGTTTTTCCGTTAGTTCCTGTAATTCCTACCCAGGGAGATAATTTTAAATATCGCCAAGCTAATTCTAATTCTCCAATAACATCAATACCGCGATCGCGTGCTTTTTGTAAAAAATCGAGATCCCAAGGCACTCCAGGACTTACTACAATTAGATTAGGTAGTTTGGAGTCGCTCAAGACGGGTTTATCTGCTAATCTCACAGTAATACCTTCTTGTCCTAGTTCCTGTTGTGTCACCTCTAGAGTTGAAGAATGGGCGCGATCGCTTAAAATTACTTCCCATCCTTCTGTTTTTAATACTCTAGCCGCAGCAATGCCCGATCTTCCCAATCCAATAATATAAGCAGTGGCCATAGCCTCAATCGCATTTTCCTTAATTTGGAGCAATCCTCATCGTAGCAAACAGTTATCCCTTTGGGATACAAACATAGAGAATGACAGAAGATGCCATACCTCTTTAATTATTCATTTTTCTGTTAGCAGATGGGTAAAATAAACATAAAATAGATCAAGATGGTGATCAAGATTTAAACTTTTTCCTGTTCGAACCATTGATTATTAATGCTCTATTTCGCTCTTTACACTCACTCTTAACTATTTATGAATCAAGACACACCAACTGAATCTAAGATCAATATTTTGGTGATTGATGATAAGCAATCTAATCTTAACTTTCTCACCAAGATGTTGTGTGAAAAAGGCTATAAAGTTCGTGTTTTTTCCGATGGATACTTAGCTCTTAAAAATATTAAAGTAGAATTACCTGACTTGATTTTATTAGATATTGTCATGCCCGATATAGATGGCTATCAAGTTTGTAAAAGACTAAAAGATAATCCAGAAACTAGGGATATTCCTATTATTTTTATTAGTGGTTTAGAACAAACTTTTGATAAAATAAAAGCTTTTGAATTAGGTGGGGTTGATTATATTACTAAACCTTTTGAGGTGACGGAAGTTTTAGCTAGGGTGGACAATCAGTTAGAAATTCACCTACTTAAATCACAATTACAGAAAAGTAATCAAAAATTAAAAGAAACAATTCGAACAAAAGAAGAATATGCTAAAAAAATTGCTTTTTCTAATTCTTGGATATCAAATATTTTGAATGTATTTTCTGATGGCATACTTGCCATGGAATCCATCAGATATGTCACTGGAGAAATCAAAGATTTTCGCTGTATAATTGCTAACAAAATTGTCCTAGAAACTTTAGGCATTGAAGCAGAAGATATAATTGGAAAAATTAAATTTAAAAAATTGATAGAGTCAATTGATGTCAATATTTTTGCTTCATTAGTAGAAGTTGTTGAAACAGGAGAAACTCTGCAAAAAGACTTTTGCTATACTAAAAATAATCAACAAATATGGTATGCTTGCACAGCAGTTAAATTAGAAGATGGCTTGGCAATTACTGTACGTGATATCAGCCAGAATCGTGAAATGTCAAGACTATTAGCTGAACAAAATATTCAACTTCAAAAAGAAATTGCACAACGAAAAAAATCAGAATTTACCTTGCGGGAAAATCTCCGACAAAATGTCCTTTTACAACAAATAACAGAAGATATTCGCTCTTCTTTAGATATTCAACATATTTTTGAAACAGCAGCCCAACAAATCGGACAAACCTTTCAAGTAAATCGTTGTATTATCCAAAGTTATATTAATGAGCCAATTCCTATAATTCTCTATGTTGCTGAGTATTTAGATTCTGGAGAACCTTCTATTATAGACCGAGAAAATTTATTACAAAATAATTCAGATTTACAAATTATTTTATCAGATCAAAATATATTTTTTAGTGACAATGTTTATCAAGAGAAAAGATTACAAAAAAGTCAAGAATTTTTGTTAAATCGTGGTGTCAAATCCATTATGATAATTAAAACCTATTATCAATCAAATCCTAACGGATTGATTTATTTAGAACAATGTAATCATCATCGTCAATGGACAGAAGAAGAAGTTAAATTTTTAGAAGCTGTTGCTGCTCAATTAGGAATCGCTATTGCTCAAAGTAATTTACTAGAACAGCTAAAAGAAGCCAATCAAAAATTAGAAATTTTAGCCAATTTAGATGGATTAACCCAAGTATCTAATCGTCGTCATTTTGATCAAGTTTTAGTCCAAGAATGGCGACGGATGGCTAGAGATCAAAATCCCTTATCCTTAATTATGTGTGATGTAGATTGTTTTAAAGCTTACAATGATTGCTACGGACATCAAATGGGAGATGATTGTTTAAAGAAAATTGCTAAAACCCTTGCTAATACCATCAGAAGGCCACCTGATTTAGTAGCTCGTTGGGGAGGTGAAGAATTTGCTATTATTTTACCTAATACTAATATTCGTGGAGCCAACTATATCGCTAAATTAATTCGAGAGCAAGTCCATAAATTAGCTATAACCCACGAAGAATCGCTGATCAAAGATTATGTAACAATTAGTGTGGGAATAGCCAGTATTATTCCACCCCAAACACCTTTAGGAACAAATTATCAAAGTTTAGTTGAGCAGTTAATTTATCAAGCCGATCAAGCATTATATCAAGCTAAGCAACAAGGACGAGATCGTATCGTTGCCCATGAATAATTAATTTTTTTTGTTAACCTATAGAGTAGGGACTAGATTCAGAATTATAATTCTTTGTAAAAATTAACATTTTAAGCCTTGATTGAACAAGAAACTTTAGAACTCCTAGAATGGCCTCGGTTATGTCAACACTTAGCCACCTTTGCTGCGACAAAATTAGGATCATTATCAGCTCAGAAATTATCTCCTCCGGCTAATATTAAAGAAAGTAAGCAACTTTTAGCTCAAACTCAAGAAATATACCATTTAGAACAAAGTTTAACTGTAAAATGGTCTTTTGAAGGAATTACTGACATCGGAGACTCCCTAGAACGGGTTAAATTAGGGGGAATGATTTCGGGACAAGAATTACTAAATATCGCCACCACCTTAGCAGGAATGAGAAGGCTGAGGAGAATAATAGAGGATCAAGAGAATTTACCAGTTTTAAGCGAATTAGTTGAGGATATACGTACTTATCCAGAATTAGAACAAAAAATCCACCATTGCATCGATGAAGCGGGAAAAGTTGCCGATCGCGCCAGTCCCAAATTAGGGGGTATCCGTCAGCACCTCAAAGACTTACGCGATCGCATTTACCAGAAATTACAGAATATTATTCAACGTCAAGGGGGAGCAATTCAAGAACCTGTTATTACCCAAAGGGGCGATCGCTTTGTTCTGGCCGTAAAAGCTCCCCAAAAAGACCAAATTCCAGGGATTATTCACGATACTTCTAGTACAGGAGCAACCCTATACATCGAACCTAATTCTATTGTGCAATGGGGTAACCAGCGCCGTCAATATTTACGTCAGGAACAGGTAGAAGAAACAGCAATTTTGCGGAATTTAAGCGAAGAAGTAGCTAAACTATACGATGATTTAGATTACTTATTGGCGATCGCTACTATTCTTGATTTAGCAACAGCAAAAGCCCGTTATAGCCTCTGGTTAGAAGGAAATATCCCCAGATTTATTGACTTTAAACAAGGGGAACCCATAACCCTCAGACAATTACGTCATCCCCTTCTAGTGTGGCAACAGAAACACGAACAAGGGGTTTCCGTCGTTCCCATCAATGTCTTGGTTGATCCTAAGATTAGAGTAGTCGCGATTACCGGACCCAATACTGGAGGTAAAACTGTTACCCTGAAAACACTAGGTTTAGTAGCTTTGATGGCTAAAGTAGGTTTATTTATCCCTGCCAGAGAACCAGTGGAATTACCTTGGTTTGACCAGATTCTAGCAGACATTGGGGATGAACAATCTATCGAACAAAGTTTATCCACTTTTTCAGGACATATTCGCCGCATTATTCGTATTACTGAAGCATTGGAGTCTGAGGAGGAAACTAACGAATTTGAGAAAGTAGAAGATACCCTTGTTCCCCACACTCCCCACACTCCC